>DYDL01000470.1 GCA_020717925.1 Desulfocapsa sp.
GGGTTTCCGGCATGGTTCAAGGCGCGACCAGCCCGTCCTGTCGACGCAGGTCAAGGGCAATTGATTCAAGCATGTCCGCATCCACAACTCGGCTTTTCATGGTGCAGGCGCGGGCCAGCGCCAGTTTACAGACCCGGTTGATCTCCCGGGGCACGCCGCCGGTAATGCGGTGCAGGGAATCGGCTGTGTCCGGGGCAAAGATCTCGGTTCGCTGGTTGCCGGCCACGGCCAGCCGATGGTGCACGTAGTCCGCGATTTCCTGGGGGCGCAGAGGAGGCAGATGGTAACGGAGACTGATGCGCTGGTCCACCTGGGGCAGGGTTTTGACCAGATCTCGCAGGTCGGGCTGGCCGATCAGGATGATGGTGACCGGGCATTGATGGCCCAGGGTGATATTGGTGAGATTCTTCAGTTCGATCATGGTCTGCTGGTCGAGTTGCTGGGCCTCGTCCAGCATGATGAGCAACCGCTTGCCCTTGGCATGGATGCGATCCTTGAGAACCTTCTTAAATTCCCGCAGCAGGTAAAAGAGGGCGCTGTTGTCGATGGGGCGGTCGGCGAAACTGTCGGCTGCCCCGAGGCTCTGCAGGATTTCAAGCAGCAGAAAGGGAAAGGTCAGATTGGCGTTTTCCAGGTCCACCAGTTCATAGTTCTGGTTGAAGAGTTTTTTCTTGAAGACCAGGCGGGTGAGGGTCTTGCCGCAGCCGATATCGCCGGTAAGCAGGCCGAAGTGCATGTCGCCGTCTTCAACTATGTAAAAGAGCCGTTCCAGGGCCTCGACATGGTCGTAGCCCTCGAAGAAGAAGTCAGGATGGTTACCGGCCGGAAACGGGCTGCGTGTTAGGTTCCAGTAATCGCGATAATCGGTGACCAACACCTGTGTCCGGCATTGCGGGCACTTGGCCGTGGCGCCGGAAAACTTGAAGGGAATGGTCTTGCGGAAGCCGCAGGTATGGCAGTAGAAGAGGATGGTTTCGGTCTGGCTGGCGAGGGAGACAGGGGAAGGGGTGGCGCCGGCCTGGCTGTGCCGGCATTGCGGGCATGTCAGAGCGCGGTTTTTGAACCGGTCGGGAATTTCCTTGGCAAAGCCGCACTGTGGGCAGTGAAAACGCATACGGTGTCCCTGGCCTTCCTTTGGCT
>DYDL01000471.1 GCA_020717925.1 Desulfocapsa sp.
GTAATACTCATTCTAAGTTGCATTCAGAACAAGATCGAGAAGACAAGCGAGCGGCGATGAAGCAGTACAACGAGTACGGTGAGGAGCCGCGTAGCGCAGTCGACGAAGATATTGGTTTGAATGCGACTTAGAATCACTTATCCGCCAAGCCGGCCAGGAACTCGACAATAATCCGGGCCAATGGCAGGGTGGCGGCGGGAGACAGAATATCCCCGGCCAGTACATGCTGGGCGGGATCTCCGGCCCCTTGATACGGCAGCAAGCTCTTCTTTTCCGCCCCCATATTCTGAAAAGCGGCCACGATCTCTCTGGTATCAACCGTCTTGTCCTCAGGGGAATAGACAATCAGGGTCGGGGCCTTGAGCGTAGCCAGATCAAGGGAACGGGCCAGCTTCACCACTCCCATCATCGGCACAAGGGCGCGAACCGGATAGGAATGCGTCCAGTAGCGGCCATGCGCTTCGTTTATCGGTTGCCAGCTCCGGGTTTTACCAACCAGTAATTCGGCCAACTGGGCTCCCCAGGGCCAGGTAAGAATCATGGTCCTCCGGTCAACCGGCCCAAAGTTGGGTGAAACCAGCACCAGCGCCGCAACCTCATCCTCAAGCGCCTGTGCCGCCTGCCAGGTCGCAAGCGTCCCACCTGTGGAAATCCCCATCAACACCACCCGCCGCCCCAACCGCTTCCCGATCTCCACGGCCTCACGCATATCATTGACCCAACCGTTGACGCTGCCGTCCAGCATGGCGTCGCTGCCTCGTCCATGCCCGGTCAAACGGGTTGCATAGAGATTGGCATGAAGCTGCCCGGCGACCATCGCCGCAAGCGGCGCCGTATCCTGACGACAGGCGGAAAACCCATGGACATAAACCACGGCTAAAGGCGTCTGTTCGCCCGGCTTGTCGGCCCAGATGATTTTCTTCTCCGTACCGGGAACAATATCAGTATAAACAGCCTCGCTCCGCGCCAGATAGGCATCAAGATCAGGCGGCAGACTCACAGGGTGAAGCGTTGTATCTATCTTCACCTGCGGGCCGCTCAAAAAAAGAATCATCGCCAGGGCCACCACCAGCCCCGCACCTTGCAAGTGTTTTTTTTGAAAAAAAGCCATCGTCTCTTTCTTGCCCCCTGGTTGCCGCCTAACCATT
>DYDL01000472.1 GCA_020717925.1 Desulfocapsa sp.
ATCGGTGCGGCGGCGGTGACGAGTGGGACGAGTCTGGATTTGTCGTCTCGCACCGACAGCTTGCTGCTGCCCAAGGGCACAACAGCGCAGCAGCCCGTTGGCGTAGAGGGCATGGTGCGGTACAACAATGATCTGCATAGCATTGAGATTTATGAAGGCACGACTCCGGCATGGTTCACGCTGACGACCTCCGCCACAGCGGGATCGACCATGTACCTTGGCGCGGATGCCACGCACACCTCGCCGTCCCGCAGTGATGACGTGACGACGGGCTTGTTCTCCGACGCCGCGCAGACGGTCAGCGTCGCCACCAATGGCACAGAGCGCCTGCATATCGGGTCGGGCGGGGCGGTCACGGTGGGCAATGCGGCGGCGCAGGCGGGGGCAATCCTTGACCTGCTGGCGGGGACGGGGACGGCGTACAGCTCCCTCATCCTGCCAAAGGACAGCTCAGCGAACCGGCCGACGACGGGCGTCGCGGGTATGCTGCGGTACAACACGACGACCAATATGTTCGAAGGCTATAACGGCAGCGATTGGGTCTCGATGGCGGATGGCGCCTGCACGGGGCCGGACGCGTTCAGCTTCACGAACCAGACGGACGTGGCGGTTAGCACAGAGATCACCAGCGACACGCAAACGCTGACGGGCTTTGGCTGCACGGCGGCGGCGCAGTGCTCTGGCTGCACGATTTTGAAGAATGGCGTGCTGCAAGGAACGTCGGCGAACTTTGTGACGGGCGATACGATCGCCATCCGCCTGACGTCCTCAACCAATTATGGGACCGAGGTGACGGCGTCGGTTCTGGTGGGGCAACGCTCATCAGGGACGTGGAGCGTCACAACGGTGGCGGATGCGTGCTCGGCCGTCACGCCGCCTGCCGTGGGGACGGAGTGCTCGGACGGGACGGTGTATGCCGGAACCTCACCCGATGGCAACGTGCGGATGTACACCACGCACTGCGATTATGGCATGACATGGGACGGGAGCACGTGCGGGGGGACGAGGATATATGGAAGATGGTCGGCGGGAGCAAGCATTCAAACCTTTATTTCGAACGGCAATACCGGCAAAAACAATTCGGCGGCCTTATATGCTCTGAATGGCAATGCGGACAGCCCGTATCAATCGGCGACCTATT
>DYDL01000176.1 GCA_020717925.1 Desulfocapsa sp.
AGCAGTCAGCCTCGCCGGTTGGCTACAGCTATATGTGAGTGAGAGCTGAAGGCTCAAAGCTGAAGGCTGAAAGCTTAGGGTACTTATTTGATCGGGTTTTTAGCTGACCGCTGACAGCTGAATGCTGATCGCTAGACAGGTAGGTCGGGTTAGGCGGTTTTTGCCGTAACCCGACGGAATATTGTTGGGTTACGCTTCGCTAACCCAACCTACCAAAGCACCAAAACGCTAGTCCAGACAAGGAGAGCATGATGAGCAAGAAAGAGTTGGACATGAGTCGTCATCCCTGCTTCAACCCTGGCGCCAAAGGCCAGTTTGGCCGTGTGCATCTGCCGGTGGCGCCGAAGTGCAATATCAAGTGCAACTACTGCAATCGCAAGTACGACTGCGTTAACGAGTCGCGGCCAGGCGTGACCTCCACCGTGCTCACCCCGGATCAGGCTGGCGAATACATGACCAAGGTGCTGGCCAAGGAGCCGCGCATCACCGTGGCTGGCATTGCCGGCCCGGGCGACCCCTTTGCCAATGGCGAGGAGACCATGGCCACCCTGCGCCAATTGCGCGACGATTTCCCGGAGATCCTGCTCTGCCTCGCCTCCAACGGCATGAATATCGGCCCTTATATCCCGGAACTGGCGGAGATGAACGTCTCGCACGTCACCATCACCATCAACGCCGTGGACCCGGAGATTGGCGCCAGGATCTACAGTTGGGTGCAGGATGGCAAGGTCATCCACAAGGGGCGCCAAGGGGCGGAGATTCTGCTCGCCCGGCAACTTGCCGCGGTGGCCAGCCTGAAGGCGCATGGCATCACTGTCAAGATCAACACCATCCTCATCCCTGGCATCAATGATCATCACATTGAGGCGGTGGCCGAGAAGATGCGCGATCTGGGCGCTGACCTGTTCAACTGCATGGCGCTTTTTCCCAACGTTGATACCGTGTTCGGTTCCATTGAGCAGCCCTCCGCCGCCACCATGGAGGAGGTACGCAGCAGAGCGGAAAAATATCTGCCCCAGATGCGCCATTGCACCCGCTGCCGCGCCGACGCCGTTGGTCTGCTGGATGAGGACCGCACCGAGGAATTTCGCGGTTGTCTCTCCGCCTGCGCCAAACTGCCCGCGGCAAGCAAACCCCGACCCTACGTGGCCATTGCCACCCAGGAGGGGGTGCTGGTCAACCAGCATCTGGGCGAGGCCCACTCCTTTGAAATCTGGGAACGCCATGAAGCCGGCTATCGTTTGGTTGAGAAACGTAACGCCCCGGACCCCGGCGGCGGCCTCAGGCGCTGGCTCAAACTCGCCCGATTGCTGGGCGACTGCCAGGCCGTGCTCTCGAGCGGCATCGGCGAAACCCCGCGCGAGACCCTGGAGAAAACTGGCTTGAAGGCCATTACTATGAACGGCTTTATCGAGCAGGGGTTGGCCGCCATTTATGAAGGCAAGAATCCAGCGATTCTTAAGAGCAGAAGCCTTTCTTGCGGCAATAAGAGTTGCTCGGGGAACGGCAGCGGCTGCCTGTGAGCGTAGCGTTTGACCCAGGCGTTATATTTTGGTATATATAACGCATATGCAAGACAACCATGGCAAAGAGCACAGGGACAACGGCACGAATTACTACTGTCGGGGCCGCCTCTGGCTGGAGGGGGAGGCCGGGACTTTCCTGGGTTATGGCCGGATCGTGCTCCTGGAACGGATCGACCAGTTCGGCTCTATCGCCCAGGCGGCCCGTTCCATGGAGATGTCCTACAAGCACGCCTGGGATCTGGTCGATTCCATGAACCGCCAGGCCGGCGCGCCGCTGGTCAGCAAGACCTGCGGGGGCAAACGCGGCGGCGGCACCATATTGACACCGCGCGGCGTGCGCGCCATAGCCGCCTTCCGGGCCATGGATGAAAGATTTCGCCGTTATCTGAGCGATGAAACCCGCCGCTTTCTGGCGGACCTAGAAGAGGGCGACAGACCATGACTCCCCTGCTCCTTACCCTGAAGGTTGCCTTGCTGGCCACGGCCGGCGCCATGGTGGTCGGGGTGACTGCCGCCTTCCTGCTCAGCCGCGGAAAGTTCTGGGGTCGGGATCTGGCCGAGGTCGTGCTCTCCCTGCCGCTGGTGTTGCCGCCCACGGTTCTGGGCTATTATCTGCTGGTGCTGATCGGCAGGCACGGCATCTTCGGCCGCTGGCTCCATGAGACCTTCAACATCTCGCTGATCTTTACCTGGCAGGGGGCGGTGCTGGCGGCGATGGTGGTTTCCTTGCCGCTGGTGTTCAAGTCGGCCGGGGCCGCTTTTGCGTCGGTGAACAAGCAATGCGAGGAGGCCGCCGCCACCCTGGGCGCCTCGGGGATGACGGTATTTCTGCGCGTCTCCTTGCCCCTGGCCTGGCGCGGCATCCTGGCCGGCAGCATGATGGCCTTTGCCCGGGCCATGGGCGAATTCGGCGCCACCCTCATGGTGGCGGGCAACCTGCCCGGCCGGACCCAGACCCTGTCCATGGCGGTATATGATGCCGTGCAGGGTGGGGACTATCAGCAGGCGAATTATTTGGTCCTGGTCATTACCGTGGTCAGCACGATAATCCTGTATGGATCGGGAAAACTTTTACAAACTTCATGGCGATAAAATGACATGCGAGGAGGACGTATCGTGGGACAATGGCGAAAAATCAAAACGTTTTTGCTGGTAATGGTGTTCGGTCTTTTTTCTTTCGCACCGCAAGCATCGGCAGCCGATGCGCCAGGGACCATCATCATCTCGGCGGCGGCGAGCCTGACCAATGTCATGCATGCGCTGACTAAGGATTTCGAACAACACCATCCCGAGGTAACGATAACCTGCAACTTCGGGGCGACCGGCGACCTCCTGGCCCAGATGAGTCAGGGCGCGCCAGTTGACATCTTTGCCTCGGCCAGTGTCAAGCACATGGATCAGGCCCAGGACAAGGGGCTCATTGCTCTGGAGAGCCGCAAAAATTTTGCCGGGAACACCTTGGTCCTGGCCAAACCAGTCGGCAGCACGTTACCTCTGCGCGGGCTTGAGGATCTGACCTCTGCCCAGGTGGAACGGATCGGCATTGGCAAACCGGAAAGCGTTCCTGCTGGTCAATACGCCAAAGAGGCGCTGGTCGCGGCCAACTTATGGAATGCCTTGGAAGAGAAACTGATCTTTGGTAGTTCCGTGCGCCAGGTGCTTGATTATCTGCGCCGCGGCGAGGTCGATGCCGCCTTGATCTACGCCACCGACGCCAAGCTTGCCAAGGAACAGGTTACGGTGATCACCGATCTGCCGGGGAGCCGGATTTTGTATCCTGTTGCCCTGGTCGAGACGACCCGGAATCGTGCCCAGGCGACGATGTTTCTGGATTACCTGGCAACGGACGCTGCTCACGCCATTCTGGGTGGGCAAGGATTTTTGTTGCCATAGTAAGTTGTTGAGGTAGGCATTATGGAGCTTTCTATCGACATCAAAAAACAGCTGAACTCCTGCGGGCGGAGTTTTGTCCTGAACTGCTCGTTCAGCTCGAAAAAGCAATTCGTGGTGTTGTTCGGCGCCTCGGGTTCGGGGAAGACCACCACCTTGCGCACCGTGGCCGGCCTTGAGCGCCCGGATGCCGGGCGCATCATCGCGGGCGGACGCACGCTCTTTGATTCGCAAAAGGGGATCAACGTCCCGGCTCGGCAACGTAACATCGGCTACGTCTTCCAGGATTACGCCCTGTTGCCGCACCTGACGGTGGAGAAAAACATCGCCTTTGCCTTGCAGCCCACCATATTTGGGCGGTTGAGCCGTGAGGAAAAGCAACGGATCGATGAATTTCTCGATATCTTTCATATTGTTGATCTGCGCCAGGCCATGCCCACCGATCTCTCGGGCGGCCAGCGGCAGCGGGTGGCCCTGGCCCGGGCGCTGATCCGCAAACCGGACCTGCTCCTGCTGGACGAGCCGTTCGCCGCCCTTGACCCCAACCTGCGTTCCCGGCTGCGTTCAGGTCTGCTGGATATCCAGAAGCACTTCAACGTGCCGGTGATGCTCATCAGCCATGACCCGGAAGACGTGGACATCTTTGCCGAAACCCTGGTGGTCTATGATGCGGGCAAGGTCAGCACGGTGGTGGCCAACTACCAGGCGGAAAAGGGGTCTGCTGGCCTGGCCGCCATGTTGCCGTCGCTGCCATGCCTCGCTTGACCAGCGCGCGAGTTACAGAAAAAGGGAGGAGCGATATGTTTGGACTGATTGATTCCACCCTGCGCGAAGGGGCGCAGACCCCCGGGGTGATGTTTTCCCTGGCACAGAAAATCGCCATTGCCAAGGCCATTGCCGAAATCGGCATTGAAGAGATTGAGCTTGGGGTCGCCACTCGCCATGACGCCGATTTGCCAGCCCTGATGGCCGCCTGCCGTAATTTTGCCCAGACCCCGAGGCTGGCGCTCTGGTGCCGCTGCCGGTCCGAGGATATCCGCTATGGTGCCAGCCTCGGGCCGGACGTGCTGTCGCTCTCCCTGCCCGCCTCTGACCTGCATATCAGCAAACGGCTTGGCAAGTCACACGCCTGGGTGCTGGCCACTCTCCGGGAGTCTGTACGGCTCGCCAAGGATTTGGGTTTAACCGTCATTTCCCTGGGCATTGAGGACAGCAGCCGCGCCAACCCTGAGTTTCTCGCGAAATTGATTGCCGCGGCAGTGGCGGCCGGGGTTACGCGTATCCGTTTTGCCGATACCGTAGGTATCCTGACGCCAAACAGTACCAGCGCCTTGATCGCTACCTGGCAGCGCCAGTATCCGAATCTGGAGCTGGCCTTTCACGGCCATAACGATTTCGGCCTGGCCTCGGCCAATGCCATCTCCGCCTTGGACGCCGGGGCGCAGTGGGCGGACGTCACGGTCCTGGGGTTGGGCGAGCGGGCGGGATGCGCCCGTCTGGAAGAGCTGGTCGGCATGCTGACCCTGATAAAAAATGAAAAAAACTATCGGGTGGAAAGGTTAGGGCCGCTCTGCGCCATGGTGGCCGAGGCGACGGGACGCGCCGTGGCGGCGAATCACCCGCTGGTCGGCAGTGCTATCTTCACCTGCGAGACCGGCCTGCATGTCCAGGGCCTGCTGGCAGACCCTGTTTCCTATGAGCCCTTCCCGCCGGAACGGGTCAACTCCAGGCGCACCATTCTCCTTGGCGCCAAGACCGGCAGCCGGGCCGTGGCCGGCCATTGCGCCCGCCTTGGCACGCCGCCGCTCACCTCACTGCCGGCCATGGTTGCCAAGATTCGCCAACGGGCAGCCGCGCTCGGCCGCCCCCTGCTTGACGCAGAAATCAGACGCCTTGTCTAGGCGACTGACCGTGCCGGACAAAACTCCTCCAACTCATGCACTTCCCCTGATTTTCTCGCATCTCTTCGGAATTTCAAGGTAATCGTACCCAGTCCGCGCTGGATTTGCTTGACAGCCACAACTGGCCTGGTATGAGATGAACAGCAAAGCCAGGAGGTTTGTCACCCTATTGCACGCTTATGAATACCCTGCCCTCTTCTCCTATCCGCCAGATCATTGTTCCGCTTGTCGGCCTGCTGGCCGTGCTGGTTGGCCTGTTCGTTCTGCGTGACACCTGGTTCCCCACCATGCTGCGGCAAACCATCGACCTGGTGGTAATGAACCGCCTTGGGCAACATGTCAGCGTGGGCAAGATCTCGGGAGACTACCTGACCAATCTGGTGCTGGAAGATATCAGCAGCGCGCCCGCCCCTGCCCAGGGCACCACGGTTAGCGTCAAGATGCGGCGACTGGAGGCCCGTTACCACCTTGCGGATCTCTTGCACGGCGGCCAGCCCTTTCTCGCCAACCTTACGCTGCTTGCCGAGGCGCCAGAGGTCGTCATTGCGACAACTGACCAGCAGGACAAAAACGCCCCTGTGCGGATCTTTGCGCTACCTGCCTGGTTGCCGGCCTTGCAGGTTCAGGATGGCTCCATCTCCTGGCGCCGTGGCGCGGTAGAGGTGGAAGGCCGGGACGTTGCCATGCGGGTCATCCGGCCTGACGACCCGCTTAAGCCTTACCACCTTACCCTGGCCATGAGCGAACTGCGACTGACCACGCCTTCGATTACCTGGGCCGGGCCGGTGACTGCGCAGGCAGAGACCTCGGCAACGGTCATCACTGTGCGGCAACTGCTGCTGGGTAATGATCTGCAGGTTCGTTCCGCCCAACTACGGTGGCCCGAAAAGGCCGGGGAAAATGCGGCCCTTGCCGTGGAACTGGATCTTTTTGACGGGCAGTTAAAGGCCTCCTGTGTTGGTCAGGACAATATCTGGGAAAGCAGCCTGAGTATCGCGGGAATCAACCTGGCGAGGATAGCGGGCCGGCTGCCGCCCCTTCTGCAAGCAGGCATGCTG
>DYDL01000019.1 GCA_020717925.1 Desulfocapsa sp.
ATGTCTGCGGCCTGGCCCATGCCCCCAAGTCGATGGACGAGACCATTGCCCAGGCCCAGGCGGCCGCGGGCCGCGCCTGTCAGCCGTTGGCCCGTGGCGCCATCTCCCCTGAGCCCATTGTTTCCCGCGTTGACCCGGAAAAATGCATCGGCTGCGGCGCCTGCGAATCCTTTTGCCCGTATAAGGCCATCACCATGTACAAGGAGGAGAAGCTGCGCAAGGCAAAAACAGTGACCGCCTCCTGCAAGGGCTGCGGCGTCTGCGCGGCGCGTTGTCCGACCATGGCTATCGACATGGGCCGCTTTACCCTTGCCGGCATCATGGCCCAGATCCATGCCTTTGGCGAGGCGTGAATTTGTCGGTTGCGAAGATGATCCGGGCCATGACGGCGCGGAAACACATAAAGAAACGGAGGAAGCTGTGATGAAGAAACTGATCATGATTTTTGTTGGGCTGTTGCTTTTATGCGGCAGGGTTCAGGCCGGGGACTACCGCTATGTCGCCCCGGAGGAGATGAAGCAGTGGCTGGAGACGAACAAGGAGATGATCATGGTCGATATCCAACCGGCCAAGGATTTCAGCCAGCACCACTTCAAGGGTTCGTTTGAAACCAATGCCTTTCCGGTGGAAACCGAGGAACAGCGGCAAAGCATCGACAAGGGCGTTGCGGCCTACAAGGAAAAGCCCAGGGATGTGGTGGTGGTTTGCCCGCGCGGTGGTGGCGGGGCCAAGCGGTGTTACGATTATCTCAAAAGCCAGGGTGTGCCCGAGGAACGGCTTTTCATTCTCACCGGTGGCATGGATAAATGGCCATACGAGGAGATGGTGCGCCCATGACCGAACACTATGTCCCGAAAATTCTGGGCTTTCTCTGCAATTGGTGCTGCTATACCGCGGCAGACTCCGCCGGGGTGGGGCGCTACCAGTATCCGCCCAACCTGCGGGTCATCCGCATCATGTGCACTGGCCGGCTCGATCCCTCCTTTCCCTTGGAGGGGCTGGCCAGCGGCGCGGATGCGGTCTTTGTCGGCGGCTGTCATCCCGGCGAGTGCCACTACCAGGATGGCAACTACCACGCCCTGGTCTCGGCCGCCCTGGCACACGAGGCTATGGCCAGGATAGGGGTGAGCAAGGAGCGTTTTCTTATCGACTGGGCCTCGGCGGCCGAGGGGCCGAACTTCGTGAAAATCATCACCCGTTTTACCCAACAGGTGGCGAAACTCGGGCCTTTGGGCGGCAGCGAAGGTCTTGAGCCAACCGACTTGCGCGCCAAGCTCAGCCTGGCGGCCGAGGCGGCAAGGCATCGTAAAATCAGGACCGGCCTCATCAACGCCTCAAGGGAAATGATGAAAGGCGGCGACTTTTCCCGTGCCACCGTCGCCGGTCTGGTGGCGGCAAAATGCGACAAAGCACTCAGCGAGCTGTTTATTTGAAACTCTATCGTTAGGTAACCCACGCAAGGAGAAAGACCATGATTGAAGTAACGGCAACAGCGATCACCAAGTTCAAGGAGCAACTGGCAAAGAACAATGCTGACTCGGCTATCCGGGTGTTTATGCAGAACGGTTGTTCCGGAGTAAGCCTGGGCCTGGCCATGGATGAACAAAAGGACTCGGACCAGGTGTTTGCGCAAGACGGTCTCACCTTTTTGGTGGATGGCGGGATTTTGGCCAAAACCGGCGCCATCAAGATTGATTTCACCAAATCCACCTCGGGCTGTGGTTGCGGCGGTGGCGGGTTTTCGGTGAGCTCCGAGAGAAAACTGGGCGGTGGTGGATGCGGGGATTCCTGCTCTTCCGGGTCTTGCTGTTAATTGCCTAACATATTACCTCAACAATAGAGGTGAGCAGATGACAAAAGAACTCAACTGCCGGGGACTGGCTTGTCCGTCCCCGGTGCTGAGGGTCAAGGAAGTTATGGAAAAGGAGAGGCCCGCGGTCATCAGCGTTATCGTTGATAACGAGGCGGCCCGGGAGAACGTCAGCCGTTTTCTGGCGCTTCACCACTTTCAGGTTGCGGTGGAACAAATGGGCGCTGATTTTCGCGTGACTGGCACCGTTGACGCGGACGCCTGTGCGGTCATGGCTGACTCCGAGTTTCCGGACGTGGCTGGGGCCAGGAAGATCATGGTCATGGTGGGCAGCGACCGGCTGGGCCATGGCGATGACACCCTGGGCGCGGGACTTCTGTTCAACTTTCTCAAAACCTTGAAGGAGATGGGGCCGGACCTGTGGCGTCTGGTCTTTGTTAACAATGGCGTCAAGCTGACCGTGCAGGGGGGTGAGGCAGTCCCGATCCTGCAAGATCTGGCCGGTAGTGGTGTCAGCATTCTGGTCTGCGGCACCTGCCTGCAACACTTCCATTTGCTGGACCAGAAGCAGGTCGGCGATACTACCAATATGCTGGATATCGTCACCTCCATGCAATTGGCGTCCAGTGTTATCAATATCTGAGGTGTTCCCATGAATTGCGCGCATTGCGGACAAATTAATAATCAATGGAAATTATTAATGGTAGGCAAATAGGGAGAAAGTCCCTTTTTTATACACTCTACAGGAGGCTACTCAGATGGAGGAAAACGACACTTTGGAAACAAAAGGATTGTCCCGGCGTCAGGTAATTACCGGCGCGGGTGTGCTTGCGGCTGGCGCCGCCGTGGGGCGGCTGACCGCCTGGCCATCCGTTGCCTCGGCGAGCGGCGGGTCCACTGAGAAATGGCCGTGGCCGTACGTTAAGCTTGATCCCACCGTTACGGCGGAACTTGCCTACAACGAGTGGTACCGGCTTTTCTGCGGCGGCGCGGTCATCAGCAGCGTCTTCTCGCAATTGCGCGAAAAGGTGGGCGAACCTTACAAGTCCTTCCCTATTGACTCCTTTGTCTATATGGAAGGCGGGGTGGTCGGCTGGGGAACAATCTGCGGCTCCAACAACGGCGCGGCCCTGGTCGCCAACATGATCACCGGCCCGCGCATTGCGGGGGGCGAAGCTGGCCATCACATGTCCTCCGACATGCTGGAGTGGTACTCCAACGCCTCCATGCCCGTGTTTGTCCCCAAGACTCCGAAGATCAATCCGGATCAAATTCCGCACACGGTCAGCGAATCGCCACTCTGCCACGTCTCCGTGGGCAGGTGGATGAAGGAGGCCAACAAGCCGATTGGCAGCCCGGAGCGCAAGGATCGTTGCGCGCGGGTGGCCGCCAGCGTCGCCTTTCACCTCGTGGAGATGCTCAACGCCTGGAAGGACGGCAAGTACGAGCCCGCCAGTTCCTGGAGCCCGGTTGGCGACTTTGGCATCAATGCCCAGCAGAACTGCACGGCCTGCCACGGCAGCGATGTGCCCACCCCGCCCATGGCCAAGAAAAGCTAAGGGTAACTAGCGGGATTTTGCACGGTTTGACGGCCAGACAGGCCGGGGCGAGCGGCTTGTGGATGCAATGCAAGCCGCTTGTCCCAATACCCCCCACCATGGAGCAACCTATGACAACACCCTTTGCGATAAAAGCCTATCCCGAGATGTGGGAAGGCCTCGACATGGACGTGGCCCGCTTTGACAAGGCGCGCCAGATGCTGGGTACGGCCTACGAAAAAATGTATCTCTCGCAGTCGAATCGACCGCAAGCCATGGCCTATTTTGACGACCTGATGGCGGAAATTTTCGGCCGGCGCATTGAGGAGTTGCTGGCGGTCAAGAAGGAGGGCCGGCCCGTGGTCGGCACCTTCTGCGTATACATCCCGGAAGAGATCGTGGTGGCGGCCGGCGGGGTCTGCGTTGGCCTGTGCGGCGGTTCTCCGGGATCTATCCCGGATGCCGAGAAGATTCTGCCCCGCAACATCTGCCCCATGGTGAAGTCGGCCTATGGCTTCAAGGCGGGCAAGATCTGCCCCTATTTCCAGGCAGTGGATTTTGTCTACGGCGAGACCACCTGTGACGCCAAGAAAAAAACCTGGGAACTCCTTGACCGGCTGGTGCCCACCTATGTCATGGAAATTCCCCAGATGAAAAAGGGTCGGGATAAAACACTGTGGCTGGAAGAGATCGGGGATTTCAAGGCCAAGGTGGAAGAAGTGTGCGGCACAACGGTCACCGCGGATAACCTGGCCAAGGCCATTGTGGTCATCAACGATAAGCGCCGCGCCCTGCAACGCTTGACCAAAGTAAGAGGTTCCAACCCTGCCCCCATCAGTGGCAAGGATGCCTTGCTCATCGAGCAGATGGCCTTTTACGACGAGCCGGTGCGTTTTGCCAGGCAGTTAAACGAGCTGTGCGACGAACTGGAGGAAAGGGTGCGGAGCACCACCGGGGTAATGCCGGCTTCGGCGCCACGCATTATGGTTTCCGGCACCCCCATGGCCCTGCCCAACTGGAAGGTGCACAACTTGGTGGAGACGGCCGGCGCGGTGATCGTTAACGAGGAGTCCTGCATCGGTACCCGCTATTTCAAGGATCTGATCGATGAATCCAGGACCAACTTGGACCAGCAGCTTGAGGCGCTTACCGACCGCTACATGCAAATCGACTGCTCCTGCTTCACCCCCAACAACGAACGTGTTGACCAAGTGCTCAAGGAATACCGCGCTTCCAATGCCCAAGGTATTCTCCATTACTCGCTCCAGTTCTGTCACACCTATAACATTGAGGAGATCAAAATTCGCGAGGCGTGCGAAAAAGAGGGTATTCCTTACCTATCGATCGAGACCGACTATTCGCCCGAGGATGTCGGGCAGTTGCAGACCAGAATCGAGGCCTTCCTGGAACAGATTCGCGGCTAGGGGCTGTTATGTTTATCGGCATCGATCTCGGCTCGCGGACGGTGAAGGTGGCGGCCATGCGGGACGGCCGGTTGGTGGATCACCAGATCGTGGAAAGCGGTTTCGATCCCCAGCGCCAGGCCCTGGAGATGCTGCGCCGTTACGAACCGGTCCGCGTGGTGGCCACGGGGTACGGACGTCACCTGGCGCAGCATCAATTCGCCCAGGAGGTGATCACCGAGATCAAGGCCCACGCTCTGGGAGCCCGGCACCATTTCCCGGAGTGCCGGACCATCATCGACATTGGTGGCCAGGACTCCAAGGTCATTGCGCTGGACGCAAACGGCCGGGTTAGCAGTTTTCAAATGAACGACAAATGCGCCGCCGGCACTGGCAGGTTCCTGGAGATCATGGCCGCCACCCTGGGATACAAGCTGGCGGAATTTGGGCCGGCCGCCCTGGCGTCCACAGCGGAGGTCAACATCAACAGCATGTGCACGGTGTTTGCCGAATCCGAGGTGATTTCCCTGAAGAACCGTGGCATCCCAGCCAGTGACATTGCCAGGGCCGTGCATCGGTCGGTGATTAACCGGCTGGCCGTGATGCTCAATCGCCTGGGACATGGCGACACCATCGCCTTTACCGGCGGCGTGGCAAAAAATCCTGGTATCGTGGCCATGCTGCAAGAACAGCTAGACCAACACGTCAGACTGCTGACCCCGGCATTACCGGATATTGTCGGCGCCCTGGGCGCGGCGATTCATGCCGGCCGGTCATGAAATAAAGCCGGAAACTGTTATGAGTTACCTGTTACCACCATACAATTGACTGAACCGGCGGTCGCCGGTCAGCCCGGTTCGGGCTGCAACAACGCTGGGCAATTGCGTCGCCCGTTCGTTCCTTTCCTGATTTTCCACTTCTCCTTTCAGCGATAGGCCGAACGGCGGATTGCAACTGCCCTGGCCACATGAATTCCGCTTGACGTGCCTTGCGTCGCGGTGTGAAAGGAGAAAGAAGAATGCCCCATACCCCCAGCCAAGCGGACGGCGTGGTAATACCCTCCGAGAGACAGCCAGCCGGGTTTTCCACTTCGTCTCGACCTCGGCTATCAGCCACAATCAATGGGATACAGGTGGCGGCTTTTCAAGGCCAGACCATCATGGAGGCGGCACGGGCCGCCGGCATTCTCATTCCGCACCTCTGCCATCTGCCAGGCAAGTCCGATAGCCCGAGGCCATGTCTGCTCTGTCTGGTGGAGGTGGACGACAATAAAGTGAGGGCGTGCCGCACACTACTGACCGAAGGCATGACCATACAGACAGCAAGCTCGGAATTGATCCGCCATCGGCATGAGCGCCTGCAGCAACTGGCTCGGCATCATTACGGCGACTGCAAGGCGCCGTGCACCTTGGCCTGTCCGGCCGGTATCAATGTCCAAGGCTACGTGAGCCTAATCGCCAGGGGTGAGCATGTGGCGGCGTTACGTCTAATCAGGGAAAGAAACCCTCTGGCCGGCATCGTCTGCCGGGTCTGCCCTCGTTTTTGCGAAAGCCGTTGCCGTCGCATTTTGGTGGATGAGCCGATCTCCATCAATCATCTCAAACGTTTTGCGGTGGAGTATACCCGCAAGCTGGACAACCTGGTGGAGACGGTGGGGGTGGCAAGCGGCCACCGCGTGGCCGTTATCGGCGGCGGCCCTGCCGGGCTTTCCTGCGCTTACTTTTTACGGAAGCAAGGTCATGAGGTAACCATCTTCGAGGCTGCCGACAAACTTGGCGGCATGGCGCGGCTGGCCATTCCCTCCTTCAAGATGCCGAACGGGGATGTGGAGGCGGAGATCAACGCCATCATTCGGCTTGGAGTAAAGGTGCACACCGGTAAGCGTTGGGGCCACGATTTTTGCCTCGCCAATCTCAAGGAACAAGGCTTTGATGCCATCTTTATTAGCACCGGCCTGCATCGCCAAAAAGCGCTCGACATCCCCGGCCATGAGCTTGCCATGGATGGGCTGGATTTTTCTGCGGCAATTGAAGGCTGGCGCTGCCTCGCGTTGCACCGACAAGGTTCTGGTCATCGGCGGCAGCCGGATCGCGGTGGAGACGGCCCGCGCCGCCCGTAGACTGGGCGCGGACCAGGTTATGATAATCTATCCCCGTGCCAAGGTGGAGATGCTTGCCAATCAACGGGACATTCGAGAGGCGGAACATGAAGGGATCCATTTTTTCATGATGGCGGTGCCCATTGCCATGCAACGCTTGACGAGTAACGAGGTGCAGGTCGAGATCGCCCGCACTGTTTTGAGCCAAGAGGATGCCCAAGGCAGCCGCCAACCCATCGCCATGGAGGGTTCCCGTCTGCTCTGGCATGGCAGCCTGGTCATTGCCGCCCAAGGTCAAGAAGGCGACGAGGCGCTCCGCCTGTTTGGTGCATTGGAAGCTGGCCTGGCGTTGACCGAACGGCACAACATCAAAACCCACCCCTCCACCATGCAAACCAGCCTGGAGGGTGTTTTCGCCGGCGGTGATGTCGGCAGCGGTCCCCGCACGGTGATTCAGGCGGTGGATGCGGGGCGGCGGGCAGCCGAGGCCATGCATTTGCATCTTACCGGCCGGCAGGTCGACGGCCCTAGCGACAGCAAACACAATTTTAGCCGCGGTAAACGGTTCGAGGATATTGACCTCCATAATTACCAGGACACCGCCATCGCCCCTCGCGTCATGATGCCGACCCGGTCGCCGGAAGACAGAGTGAGCGACTTCGCCGAAGTCGAGACCGGCTATTTTGAAACCATGGCGATCAGGGAAGCGGCACGCTGTTTACAATGTGGCTGCCAGGGCTTGGCCAAATGCGAGTATCGCCCCCTTGCCGTGGACCACAAGGTGGTCACCCGCGAGGCCCCGAACCGGCGGCAGGGAGTGGTCAATGACCGCCATCCGTTTATTGTCACCGACCCCGACAAATGTGTCGTCTGCCATCGTTGCCAACGCAGTTGCGAGTTTGACGCCTTTGTTCTTGCCTACCGGGAGGACAAGGGCCTAATCAGCAATATTTCCCTTACCCTGACTGACCAGTGTGTCAGTTGCGGGGCCTGCGTCGATGCCTGCCCCACTGGCGCTTTAAGCAAAAAGTCGCTCACCGTGCCGCTCCTGCCGGGAGAGGCCACCATTACCAGCTCGGTCTGCACTTATTGCGGCACTGGTTGCAGTGTCGATCTGCATGTTAAGCAGGGCGTTCTGCTGGAGGTCAAGGGGGCTCCGAGCCAGCCACCAAATCATGGCGATCTTTGTGTCAAGGGCAGGTTTGGCTTTGATTTCCATCGCCACCCCGAGCGCTTGACCCTTCCCCTGATCCGGCAGGATCGCGAGCAGCCGTTCCGGCAGGTCTCCTGGGCCGAGGCCCTGGCTTTTGCCGGCAAGGGTTTCAAGGCTCTGCAAGTGAGTCATGGCCCAGATGGTTTGGGAGTCCTCTCCTCATCCCGTTGCGAAAACGAGGTGAACTACCTGGCCCAAAAATTCGCCCGTCTGGCGCTCAAGACCAACAATGTGGACAACTGCGCCCGGGTGTGCCATGCGCCATCGGTCAGCGGCCTTCGCATTGCCTTGGGAAGCGGCGCGGCCACCAATTCGCTGGACAATATCGAAGGGGCCGAGGTGCTGCTGATCTGCGGCTCCAACACCAGCGAGGGTCATCCGGTAGTTGGGATGAAGGTGAGGAGGGCGAAACAGAGGGGGGCCAAGCTGATTGTCATCGACCCCCGCCGGACCGACATGGCGGCCCTGGCCGATATCTGGCTGCAACTGAAGCCGGGCACCAACGTCTTGCTTTTGAACTCGTTGTTACACGTCATCCTGGGCGAGGGTTTGGAGAACACGGAGTTTATCGCCACCCGCACCGAGGGCTTGGACGCGGTTCGTTGCCATTGTCTGGACTATGCCCCGGAAGTGATGGCCCCGCTAACCGGGGTTGAAGCGGAACTGGTCAGACAGGCGGCCCGTCTTTACAGCGGCACGGATAAAGGCATGATCCTTTATGGGCTTGGCGTTACCGAGCACCGCAACGGCACCCAGGGGGTCATGGCCCTGGCCAATATCGCCCTGGCCACCGGCAATGTCGGCCGACCCCATGCCGGTATTTGTCCCTTGCGCGGTCAGAATAATGTACAGGGCTCCTGTGACATGGGGGCCTTGCCCTATGTTTATCCTGGCTATCAAAATGTGAGCGATGAAGCGGCTAGGCTTTGGCTGGCCGAGCGTTGGGGTGGCGATCTGCCGGCGAGTCCTGGGCTAACCGAGCCGGAGATGTATGAGGCGGCCCGCGCCGGCAAGTTCAAGGGACTTTACTGCATCGGCTACGACCCGGTTCACACCCAGGCTGATATCGCCAATGTCCGCCAGGCCTTTGCCCAAATGGAGATGGTGGTGGTGCAGGACATTTTTCTCACCGAAACCGCCAAGATGGCCCATGTGGTGCTCCCCGCCGCCTGCTTCTACGAAAAAGACGGCACCTTTACCAATGCCGAACGTCGGGTGCGGCGGATCAGAAAGGCGGTGGAACCGCCAGGCGAGGCCCTGCCCGACTGGGAAATCACCCGCCGACTTGCTGAGGCCATGGGACTGGCGATGCCCTACGCCAGCCCGGCGCAAATCATGGATGAAATCGCGGCGGTGACGCCCATCATGGCTGGCATCCACTATGATCGCCTGGAAGGTGATGGTCTGATCTGGCCCTGCCCCGACGCCACGCATCCGGGTACGCCTATTCTGCACAGCAAAAGTTTCACCAGGGGCAAAGGGAAATTTTCCGTCTTGCCGAATGTCCCCTCGCTGGAGACGGTTGATGCGGAGTTCCCCTTGATCCTGATCACCGGTCGCCGCTTGGCGCATTACAACAATGGCTCCATGACCAGAAGGTGCGTTGGGCTTAACACACTGGTTCCGGAGGAAACGGTGGAGATTCATCCGCTGGATGCCGCCGTGTACGCCATTCGTGATGGCGACTGGGTGGAGATCGGTTCCAGACGCGGCGCCATCCGCTTGCGAGCCAAGGTCACCGAACGGAGTCGGTCCGGGACGGTGTTTACCGCCTTCCATTTTGCCGAGCCGCTTACCAACCTGCTAACCAGTCCGGCCCAGGACGAGATCGCCCTGACCCCGGAATACAAGGTCTGCGCGGTAAAATTATCGGCAACAGGAAAGTAATGTCATGGCTAATCAGCCTATACGATTGACCGAGTCCGTCAAGGGAGCAGGTTGCGCCGCCAAGCTTGCCCCCGGTGACTTGGACCGCGCGCTTTGCGGGCTTGATCTGCCGGTGGACCCGAATCTTATTGTCGGTCTCGACCGGGCGGACGATGCCGGTGTCTACCGAATTTCGGACGATCTCGCCCTGGTCCAGACCATTGATTTCTTTCCGCCAATGGTCGATGACCCGTTTAGCTTTGGCCAGATAGCCGCAGCCAACGCCTTGAGTGATGTCTACGCCATGGGCGGCACCCCGAAAACCGTGATGAATGTAGTGGCCTTCCCGGCCAAGACCATGGATATCACGATATTGCGCGCCATCATCGAAGGCGGCCTGGACAAGATGCGTGAAGCCGGGGTCGTTCTGGTCGGTGGCCATAGCGTGGAAGACAGCGAGCTAAAGTATGGTCTTGCGGTGACCGGCTTCATCCACCCCAATCGTATCCTGACCAAAAAGAACCTGCAAACCGGAGATTGCCTGATTCTCACGAAACCCATCGGTACGGGGATTATCGTCACCGCCATCAAGGCCGGGCTGGCCGGAGCGGCGATAACGGACAAGGTTACCCGGGCCATGGCGACCTTGAACCGGGATGCGGCTCTGCTGATGCAAGACTTTCCAGTGCACGCCTGCACGGATATCACGGGCTTTGGCTTTCTGGGGCATCTCGCCGAGATGGTGGTTGGATCGGGGCATGGGGTGCGCATTCGGGCGTCCAGCGTCCCGAGTTACCCGGAGGCCTTGGAGTGGGCGGATATGGGACTGATACCGGCCGGGGCCTATAACAATAGACACTTCAGGGGGGCTCTTGTGGACTTCAGCCCCAGTGTTTCGCAAAGAGTACAGGATCTGCTCTTTGACCCCCAGACCTCCGGTGGCCTGCTGATCGCGGTGGAGGCCAAGGCAGCGCCCGATCTGCTCCGTGCCCTGATTGCCAAGGGCGTTGGGGATGCCGCGCTTGTCGGCGAGATTGTAATGGAATCAAAAGAAAGAATTATGGTGGATTAAAAAAATAGAAACCAAGAATTTTGGGAGAGAACGATGCTGATTAGAGACTGGATGGCAAAAGATGTTTTGACCGTTGATGAAAACACCTCTTTGATACAGGCAAGCAGAATCATGAAGGAAAACAATATTCGGAAGTTGCCGGTGGTGTCGCATGGCAAATTGTTAGGGATAATCACCGACCGGGATGTCAAGGAGGCCTCGCCTTCCAAGACAACAGCGCCAGATATCCACGAATTGTATTATCTTCTATCGGAAATGAAGGTCAAGGATGTAATGACCAAGCATCCAATCACGATGAAGATGACCGATTCCTTGGAAAAGGCAGCCATGATCATGTTGGGCAATAAGATTTCCGGCATCCCTGTTCTTGATGATTCTGGCCAGTTGACCGGTATTCTCAGCGAAACCGATGTGCTTTCGGGATTTATTCATGCCACCGGCATCAAGAATGGCGCCACTCAATATGTCTTTAATTTGCCGGATGCGCCGGGTGCGGTGACTGAAGTGGTCAAGGTTCTACGTGAAAATGATGCCAGGATCATCAGCATTCTGACTTCCTACGAGGAGACGGGGGGCGATGGCATGAAACAGGTCGCGATCCGGGTGACCCTGCCGAACAAAGGGGCTAGTGAGCAGCTTGCCGAAGTGCTGTCAAAGAAGTTTGTGCTGGTTTTTCACGCCAAGGATGAGCTTGAGGATCTGCCCACGAAAAGGTGATGGAGAAATAGTTGTTTGACCTAGGGATTGCTCCCGGCATGTCCTGGGTGCGCGGCGCAATTGATCCAGCCTGTCGTTCATAACCCGCTGGCAACCTCTGGCAAACTGGAAACCCTTGACAGCTAAGCCTTGGCGCGATATTTTTTAAAAAAATAATCCGGAGGCTTTATGTCTGACATTATACGTTTTGGCGTTTCCATTGATAGTCAACTTGGCAAGAAATTCGATGATCACATTAAACGCAAAGGTTATTTAACCAGGTCCGAGGCCATCCGGGACATGATCCGGGATACACTCGTCAAGGAGCAGTGGGAATCGGGCAAGCACGAAACCGTGGGGACCATTACCATTGTCTACAACCACCATACCCGCGAACTGGACCACGCGCTCACTGACTTGCAGCATCAATCCTATCACCAGATTATCTCGACACTTCACGTCCATCTCGACGCCCATAACTGTCTTGAAGTGCTGGTCGTCCGAGGTAAGAGCCATGAAATAAAACAGATCGCCGACCGCCTAATCGGCACCAAGGGCGTGCAGCACGGCAAACTGACCATGACGACCACGGGCAAGGAACTGAAATAGGTCCGCTTGCACCCTCGGTATCCGCCTCGCCAGCCGTAATTTCCACGCACGCTCCCACGCGCCGCACGCCTTATTTTTAGCCTGAAAAACGCTGGACAGCTTCGCGCTATCGTGTTACTAAATATAAAATCGTAATATTAAATTATACTATATTTAAGATCGTAACGTCTGGCGGCGTCCCGCGCCTTCTCCAGGCGAAGCGCGCGCACCAAAATTGTCCGCGTAACCCTCATTGGAGACAAAAAATGGATTGGCTTAAATCCGTTATCGAATATGGCGTCATCGGCTTGCTCGGCTGTTTGAGCGTGGTCGCGGTGGCCATCGCTATTGAGCGTTTCCGCTTCTTCCACAGCCTCAGCCTTGGAAAATTTGATAACCGCCGCCTTTTGGAGTTGGCGCTTACCCGCCGGTTGCACCTCATCGCCATCATCGGCAGTAACGCCCCGTATGTCGGCCTCCTGGGTACCGTACTCGGCATCATGCTGATCTTCTACAATATGGGACAGGCAGGCCTGGTGGATTCAGCCCGGATCATGACCGGGCTTGCCTTGTCGCTTAAGGCCACCGCCGCCGGACTGCTGGTCGCCATCCCGGCGGTGGTGCTCTACAATCTGTTGCTGCGGCGGGCCAAGGAGCTGCTGCTCACCTGGGAGGCGCACCATGGATGAGAAAGGCTTTGACGGTATCAACGTCATTCCCTTTATCGACATCATGCTGGTGCTCCTCACCATCGTGCTGACCACGGCAACCTTCATCGCCAACGGCACGATCCCGGTCAATTTGCCCAAGGCCGCGGGCGACACCACAGGAAGCCGCCTGGGACTAACAGTGGAAATTAATCAAGAGGGTAAAATTTATTTCCGGGGAGTTGAGCGCGATACCGCTTCTCTCCGCGCCGCCATAATTACTGAAGACCGTAACGCGCCGTTTCTCATCCGGGCCGACCGCGCGGTGGCGCTGCAATCCTTTGTCGATGTCATGAGTCTGGTGCGGGAACTTGGCTTTGCGAAATTAAATCTGCAAACAGAGACAACAAAATGAGAAAGGAGGGGCGGGCGCTTACGGAATCATTGGTACTGCATGGCCTGCTGGCAGGGGCCATGATCGCCGTGGCCGGCTCGTTTACCCCGCCGCTCCAAACCATTAGACTCGATTTTTGCATGCTGGAACAGACTACCTCAGCGGCGCCAAAAGCGGAGGCTCAACAAAAACCGACGGCAATAGCACCCCTGGTGCCGCCGCCAGCGGTACCTCCATCGCTGCAACGGTCGCAACCACAGGTGCAATCCGTTGCAGCCCGGATCAAACCCGCGCCCGCGCCATCGGTGCCGAGTCTTGCCGCCGTGACGGAATCAAAGGTGGAAATGACTGCTGGGCTCGAACCCGCGCAAGACACATTAGTTGACAGTAATACCTCCGCAACAGTGGGCGCGAACCCTGGACCCGCCACGGACGCTGTCTCGGGCGGGACGGAGGCGGGTGATTTAGCGGTGACCGGGGATGAAGAATATTGCCAGGCAAATTTCGACGTCATCCGCGACTCAATCCTCGGCAATCTGCGCTATCCCGTGCTTGCCCGGCGCAAGGGCTGGAGCGGTCTGGTGGAGGTTGCCTTTATGATTGCGCCGGACGGCAGTGTCGGCGAATTGCGCATTCAGGCCAGCAGCGGCTTTCCAGCGCTCGACAACGAGGCCATGACCGCAATCCGCCGCTCGGCCCCTTTTCCTCCGCCGCGCATGGCCGCGCTCCTGGTCATGCCGGTCAACTTCCAGCTCAACTGAGATGCGAAAAAACAGGAAAAATGAAGTGCATAAAAAGAAAGGAGAGATGGTCTTTTTAATCACCAATAGGTTGCAAGGAGGGAAGGAATGATAATTTTAAACACCAAGAGGAGTCTTTTTTGGGCATCCCTGGCCGTCACCGGGATGGCCATGCCGCTGGCGGTTCAGGCGGAAGAAGCGGTTGTGCTAGGCACCATCACGGTCAAGGGTGAGGCGATAACCGCGGCCACCGAGCCGACCACCATCAACACCGTCACCTCACAAGATATTGGCCAACTCAAGCTGTTCCGCCCGGAACAATTGTTGGAACTTATACCCGGCATCCAGATGCATAATTACAGCCAGGGTGGCGTTGCCAATGAATTTACGATGCGTGGTTACAATAACTGCGGTCATGGTTCGGATGCCGCTATTGCCGTTGATGGTATTCCCCTGAATGAAGGTCAGTCCCATGCCGATGGCTACGCGGACATGAATGTCATCATTCCGTTGGAAATTGATCATGTCGATGTTTTCAAAGGCCCCTCTTCCCCCTTGTTCGGTAATTTCGCCAGGGGAGGAGCTATCTCGTTTCACACAAAAAAAGATGGTGAGTACAACATATTACAGACTGCAGTCGGCTCCTATGATACCTACGACACCCAGTATGCCATGGGCCATTCCATAACCGATACTGTCCATAATAATACTGCCCTGCAGTTTGCGACAACCAGTGGCTTTCAGGATAATTCTTCCTGGCAACGCGGCAATTTCAGCACCCGCTTTGGCTGGCAGACTACTCCTGACCTGGATCTCGCGTTCTCCTTCAGGGTGCACAAGTCGATCTGGGATGCTCCGGGCTATATTCCCGAGGCCCAATTTAATAACGTCGGCGCGTCATCCCGCCAGGCGGTCAATGCCGAGGATGATGGTGGCAATAAGCTCTTTACAACCCAACGACTTGAGGCGGGCTACCGGCTGACCGCCGACAGCAAACTTCTTGCCTGGACCTATGCAACAGAGCAGGATTTCACCCGCTTTCAAAAGATGGGTATCGCCGCGGGAGGACAAAAGGAGAAACATAATGACCGTTCTGTTTTGGGTGCCGGGACAAGTTACAATTATGAGGGGAAGTACGCGGGCAAGGATGTGAACGGTGTTGCCGGTATCGAGTATTTTCATGAAGATACCGACACCCTTGATTATAACACCTCGAATCGGGTCCGCACTTCGCAGCTTACCGACCGCAATTTCGTTATCGACACCTTGTCTCTTTTCGGTCAGGCGGATTACGCCCTCTATCCTCTTTTTAAGCCCTGGCTTGGTTTTCGTTACGACACTTTTGGCGGTGACTATACCAACCATGACCCAGGTGCCACGCCATTTAAAGAGGGGATGAACGACTATTCGCATTTTAGCCCTAAAGTCGGTTTCCACAGCGAGCTGCACAAAACCCTGGACTTCCGTACCAGCTTTACCCAGGGCTTTGCCCTGCCAGGAGATGCGGCCAAATATAACAGCGCCATCGGCAACGAGCCCCAGACCATCAATCAGTATGAAGTCGGTCTCAACTTTACCACCTCCAAGATGTTGACCGCCGACCTGGCACTCTTCCGCATCGATAACTTAAATGAAATCCAGGAGACTTTTTCCGGTTCCGGCATCTATGAGGCACTTGGCGAAACCCGGCGTGAAGGTCTGGAATTCTCCGCGGTGGTTAGGCCATGGGTAGCAGGCTTTGAGGTGTTCGGTGATCTCACGGTTACTAGTACGGAAGTCACTGAGAATGTTGATCCGACACTGGTTGGGAAAGGGGTAAAAGGAGTGCCGAATTACACCTCGGACCTGGGAGTACGTTATTTGGCCGAATCCGGCATCAACACCCGGATTAATTGGAAGCGCGTGGGCAGCTACTATACTGAAAGCACGAACAGCCATAGCTATGCAGGTTTTGATGTAACCGATTTTTCCATCAGCTATGGCGACAAGACAAAAAATGGCACAAAATGGCGGGCCGGGTTTGATGTCGACAACCTTTTTGACGAGCACTACAGCGAGGCCGTCATTTTCTATAGCAGTTTAAGCCCCACCAATCTCTATGCCGTAAGCCCGCCCAGAACCTTCTGGCTGCGACTCAGCCTTGATTTATAGGTGATTCATGCTTTTACGCTATTTATTGATCGGCGTGACGCTTCCCCTTTTGCTGCTCGTGGCCTCGGGCTGCGAGCAGCAAAAGGTCGCCGCCAATACACCCAGGACTTTAACCCTGGCCTTGGGAGAGGAAAACACCGAGGGTTTCGATCCTACCCTTGGTTGGGGAAGTTATGGCAATCCGCTGTTTCAGAGCACCCTGCTCAAACGCGATGCCGACCTGAAGATCGTTCCGGATCTGGCCACCGCCTGGCAGCTTGGGGATGGGCAGTTGACCTGGACCATCAAAATCCGGTCCGGAGTCGTCTTCTCCGATGGCTCGCCCCTGACCGCCAGGGATGTCGCCTATACTTTCAATGCAGCGGCCAAGGCCGGAGGCGTTGTCGACCTCTCCGGTCTCGAACAGGCCAAGGCTGTCGATGACGTCACGGTTATCCTGCGGCTCAAACATCCGGACATCACCTTTATCCAGCACCTCATCACCCTGGGCATAGTTCCGGAAAAACTCCACGGTACTGATTACGGCCGCAAGCCGGTCGGCTCCGGGCCATATCGGCTGGTGCGCTGGGATGAAGGCCAGCAGATGATTGTCGAGGCCAATGATCGCTACTACGGGGCCAAGCCCTCCATCAAACGGCTGGTCTTTCTCTTTTCCTCCGAGGATGCCGCCCTGACCGCGGCCAAGGCCGGCAAGGTCGATGTGCTTGGCGTTCCTTCCAGTCTGGCCGGACAGGATATCCCTGGCATGACCCTGCATACGGTGAAAAGCGTCGATAACCGGGGGCTGATGTTTCCTGTTGTCCCGGACACCGGGCTGAAAACCCCACGGGGCTTAGCGATCGGCAACAATGTGACCGCTGATCCTGCCATCCGCAAGGCGGTCAACTATGCCATCAACCGGCAGGCGTTGGTCGAGGGCGTGCTGAGTGGACATGGCCGCCCGGCCTTTGGCGCGGTGGATGATCTGCCTTGGGATAACCCGGAGATTCGTTTTCGGGATAACGATCAGGCAAAAGCCAAGGCTATTCTTAAAGAAGCTGGCTGGCTGGATACCGATGGCGATGGCGTTGTGGAAAAAAACGGGGTCAAGGCGGAGTTTGAAATCATCTACAACACCAAGGACAGCTTGCGTCAGGGCTTGGCTTTGGCTGTTGCCGACATGCTCAAGCCAGTCGGGATCAAGGCTGTTCCCCGGGGCGAAAACTGGGATAAGATCAAGAACGAGCTGACCCATGCCTCTGTGATCGTTTATGGCTTCGGAGGGCACAGCCCTTTAGAGATGTACAAGCTCTACCACAGCAACGGCCCGGAACCGATGTACTTTAACGCCGGATTCTACAAAAACTCTACGGTGGATGCCTATCTGGATCAGGCTCTGCGGGCGCCCTCGTTCGAGGCGGCTCTGCCGCTGTGGAAAAAGGCGCAATGGGATGGTAAGGCAGGATTTTCCACCCCCGGTGACGCCACCTGGGCCTGGCTGGTCAACCTTGACCACACCTATTTTGTCAACCGCTGCCTTGATGTCGGCAAATCCCAGATGGAGCCGCATGGACACGGCTGGCCGATCACGACCAACATCGAACAGTGGCAATGGACCTGCCAGTAAATGAACAACCAGAGTACACACCAGGGCATCGCCGGATTTCTCCTGCTGAAAATGCTGCGTTTGCTCCTGCTGGTCGCAGCAGTGGCCACCCTGTCGTTCGTCCTGGTCAGCAGTTCGCCCGTTGATCCGGTCGATGCCTATGTCGGGGCCGCCATGCTCAAGGTTTCTCCGGAACAGCACGAGATAATCGCGCACCACTGGGGGCTGGACAAGCCACCAGCAGAGCGTTTTTTTAGCTGGGCAAGGCAGATTGCCAGCGGCGATTTCGGGGTTTCCACCATCTTCAACGAACCGGTTCTCTCGGTCATCTGCAAGCGCTTTGTCACCTCGTTCTGGCTGATGGCCCTTGCCTGGAGCATTTCCGGGGCCATAGGTTTCGGGCTGGGCATGAGCGCCGGAGCATGGGAGGACACGCTACTGGACCGGGCTATCAGGCTGTACGCTTATACCATGGCCTCCACCCCGATTTTCTGGGTTGGGATGCTTATGCTGATGACCTTCTCCGTCTCCCTGGGCTGGACCCCGGTATGCTGCGCCTGGCCACTGGGTTTAAGCGCTGAACAGGCAACCTTCTGGCAACGCCTGCACCATCTGCTGCTGCCAGCCATAACCCTGTCGCTTACCGGGATCGCCCAGATCACCCTGCATACCCGCGAAAAAACCATCGCGGCCCTGCGCAGCGATTACGCCGTCTTCGCGCATGCCCAGGGAGAGACAACGGCGGGGATCGTCTTTCGCCGTGCCTTGCGTAATGTGGCCCTGCCCGCCGTCACCCTTCAGTTTGCTTCGCTGGGAGAGCTGTTCGGCGGCGCTGTGCTGGCGGAGCAGGTCTTCGCCTATCCGGGCCTCGGGCGCACCACCGTCGAGGCAGGCATCCGGGGAGACATTCCACTTCTGCTCGGGATTGTCCTTTTCAGCACGATATTTGTTTTTACCGGCAACTTCATGGCTGACCTCATCTATCAACTGGTTGATCCCCGGATACAAAAAACAGCAGGAGGCGCATCGCCATGACATGCTCCCGGCTTTTTGACCGGAGAACCCGCACCCTGCTGGTTATCATCGGCTGTCTCCTGTTTTTTTTCGTGGTTTTCCTCGGCGCCTGGCTGTATGGCAGGCAGGGGGAGGTAACGAATCTGACTCTGCGCAAAATTTCTCCTGGCTGGGGGCAGCCCTTCGGGACAGACTGGCTGGGCCGGGACATGTTCGCCAGAACCCTGCAAGGTCTTCGCCTCAGTCTGGGGATCGGCCTGCTTGCCGCCACCTGCTCGGCAATCATCGCCCTGATCCTTGGTCTGGCGGCAGCTACCCTGGGAAAAACCGTGGATGTGGTGATAACCTGGCTGGCCGATGCGGGAATGGCCACCCCGCATCTGGTGCTGCTTATACTGATCTCCTTTGCCTGCGGTGGCGGCGCCAAAGGAATCATCATCGCGGTGGCTGCCTCGCATTGGCCTGCCCTGACCCGGGTTATCCGGGCAGAGGTCATGCAGTTGCGCACCTCCGATTACGTCAGGCTCTCCCGCAGGCTGGGCAAAAAACCTGTCTGGATTGCCAGACACCATCTGCTGCCCCATGTGGTGCCGCAGTTTCTGGTGGGGCTGCTGCTCCTTTTTCCGCATGCCATCCTGCACGCGGCAGGACTGACCTTTCTGGGTTTCGGCATGTCGCCGCATATCCCGGAAATCGGCACCCTGCTGTCAGAGTCCATGCGCTATCTCTCATCAGGAATGTGGTGGCTGGCTGTAGCACCGGGGCTGACCCTGGTTGTTTCGGTCATGGCCTTTGATCTTCTCGGCAACAACGTCAGGGCGCTCCTGGACCCGAAAACCATGCGCGAATAGGGGCCTGCCATGCTTGACATCAGGGATCTTTCTGTCAGCTTCACCAGTTACAGCTTCGGCCTCAAAAGAATGGAAGTCTGCGTTGTCCGTGGTCTTGATTTGTCCATTGCGCCGGGGCAGATCATGGCCGTGATCGGCCAGTCCGGAGCTGGAAAGAGCCTGCTTGCCCACGCCCTGCTCGGCATCCTGCCACGTAACGCTAGAGTCGAAGGACAAATGTCCTTCAAGGGGAAGCCGCTGACTCCTTACCGGCTTTCTGCCCTGCGGGGCCGCGAGATCGCTCTGATTCCCCAGTCGGTCACCGCCTTGAACCCGCTATTAAGGGTGGGCGGACAGGTAACCAGGGCCGCGCTTTTGAGCGGAATCAGTAAAAAGGAAGCGCCAGCCACTGTGCGCCAGGCCTTTGTCCGTTATCTTCTTCCCAAAGGGGTTGCGGCCTGGTTTCCCCGTCAGCTTTCAGGGGGCATGGCCCGCCGGGTGCTCACCGCCACCGCCACGGTGGGAATGGCCGACCTGATCATCGCGGACGAACCCACCAACGGTCTTGATCCGATCACAGCCCGGGAATCACTCGGCCATCTGCGTGAACTTGCGGACACCGGCAAAGCTGTGCTGCTGATCACTCACGACATTGAAGCTGCCTTGCAGGTCGCCGACATGGTAACGGTATTTCATGCCGGCGCTACCGTGGAAGTGGCCAGGGCGGAAGACTTCAAGGAACCGGGCAATCTCCGTCATCCCTATACCAAGGCGCTCTGGAATGCCCTGCCAGCCAACAATTTTGTCGGCACCATGAAGCCCATCGCAAGAGCATCCAATGCTGATGGCTGTCCTCTCCAGTTCTGCTGTAATGACCAGGATTCCGTCTGTGGCCAAAGCGTTCCCATGCTGAAAAGATCAGGCGCGGGATGGGTTAGGTGCCATCATGCTTGAGGCCAGCAGCCTTGCGTACAGATATGGCAAACAGCATCCTTGGCTATTCAACGAACTTGATCTCCGGATAACACCGGGGGAGATCGTTGGGGTGTCGGGTCCAAGTGGCCGGGGAAAATCCACCCTGGCAAAGGTGCTTGCTGGCTATCTGCCACCCGGCAAGGGGAGCGTGATGATTGATGGACGGCCTCTGCCCGCATCAGGCCACTGCCCGGTGCAACTCCTGTTTCAACACCCAGAGCTAGCCGTCAACCCACGGTGGAAAATTAGCAAAATCCTGCGAGAGGCGGAGGAGCCCACCCCAGTCATCCTCCAGACGCTCGGCATCGAATCAGCATGGCTTGATCGCTATCCCCACGAACTCTCCGGCGGGGAACTGCAACGGGTCTGCCTGGCCAGGGCGCTGGGGTCCAGTACCCGATACCTGCTTTGTGACGAGATAACCTCAATGCTCGACGCCCTGACCCAGGTCCATATCTGGCGGGTTGTCCTGAACCTTGCCCGCAGCCGAAGGCTGGGAGTATTGGTCATCAGTCATGACAAAACGCTGATTGCCAGGCTCTGCAGCCGCAACATTACCTGCCTTGAGGGCGCGGCAGCGCTTTCGTAGGTAACTCCGTGATACGGGCCAGGCACTCGTGTTGCGGATGCCAACGTTACCCTTGCCTGGCATCCGCAAAAAAAATGGCTGGTAAAGGTCTGCAAGTTGTCTATGACGACCGGTGCGGGAATTTGGCGCTTTTTTGTTGACAAGAGCTGTATTCTCAGGTAATTAGGAGAGCTTTTTCGCTTTTTTGATACAATGACGCGAGGTGTCGCCATGGACAGTAAGCAGTGTACATTATACAGCGGCGGCTTGCAGGGCGCCGAGGGCAAGTTCGGGGAAATGGCCGAGAAGTGGGGCGTCAAGGAAGTGCAGTACGCCTTCGCCGGCCAGCAGCCGGCCAGGAACACCAATGTGCAGGTGCTCTCCGAGGCGGAACTGCAGCGGGGCGACATCAGCATGGAGCTGGTCTCCAAGATGATGGGCCGTACCTATTACCAGGCCGACAAGATCCGCAAGGTGCTGCAGACCATCTTCCACATGGTCAACAGCGGCGTCCAGATATTCTGCGTGGGCGCCATCCGCGAGGACGGCACGGTGCAGGGCGGCACGGGCTGGGCCGTGGAACTTGGCAAGCTCTTCAATCGGCCGGTGCATGTCTTCTGGCAGGACAAGGCGCAATGGTATACCTGGCGGGAAGGGGGTTGGCACGAGGATGCGCCGCGCATCGCCCACACCACCTTTGTCGGCGCCGGCACCAGGCACCTGACCGCGGCCGGCGAGCTGGCCATTGCCCAGCTCTTCCTTGATTCCTTCGGTCCTGTTGCCTCTTAGAGACCATGCCCGGCCGGGCATGGTCGGCGTTGCATGCCACGATCTTTTTCTTGACAACGGCCAGGCGGAAAGGTATTTTTTCCGATTCGCATTCTGCGGGCAGACATCTCTTCGGTACTTGTTGAGGCGTTCCGCCCCGCCGTTTTCATTGTAGCCGGAAGGCATTTTTTGTTTCCGGCCTTTCTTTTTTTCAAGGCTGGCTGAATAAGACTTATCCCGCAAGGGACGTTGAGGAAGGAATCATGGCAAAAGACCTGGAGAAAGTCCGGAATATCGGCATCAGTGCCCATATCGACTCGGGCAAGACCACACTGACCGAACGGATCCTTTTCTATACCCAGCGCATCCACGCCATCCATGAGGTGCGCGGCAAGGACGGCGTTGGCGCCAAGATGGACTCCATGGAACTGGAAAAGGAGCGCGGCATCACCATCCAGTCCGCCGCCACCTACTGCACCTGGAAGGATCACACCATCAATATCATCGACACGCCGGGCCACGTCGATTTTACCATTGAGGTGGAGCGCGCCCTGCGGGTGCTGGACGGCGCCGTGCTCATCCTCTGTTCGGTGGGCGGCGTGCAGTCCCAGTCCATCACGGTCAATCGGCAGATGACCCGCTACAAGGTGCCGCGCATCGCCTTTATCAACAAGTGCGACCGCAGCGGCGCCAACCCCTTCCGGGTGGCGGGCCAGATCCGCGACAAGCTGGATCTGAACCCGGTGTTCATGCAACTGCCCATTGGCCTGGAGGCCGACCTCAAGGGCGTGGTCGACCTGGTCCTCATGAAGGCCATCTACTTCGAGGGTGACAGCGGCGAGATCATCCGCGAGGACGAGATCCCGGCCAACATGGTCGAGGAGGCTGCCAAATACCGCGAGTTGATGCTGGACGCCGCTGCCATGTTCTCCGACGAACTGATGGAGGCGGTGCTTGAGGGCACCCCGACCACGGAGATGATTTACGAAGCGGTGCGCCGCGGCACCCTGGCCCTGGCCATGGCGCCGGTGCTTATGGGCTCGGCCTACAAGAACAAGGGGGTGCAGTTGCTGCTCGACGCGGTGACCCGCTTTCTGCCCATGCCCGCCGACATCGAGAACACCGCCCTGGACCTGAATGCTGGCGAGAAACCGGTCATCCTTCAGTCCTCCCCGGATGCCCCCCTGGTCTCCCTCGCCTTCAAGCTGGAGGACGGCCGTTACGGCCAGCTTACCTATATCCGCGTCTATCAAGGCACCCTGAAAAAGGGCGATGCCATTGTCAACAGTCGCTCCGGCCAGAAGGTGAAGATCGGCCGGTTGGTGCGCATGCATGCCGACGAGATGGAAGAGATCGAGGTCGCCACCGCCGGCGACATCGTCGCCCTGTTCGGCGTGGACTGCGCCTCGGGCGATACCTTCACCGACAGCCAGATTTCCATGTCCATGAGTTCCATGCATGTGCCCGCCCCGGTCATCTCGCTCGCCATTATCCCCAAGGACAACAAGTCGCAGATCAACATGTCCAAGGCGCTGAACCGCTTCACCAAGGAGGATCCCACCTTCAAGAGTTTCGTGGATCACGAGACCAACGAGACCATCATCTCCGGCATGGGCGAGCTGCACCTTGAGGTCTACGTCGAGCGCATGCGGCGGGAATACAACTCCGAGGTCGAGGTGGGGCAGCCCCAGGTGGCTTACCGCGAGACCATCACCCGCCGTGCTGAATTCAATTACACCCACAAGAAGCAGACCGGCGGCTCCGGCCAGTACGGCCGGGTGGCCGGTTATCTCGAGCCCCTGGAAGAGGGCGAATACGAGTTTGTCGATAGTATCGTCGGCGGCTCCATTCCCCGCGAGTATATCTCCGCCTGCGACAAGGGCTTCAAGAAGAGTATGGAAAAAGGCCCCCTGGCCGAGGCGCCGGTTACCGGCGTGCGGGCGGTGATCAACGATGGCGCCTCGCACGCGGTGGACTCCTCGGACATCGCCTTCCAGCTCGCGGCCATCGGTGGCTTCAAGGAGGCCTACAACAAGGCGGCGCCGGTGCTCATGGAACCAATCATGAAGGTGGCGGTCGAAGGGCCCACCGAGTTCCAGGGCGGGGTCATGGGCAGCCTGAACCAGCGGCGGGGGATTATTGTAGGAACTTTTGAGGAAGGCTCGTATACTGTGGTGGAGGCCGAGGTGCCGCTGGCCGAGATGTTCGGTTATTCCACGGTGCTGCGCTCTCTGACCCAGGGCAAGGCCGAGTTCACCATGGAGTTCAAGGCCTACCGCCATGTTCCCAAAAACGTGGCCGAGACCTTGATGGAAGCGGCCAAGAAAAAGAAGGCAAGCTGACCGGCTTGCGGCCGGCAACCGGCGCAAACCGAATTATTTTGATGGGGATGCTGCTATGCGTAAAGAAGATTTCATCGCCAAGAACCCCTTGCGTATCCTGATCCCGGAGACCGGCCCGAAGCGCATGGGCCTGGTAATGGCCCGGGCCGGACTGGGCAAGACTGCCATCCTGGTGCAGATCGCCCTGGACAGCCTGCTGCGCGGCAAAAGGGTGCTGCATGTCAGCATCGGCCATAGCATTGAGAAAACCAGGGCCTGGTACTACGATATTTTTCGGGACATCGTGGCGGCCTCCACCCTGGAGGAGGCTGCTGGTATCCAGGAGGATATCCATCGCAACCGGCTGATCATGACCTTCAAGGAGGCGGGTTTCTCAAGCGCCAAGTTCGAGGAACGGTTGCACGATCTGGTTTCCCAAAACATCTTTCGGCCCGACTGCGTGGTGGTGGACGGCATTGATTTCGCCACCATGGAGCGGGATGAATTGGAGGCCCTGCGGAAGGTCATTGAGGCCCAGGAGGGGTTGCATGCCTGGTTTTCAGGGCGCTGCCACCGGGATGACAGCCATACGAGCGAGGGCGAGGTTCCGGAATCCTGTCGTGGCTATGCCGACCTGTTCGACATCGCCATTCTGCTGCGCATGGATCCGGAGCAGAAAAATCTGGTGCTTACCGTGGTGAAGGACACAAGCGGGGCCACCAAGCCGGGTAATATCCTGCATCTGGATCCGGCGACGCTGATGATCAATCCGTAAACCCGCTGGACGTTCAGTCAGAGATACATGCCAGGAGGGGAATTTCCCCTCCTTTTTTTATTCGGAGCTTTGCGCTCTTTCCAAATCCTTTCCAATTAGGTACTCTTGCAGCGGATGTGTCGGGCCGAGGTTGGCCCCTGTAGGTGCAAGAGGCTGTCATGTTATTCCGACCCTGTATTGACCTGCGTAACGGTTGCGTTACCCAGATCGTGGGCTCTACCCTCACCGGGGATGGGGGGGGTGCCCCGCTGGTGAACTTTACCTCGACGCAGCCATCTTCCGTTTACGCGGCCATGTACCGGCGTGACGGTCTGACCGGCGGCCATGTCATCATGCTGGGCCCGGGCAACGAGGCGGCCGCGGCCACGGCCCTGGCCGCCTATCCTGGCGGCCTGCAGGTCGGCGGCGGCATCACGCCGGAGAATGGACCGTACTGGCTTGAGCAGGGGGCGGCGGCGGTCATTGTCACCTCCTATGTCTTCCGGGATGGCCAGGTGCGCGAGGATCGGCTGCGGGCCATGGTGGAGGCGGTGGGCCGGGAGCGGCTGGTGCTTGACCTCAGTTGCCGCAGGCGCGGGGATTGCTACTATGTGGTCACCGACCGCTGGCAGAAGTTCACCGAGGTGGCGATCACGCCTGCAACGCTGGAGTATTTCTCCCGTTTCTGCGCCGAGTTCCTGGTGCATGGCGTTGATGTGGAAGGCAAGTGCGCCGGTATTGCCGACGACCTGGTGCGTGACCTGGGGCAGTGGTCGCCCCTGGCCACCACCTATGCCGGCGGGGTGCGGAGCCTGGGTGATCTGCTGCGGGTCAAGGAGCTGGGCCGGGGCCGGCTGGACGCCACCATCGGCAGCGCCTTGGATATTTTCGGCGGTGCCGGCATCACCTATGCCGAGGCCGTGGCCTTCAACCAACGCGAGGCGGGCGGATGACCAAAGCCCTGTTCCTGTGGGCATTGCTGTGGTACCTTGTATGAGTAATGAGGAGCAGGGGGCAGGGGAGGGCGGGGCGCCGGCAACGGCTGTCACTGAACTCCTCACCCTGCACGTCAGCCCCGAGCTTGTGCGCGCCTATCAGCGCTGCAAGTGGAGCATCATCGCTGAAACGGGGCAGGACCAGGTGGAAGTCATGAACGAGATGGTGCGTGACTTCCTGGTCAAACACGGCTGCTGACCCGCCCAGCGGGCCGTGGCTGTCAGGTGGGGGTATGCCGGTTTCCGAGAATGTCCAACGCGTAAGGCAACTCCATGAGTATATCGACCGGATGCCGTCCCTCTCCACCACGGTTACCAAGGTCCTGGAGATCTGCGACCGCTCCACCACCTCGCCCAACGACCTCAACCGGGTGATCTCCCTGGACCCGGTCCTTACCGGCCAGGTTCTGAAGCTCATCAACTCGGCCTATTATTCCCTGCCCAACCAGATCACCACCCTTACCCGCGCCATTATCATGCTTGGTTTGAACACGGTCAAGAATCTGGCCCTGAGCACCGCGGTCCTAGGGAGCCTTAAGACGCGGGCGACCGGGCAGACCCTGCCCATGGATGCCTTCTGGACCCACACCATTTGCGCCGGGGTAACGGCCAAGGCCATGGCGGCCCGCAAGGGGGTGCCGGCCAATTTGCTGGAGGAGTATTTCGTGGCCGGGCTCCTGCACGATCTGGGCAAGATTCCCCTGTGCGCCCGTTTTCCGGTGGAGTATGGCCAGGCTCTGGAATTGGCCAGGTTGGAGCAGGGGGCGCTGGAGCGCGCCGAGGTGCTGGTCTTCGGGATCGACCATGGCGAGGTCGGGCGGCTCATTGCCGAGAAGTGGAAATTGAGTTCAACCCTGGTTCAGACCCTTGCCCATCACCACGAGCCGGAACAGGCTGACGACACGCACCGGGAACTGGTGGCCATTGTGGCCCTGGCCAATCTCTATGCCAATGTTTACGAGTTCGGCAGCGCCGGCGACCGCTATGTGAGCGATCATGCGCTGGGCTATCTGCTGAAGACCGTGGGCCTCACCTGGCAGGAATTGGTCGACATGGGCGGTACCATCGAGGCGGAGATCGACAAGGCCCAAGTTTTTTTGCAGGTTTCCAGGGGAGGGGCGTGAGATGCGGATAAGATTCTGGGGGGTGCGAGGTTCCATCCCCTGTCCTGGGCAAGATACCGTGCGCTACGGCGGCAATACCGCCTGTATCGAGCTGCGCTTTCCGGATTCCGGTCGGGTGATCATCATCGACGCCGGTTCCGGCCTGCGGGAGCTGGGCAATTTTATGATGGCCCATGATCTGCCCAAAGGTCCGATCCACACCGAGCTCTATCTTTCCCATACCCACTGGGATCATATCATGGGCTTTCCCTTTTTCACCCCGGTGTTCGTGCCAGGCACCAAGCTTAAGGTCTTCGGGCCGGTCACATACGAGGAGGACTCCCTGGAAAAGATCGTCGGCGGCCAGCTCACCTACCGTTATTTTCCGGTCCGTCAGGTGGAACTGGCGGCCTCCATTGAATATCATCACTTGAAGGAGGGGCGTTTCGACCTGGGTGACGGCATCACCCTGATCACCAAATATCTCAATCATCCCATACTTTGCCTGGGGTACCGCTTCGAGTGGCAGGGCAAGGTCTTCTGCACGGCTTACGATACCGAACCCTTTCAGAACCTGTTCTGTACCGATTCCGCCGATCCCTCCTATGACGAGGCCATGGCCGCGGAAGGGGCGGCGGTGGCTCGCGAGCAGAATCAGGCGGTGGAGCAGTTTTTCGCCAACGCCGATCTTCTGGTGCACGACACTCAATACACCCAGGCCGAGTACGATGCCGGCAAGGCGGGCTGGGGCCATACCTCCCTGGAGTATGCCGCCGCCGCCGCCAACCGGGCGGGGGTCAAGTCCATGGCACTCTTCCACCACGACCCCATGCGCACCGACGCCCAGCTCGATGCCCTGGCCGCCTCCCTGGCCCGTTCCGAAGTGGCCGGCTCCACCAGGATGTTCTTTGCCCGCGAGGGCATGGAGATTGAGCTTTAGGTGAACGGGGTGGAGAGAAGAGTGGACGATTTTAGCCCACCTCGTCCACTCAGTCCATCCCCAACCGCTGCAAATAATTC
>DYDL01000473.1 GCA_020717925.1 Desulfocapsa sp.
CCGGGACTGGTGGGACTTCAGTGATTATTCCTCCGATTCCGTAACAGATCCCACAGGTGATGCTTCAGGTTCGTACCGCGTCTTTCGCGGGGGCAGCTGGTACAACTTCGCCAGGAACGCGCGGTCGGCGTTCCGGAGCGGGAACTCGCCGGGTTACCGCGGCGGCCTCCTGGGGTTCCGGCTTGTCTTACCTCCAGGTCAGTGAGCCAGGTCATGCAGGAGAGAGAGCGTAAGAACAGGCCGGGCAGGACTGTTCTTAAACGGAGCGTTCGCGATTTTTTTATAAAACCGTAATGAGCCTCCTGCAAAATGCTCTTTTCGCCCAAACTCATTGTTGTGCAAAAGACTAAATATTGAGTAATAACCATCATTAGGATACTTTTTATGACCGACACCCCATATAAAAATCGAGTTCTCATTGGTAAGGCCGGACTGGACGGCCACGACCGTGGCGCGAAAGTCATTGCCAGGGCCTTACGCGACCATGGCTTTGAGGTGATCTACACAGGCATCCGCCGCACGCCCGAGGAGATCGCCGCCGCCGCCATCCAGGAGGATGTGGCTGCCATCGGGCTTTCGTCGCTGTCCGGGGCCCATCTGCGCCTGTTCCCGGCTGTGGTCGAGGCCCTGCGCCGGGCGGGGGCCGGGGATATCCGGGTGCTGGGCGGCGGCGTCATCCCCGCCGAAGACATCCCCCAGCTCCAGGAGGCCGGTATTGTCGAGATTTTCACCCCCGGCACCCCCATTGAGCGCATCATCGCGGCCTTTTCCGAGGCCTGCGCCGCCCATCGCAGCAGCAGGGCCCTGTGAACGGCGACCCGGTCACGACGCTTGTGCGGCAGGTGCAGGCCCACGACGCCCGCGCCATCGCCCGCGCCATCACTCTGGTGGAAGACCATGACCCGCGCGCCGGGCAGCTTCTCGCCGCCCTTGACCCGCAGCCCATTGACGGGATGACCGTCATTGGCATCACCGGGCCGCCGGGGGCGGGGAAATCCACCCTCACCGGGCGGCTCATTTCCCGCTTTCGGAGTGAAGGGCGACGGGTGGGGATCATCGCCATTGACCCCTCCTCGCCCATCTCCGGCGGCGCGATCCTGGGCGACCGGGTGCGGATGATGGAGCATGCC
>DYDL01000177.1 GCA_020717925.1 Desulfocapsa sp.
CCACCACCGATACCGGCGCTTGGACGCCCTTACGCATCGTGCTCCTCTACGCGCTGTTCGGTCTCCTGTGGATTCTTTTCTCCGATACCATTGTCTTCTGGTTCACCACGGATCAGGCCACCCTCTCCCATCTGCAGACCTATAAGGGTTGGTTTTTCATCCTGACCACCGCTGCGTTGCTGTTCGGATTGATCAGCCGCATGGCCGACCACCGGCAGAAGATCCTTGATGAGTTGCGCCAGGCCGAGGATTACAGCCGCACCCTTTTCGATCTTGCTCCCATGGGCCTGGCCCTGTGCGCCATGGACGGCCGCCTGCTCGACATCAATCCGGCCTATGCGGCGATCATCGGCCGGACCGTGGCTGAGACCATGCGCTTACCATTATGGGACATCACGCCCAAAAAATATGCCCCGCTGGAAGAGGCTCAACTTGCAGCGCTTAGGACCACGGGGTGGTGTGGGCCTTACGAAAAGGAGTATATCCACCAAGACGGACATCTGGTGCCGGTGCGGCTGCGGGGCCGGATCATCACCAGGGCCGGCGTGCCGTGCATCTGGTCCAGCGTGGAGGACGTCTCCGCATACCGGCAGGCGGAGGAGGAATTGCGCCGCTACCGCGATCAGTTGGAGGAACTGGTCCGGGAACGGACCCTGGATCTTGATAAATCCAAGGGCGCACTGCAGAACCTGCTGGCGGATATGTATGAGACCAAGAAGCATCTGGAAGCCGCCAATGCCAAGCTGCTGGAACTGGACCGCTTGAAATCCATGTTCATTGCCTCCATGAGCCACGAATTGCGCACTCCGCTCAACTCCATCATCGGCTTTACCGGCCTTCTCTTGCAAGGCCTGGCCGGCGAGATCAACGACGAGCAGCGTGACCAGTTGACCAGGGTCTACCGGGCCGGCAAGTACCTGCTTGCCCTGATTACCGATGTCATTGATATCGCCAAGATCGAGTCTGGCAAGATTCATGCCGTGGTGGAGGAATTTCCTCTGGCCGCAGTCATTGACGAGGCCTGCGAGAGCCTGAAGGTGCAAATGGCCGAGAAGGGACTTGCACTGATCAAGGTTCTCCCGGCAACGCCCATCCAGATGAAGAGTGACCGGCGACGACTGTTGCAGTGCCTGCTTAATTTTTTAAGCAATGCGGTGAAGTTTTCCGAGCAGGGAACGCTGCGGGTAGAGGCAAAGGTGCTTGAGGCCAAGGTGCGGAGTACCAGTAAAAGGGAGATGGGCCAGGCCTGGGTCGAGATCGCGGTCAGCGATACCGGGGTTGGCATAAAGCAAGAGGACATGGTTAAGCTGTTCCAGTCGTTTGTGAGGCTGAAATCGTCCAGGAAGATCATCGTGCCCGGTACCGGCCTGGGGTTGTATCTCACCAAAAAGTTGGCCACCGAGGTGCTGGGCGGGGATGTGGCGGCGGAGAGCCGGGAGGGCAAGGGCAGTACGTTTAGGTTGCAAGTGCCGGTTGGTTTGGAAATGGAACGGAAATAACGGAGGTTAGGCAATGCTCACAGCCCTCATCATTGAAGATACCCCGGACAACATGCATCTGATCAGTTTCATCCTGAACAAGAATGGCATTGCCACAATTGGGGCGGAAACCGGCCAGAGGGGCATCGACCTGGCCGTCAGCGCCAAGCCGGACTTTATCATCCTCGACATCCAACTGCCGGACATGGACGGCACCGAGGTTCTGAAGGGAATACGCTGTTCCGAGGTGAGTGCTGGCGTGCCGATCATCGCCATGACCTCCTACGCCATGAGTGGCGATCGGGAAAAGCTCCTGGCGGCGGGATGCACCGGCTATATCGAGAAGCCTATTGATCCCATGACCGTGATCAATGAGATTCGTAGCATACTTAATTAAATTCGGCAGAAGGCGTCGACTTTGCAGCAGGAGCAATCCATGAACATCCTCATAGCTGAAGATGATGCCGATTCCAGGCTCGTTCTTCAGAAGACCCTGGAGGGCGCCGGCCATACGGTGACGGTGGCCGTAAACGGCGCGGATGCCCTGGCCAAGGCCAGGCAGGCGCCGCCTGATCTTATCATCTCCGACATCCTCATGCCGGTAATGGACGGCTACAAGCTCTGCGCCGCGGTGAAGCACGACCAAGGGCTGAACAAAATTCCCTTTGTTTTTTACACCGCGACCTATACGGACCAGAAAGACGAGCAACTGGCCATGGCCCTGGGCGCCTCGCGTTATATCGTGAAGCCGATGGATATGGCTGAATTCCTTGCCATCATCGCCGAGGTGGTGCGGGCTGCCGGGCAGAATCAACTGCCGGTGCCGATCGCCCCGGTGGAAGAGTCGAATACGCTGCTCCTGATGTACGACTCCAGCGTGGCCCGGAAACTGCAGGAGAAGATGCAGGCGTTGGAAGAGGCCAGGGCCAAAATCGAAGCGAGCGAGCGCTGTTTCGCGAGCCTGTTCAGCAGTATGCGCGATGTCATCGTCATGACCGATCCGAAACGGCATATCGTGAATGCCAACCAGCCGGCCCTGCGCCAGGTCTTTGGCTACGAAATCGATGAAATCATGGGCCGTACTACTAGGTTCCTCTATGCCAATGACGCAGGCTACGAAGATACGGGACAAAGAATTTTTGCCAAGCATGACCCGGTTGACGGCTTGATGATTGAGACTGAATTCAGACGAAAAAGCGGGGAGATTTTTTTCGGCGAGATGGCGGCCATGAAGCTGCTGGACGCCTGCGGCCGGGTCATCGGCAATGCCGGCATCATTCGCGACATCACAGAACGGAAGTGCGCCGATGATGAACTCCGCAAGGCCAGGGACGAATGGGCCCGGACCTTTGACGCCATTGACGATATCGTCACCATTCAGGATGCCGCCGCGCGGATTACTATGTGTAACAAGGCCACCTATGAGGCCTTTCAAACCACGCCGGCCGAGGTGCTGGGGAGACACTGTTGTGAACTGTTTCGCGGCCAGGCCGTTGCCTGTGATGGGTGCCTGGCGCTCGGGGCCCTCCATGATTTTACCGGCTATGCCGCGGAAATCATCCACCCGGATCTCGGCAAGACCTTCTTGCTGACCGCCTCACCCATCTTCAATGACGATCATTCCATTCGCGGCATTGTCCATTTTGCCAAGGATGTTACGGAACAGCGGAAACTCGAATCTCAGTTGCAACAGGTCCAGAAGATGGAGGCCATTGGTACCCTGGCCGGCGGCATTGCCCATGATTTCAACAACATCCTCGCCGCTATCCTTGGCTATGCCGAATTGGCCCAACTGGCCATTCCCGCTGAAAATTCGGCCCATGGCGACCTGCGGCAGGTGCTGGCCGCCGGCAATCGGGCTAAGGAACTGGTGCAGCAGATCCTTTCCTTCAGCCGGCAGAGCGGCCAGGAAAAAAAACCGATCCGCATTCAATATGTGGTTAAGGAGGTGCTCAAGCTGCTGCGGGCTTCGCTTCCCTCCACCATCGAGATCAGGCAAAACATCAACACCAGTTGCGATGAGGTTCTGGCCGATCCAACCCATATCCACCAGATCGTTATGAATCTCTGCACCAACGCCAGCCATGCCATGCGCGGCGGCAATGGGATTCTTGATGTCTCCCTGGAGCCGGTGCGGTTGGACCAGGAAGACGTCATGACCAAGTCCCCGAACATTCAACCTGGCCGTTATCTGCAACTGGCGGTGAGCGATACCGGTTGTGGCATGGACAAGGCCACCATGGAGAAGATCTTCGAGCCCTATTTCACCACCAAGGCAAAGGGCGAGGGCACCGGGCTGGGGTTATCGGTTGTCTACGGTATTGTGAACAGCTTAGGCGGTCATATTTCGGTATACAGCGACCTTGGCAAGGGCACGGTCTTCAAGATTTTTCTGCCAGTGCTGGAGACGCAGGCAACCGGCCAGGATGAAGGCAAAATTGATATAACGCCCTTGCCGCGAGGCTCGGAGCGGATCCTGGCGGTGGACGATGAGGAAATCATTGTCCGGCTGGAGAAGAACGTGCTGGAAGGTCTGGGCTATGAGGTGGTCGCTTTTGGCTCCAGCCGCGAGGCGTTACTGCGATTTACAGAGCAGCCTGGCAGCTTTGATCTGGTCATTACCGACATGACCATGCCGGATATCAACGGCACTGAACTGGCCCGGCGGATCATGGCCATTCGGCCGCATATCCCCATTATCATTTGCACCGGCTTCAGTGAGTCGGTCAACGAGGAGAAGGCCAAGGCGCTTGGGATCAAGGCCTATGTCATGAAACCGGTGTTGATTCGGGAGTTGGCGCAGGTGGTGAGGAAGGTATTGGATGCGCAGAGCTGAAGGCTAAAGGCTTCTCGCCTGCCTTGCAATCTATTGCGCCCGATGCTGAATGAGGCTTGGCCGCTGGCAAAGTTAGGCAAGTTCTGTGCGACCGGCTATCTGGCCGGCGCGAGGCGAGGGGCGATGTCTACCATGCCTGGCGTGGGCGCGGGCGCGCTGGACAAGGGTTTTGCCGGCTCAGCGCTGACGGGCGGCGCGGCGGCCTTGGCGGGTTTGCCATCCAGCACGATTATGCTCACTCGGCGGTTGCGGGGGTCGAGCGGCTTGTTTTTTTCAAGCAGATCAGTGTCGGCGTAGCCTACCACCCGTGCTATCCGATTGGAGCCGATGCCGTTTTTTTCCAGTTCGATCCGGGCGGCCGAGGCCCTGCCGGTGGAAAGTTCCCAGTTGGTGATCTGTCCGGTGCGGAAGGGCGCCGCGTCGGTATGACCTTCCACGGCTATCTTGTTGGGGATGCCTCTCAGAGTGGCGGTAACCACCTGAATGATTTCCTTGGCCTTTGGCTCTGGCACCGCGCTTCCCGAGGGGAACATGGGGCTGGATTCCAGATCCACGATCTGAATCCGCACGCCGCCGGCAAAGCTATCCACCATCACATGATCCTTGACCTCGGCCAGGGATTCCTGTACCGCCTTGGTCAACTTGGCCTCGATTTCCTCGGTGGAGGTGGCATCGAGTTCGCTGGCGGTTTCGATTACCTCCACGCTTTTCATTTGCTCTTGACCAGGTTGCACGCCGGTGTCCGACGACTCCATCATAAAGGACTTGCCTGAGGTGTCGAACAGGGAAAAATGTTCAAAGTATTGTGAAAGCACCGCCTTCTGCACATCCGAGGTCATGCTCAAGAGCCAGAGCAGAAGGAAAAAGGCCATCATGGCGGTCACAAAGTCGGCGTACGCAACCTTCCAGGCGCCGCCATGACCGCCGCCATGGCCCTTCTTGACCTTCTTGATGATGATGGTTTTCTGTTCTTCAGCCATTACTTTTTCCGCAGTTCCTTGAAGGCCTGTTCAACTTCGACAAATGAAGGTTTTACATGGCCAGGGATCACCCGCCGGCCGAATTCAATGGCGATCTGCGGCGAGGCGCCGCCCGCCGAGGAGACCAGGGCCATCTTCACCACATTAAGATAGTCCTTCTCCTCGCTGGCGATGTACTCCATGCTCTTGGCCATGGGCGCGATAAAACCGTAGGAGAGGAGCACGCCAAGAAAGGTGCCGACCAGGGCCGCGCCGATACTGTGGCCCAGCACCTCGGGCGGCTCGCTGATCTTGCCCATGGTGATGATGACGCCCAGTACCGCGGCCACGATTCCCAGGGCGGGCATGCCGTCGGCCACGCCGTTAACCGCCTGGGCCGGCACGATCAGTTCCTCGTGCATGGCCTCCAGTTCGGCGTCGAGCAGGGCCTCCAGTTCGTGGGAGCTCATGCCAGTGGTCATGACCATCCGCAGGGTGTCGGTGATGAGGGTGGTCACATGGTGGTTATTAAGAATCGTCGGATGACTGCTGAAAATCTTGCTTTTCTCGGGTTCCTCGATATCTCCCTCAATGGAGATAAGCCCCTCCTTGCGGATCTTGTTGAAGATCTCTCCCAGAAGCATCAAGGTCTCTATATAAGTTTCCTTGCTGTAAGATTTGCCCTTGAGCATGCCGATCAAGTTGGCGATTACGGCCTTGATGATTTTCATGGGCGAGGCGATGACGAATGATCCCAGGGACGCCCCGCCGATGATCAGCAACTCAATCGGCTGGAAGAGAACATGCATGTTACCATGTTCCAACATGTAGCCGCCGACCACGGTGGATAGAACGATGAGCATTCCTATTATGGTGAACATGCGTTATATCCTCACTTACGTTTTTCGCGGAGCATGTCCCGCTGCGTTTTAAAGACGAATCGGATGATTTCGTCTCGCAGTTCTTCATCAATGGCCACAAAGTTTACCCCGTTCGTAACGCTGTCGTCCTTTTTTTCCACGGTCGTGACCTCACCGTAGACGATCATGGCGACCGGGGGCTGCATGGGCAACAGCATCTTCAGTT
>DYDL01000474.1 GCA_020717925.1 Desulfocapsa sp.
CCACTGTTGCAGACACTTGTCTTTGCCGCGCAGGGCCAGGACGCCGATCTTGATTGTGACCGGCAGGTCTCCATGTTTTACTGTTTCGGAGAGAGATGAGGGGGGAACAAAGAAGAAACAAAGGGAAAAAAACATCCAAAGAAGGCCGGAGAACAGGGAAACGGGGAAATGCTGATTTTTCATATCCACCTCAATTTTCGAGCTATTCTCTTCTCAATCCTGTCTTCTTATCCCATTTCTGAATCAAGCGTTCACATCGTTGAATGCGCTGCGCCACTCCTCACCGTACTCATTACTGCTTCGTCGCGGTTCGTTTTCGCCTCGTGTACATCTTGATTTAGAAATGGCATTAGGCACGTTATACTGTTACTGGGATCAGTGAAACCCTACAGAACGAGGAGCCGTTTCTTACGGCCCCTATTCTTCAATATCCCCTATCCGTACACAAATAGGCTCTTGAATCCCGACCTGTTTGGAAAAATTGTCCAGCCCTTGCAGAATAGGCCAGGTCACTACCTGCCCACGGGGAATAATCAAAACGCCATTATTGGCAAAGACGTCTTCCTCGGCCACCATTCCCGTCTGAATGTCCTTCACCATGAGATTAACAACCCTACCCTGTATTTTTGTAACCCCCATTTCCTCCAGGGCCGTCAATATCTCCGGGTTATATACCCCACGCATTTTTTTCATGCGCTGCAGGATATCACTTTGGCTTAGTCCCTGATAACTGAGCAGGTCATAATCAATGGCCACTTTCAGCATCTGGGCCCCCCGACAGGCCTCTTCGTCGTCAGAGGTAACCGTCTCATTTACATATTCATCCATCCGCCGCAACTGCATGCCGATCATGGCGGCGACAACTTCCATCCTCGGGATATGGGTAAAAAGTTCCCGTCCAACCTCAGGGTGCCGCTCATACATTCGCTGCTCATCAGGCGTGAGCTCAACGCCAGCATACAGTTTGTGCAGGATGTCGGTGGGTAGGGTGATACAGCCGACCTGAGACATCAGAGCGGCGATCTCATACTCCCAGGAATTCGCCAGTTGCAGTTTTTCACACAGGCGCACCACAAGATCCTTGATCCGTGATCCGGCGCCAAAGACCGTGGCATTGGACTGACTGAGC
>DYDL01000475.1 GCA_020717925.1 Desulfocapsa sp.
GGGCAAAGGTTCGTGTCAGGCTTGACCGTGCGCGCCTGGGCAACCTGGGCGACCACAAACTTCTTGGTGAAGGTGTATGGGAACTACGGCTCGACTGCGGGCCTGGGTATCGTGTCTATTTTGCCAAGGAAGAGAACCGACTCATCCTGCTTCTTGTCGGCGGCGACAAAGGCACGCAGAGACGCGACATCGCCCAGGCCACGGGCTTTCTGCATGACCACAGAAGGAGACGCTCAGCATGGCACATATAACCGAATACCAAAGAGACTTGGTCAAGGCATTGAAAGACCCGGTGGAAGCGGCGGCATATCTGAATGCGGCACTCGAAGAGGGAGACCGGGAAACCTTTCTTTTGGCGTTGCGCAACGTGGCCGAGGCCAATGGCGGCATGGCAGCGGTTGCGGACAAGGCCCACCTAAACCGCGAAAGCCTGTACCGTACCTTGTCACGTCGGGGAAACCCGGAAATCCGCACCCTGTTCAATCTGTTACATGGGGTAGGTCTGCGCCTGAATATAGCTCCGGAACAGGCAGCCCTGTAGCTGTGTTGGGTGAGGGGGCGGGCGAACCCGACCTGCATGGGTAATTCGCTTATTGTGTCGAGCAAATGTTCGCTTCTGCTGTTGCGTGGTCAGATTGAATTGCTCATCAAAATATGCATGCATCTGGGACTTTTCTGTCACCTCCTAACGCCAGTGCAGGGTTTCCGCGCCGCCGAGCAAAACGTCACCCTGATAGAAGGCGGCGAACTGCCCTGGGGTTACGGCCCGTTGCGCCTCATCAAAGAGCACTCTGGTGGTTCCGTTTTCTTCCTTGTGGACGGTGGCGGATGCGCCTTGGTGGCGGGAACGTAGTTTGATCTGAAATCGCTCCGGCAGCGCTGGCGGTAGACCGCTATTCCAGTTGACCGGCCCGACACGAACCTCCTTTTGCCAGAGATCCGCCTCCTTGCCGATCACCACCGTGTTGCTGGCCACATCAAGCTTTATTACATAGTACGGCGTGGCGTCGGGCAGCCCCAGGCCACGGCGCTGGCCCACGGTATAGTTGGCGATGCCGGCGTGCCGGCCGATTTCGTTGCCGTCCATGGTCTTGATGGGGCCAGGCGGAC
>DYDL01000020.1:0-4029 GCA_020717925.1 Desulfocapsa sp.
GGTCGCGGTAATGTCGCCGCTGTTGGTCAGTGTACCGGTGGCGGTAATATCGCCGTTAATCAGGATGCCGTTTGCGGCCACCGGGGTACTGCTGGTCTCGGCACTGGCGGTGATGGATCCGTTATTAGTCAGGTCGCCGGACAGGTCGCCTCCGACATAAACGCCGACCGCATAAGTATTGGAGGTTTCCGATGTTGCTGCTGCCAGAATCGTGCCATCGTTGGTAAGAGTCCCATCCAGGTCACCGGAAAAATAGATGGCATAGGTGGAGGCGGAGATGGAGGCTTCGGCCTGATTGGTGATAATGGTGCCAGTGGCGCCTTCCGCGCCATCGACAAAGATCCCATAGCCGGTCTCGGCGGAAATCGTGCCGCTGTTGTCAATGGAGACAGCAGTGGCGGCGCCGTCGACAGCAACGGCATCATAGGTGCCTCCCACCTCAATCGAACCGGCGCTGGTGACCGTGAGGGTGTCCACCCCGGTCAGACCAATGTTAGAAGTTTGCGCGGACGAGACAATGGTGTCCGTGGCCAGAGCCGTGGATGGTGCGCAGGTCGCGACCAGTGACATGGCCGCGGCGGCCCGCATGGCCGCACGCAAATAAAAGCGCCTTTTCATTCTCTACCTCCCCTATTATTTGTTAATGGAACTATCACAATTTGAGCCTTTTGCAAAAGTCGTCATTCTCGTAAAAAAGGGAATCCAGCAAGCGCACACCTAATTTAAAAGACAGGATTTCCCACTTTTGGGGGAATGACAAAACCATTTTGCAAGACTTTTGCAAGAGGCTCACTTCTCCCATTTTCCAAAAATATCACTTTGTTTGCGTCATAGTCAAGCTTTGATTTGCGGGCATGATCAGAATTTGTTCGTCATGATTTCCTTGTTGACGAATTTCTGCCCCTTCTGTAGACTTGGCGCGCCTGTTTTTATATGATATTAACCCTTTACTTAACCGTGGATTATGACTAAAAAAACCGCTGGCCCGCCCCGTTCCGCCGCCCTCGCCAACCGGGCGACTGCTGGCAAAATCACCGTTGACAAGGCACTGCGCCTGGCGGCGCGGCATCAGGGCGCCGGCCGCCTGAAAGAGGCGGAGGTGCTGCTGCGGCAGATCCTGAAGGTGAAGCCCAAGCACGCGGCGGCCTTGCACCTGCTCGGGGTGATCGCCCATCAGGTGGGCAAGACCGAGCAGGCGGTGCAACTGCTGGTCCAGGCGGTGGAGAACCTGCCCACCTCTGGTCACTTCCATTCTAACCTCGGGGAGATGTATCGGCTTCTGAAACAGGTGGACGAGGCGGTTAGTCATGGTGAAAAGGCTGTTGCCCTTGAGCCGAAATCAGCCACCGCCCACAGTAACCTGGGGATTGCCTACTACGACCGCAAGGAACTGGATAAGGCCGAGGCCTGCCAGCGCAAGGCCCTGGCCCTTGATCCTAGGCTGGCCCCGGCCCTGAACAACCTGGGCAGCATCCGCCGTGACCGCAAGGACAAGGAAGGTGCCATCGCCTTCTATCGCCAGGTTCTGGAGGTTGCGCCCCAGCATCTGGAATCCATCAATAACCTGGGCGCCGTGCTCACCGAGAGTGAGCGTCCCGAAGAGGCGGTGCAGGTGCTGCTTACGGCGATCAAACTAAAACCCAGATACGCCGAGGCCCATTGCAACATTGCCACCGCCTTTTTGACCATGGAACGGCTCGACAAGGCCGCGGTTGGCTTCAAGCGCGCCCTGGCGCTCAAGCCGGACTATCCGGAGGCCTATCAGGGGTTGGCCAAACTCTATCAGGAGCAGAAGAACCTGGACGGAGCCGAGGCCATGGCCGCCAAGGCGCTGGAATTGGCCCCCGAGAAGGCGGCGGTGCATAGCCTGCTGGGCGGGATTTATGCCGAGGCCGGCTACCCGGACAAGGCGGAAAAGGCCTTTGCCAGGGCGATGGAGCTAGACCCTGATTTGCTCAGTGTCTATCTCGGCAAAGGGCATCTGCTGATGGAGCAGGGCATGTTTGATGAGGCCGAGGCCAGTTTCCGGCATGCCTTGAGCCTGGATGGGACCAACCTGGGGGCGCGGCTGGGACTCACCCAGGTCAAGAAGGTCAAGAAAGGCGACGAGAACATGGCGGCGCTCATCGAGGAGGCCGGCAAGCTCGACACCATGCTGGAGACAAAGGCGCTGCCTTTGCATTTCGCCCTGGGTAAGTGCTATGACGACACCAAGCAGTATGACCTCGCCTTCCGCCATTATATGGAAGGCTGCCGCCTGAAGCGAAAACGGATTCATTACAATCCGGCCGATAATGACAAGGCGTGCGAGAACATCCGGGCCTTCTTCAGCCGCGCAACCGTGGATCGCTTGCGCGGTAAGGCGTGCCAGTCCAATCTGCCTATTTTTGTTTTAGGCATGCCCCGTTCCGGCACGACCCTTACCGAACAGATCATCGCCAGTCATCCGCTCGTGCATGGCGCCGGTGAATTGCCCGACTTGCTCGATCTGGCCAACCATCCCAGGGAAGGGGACAACGGTGGCTATCCGCTGGCGATGCAGGGCATCACCAAAAAGGAGCTGAAAGCCTTGGGTGAGAGGTACGTGGCGGGGCTGAAGGGCCGCAACCCCGAAGCCCAGCGCATCACCGACAAGATGCCGGCCAACTTCAACTGCCTGGGACTCATTCATCTGATGTTGCCCAACGCCAAGATCATCCACGTCAAGCGTAATCCCGTGGATACCTGCCTGTCGGCCTTCTCCCGGCTGTTTAACAAGAGCCAGCACCAGAGCTACGACCTGGCCGAGATCGGCCGTTATTACCGCAACTACGCCCTGCTGATGGAACACTGGCGCCAGGTACTGCCGGCCGGATCCTTCCATGAGGTGCAGTACGAGGAACTGGTGGACGACCACGAGAAGCAGGCCCGCGCCCTGTTGGAATACTGCGGCCTGGAGTGGGATAGCGCCTGCCTCGATTTTCATAAGACCGAACGCAACATCCGTACCGCCAGCGTCACTCAGGTGCGGCAGCCGATCTATAAAACTTCGGTCGATCGCTGGCGCAAGTACGAGCAGCACCTCGGGCCGTTGCTGGAGGCTCTGGGGGATTTGGTGGGGGGAAGTAGGTGAAAGGTGAAAGGTGAAAGGTCAAAGGCTGAAGGCTGAAGGCGGGGACGGGATCGATGCAATCGCCCTTATGTCCCCTTGCGTCCCTTATGTCTCTTGCGCGTAAGCGAGCGGTTTGAGCGGCTTAAACGGCTTAATCGGCTTGATCGGTTTGTTGCTGCTGAGTAGCTGCGTTGCCATCCCGTCGCCCGGGCTGCGCCGGGAAACAGCCCGGCGTCTGGTAACAACGGCCGGCTGGGAAAGCGTGCTCCTGCCGACCACTATTTTTACGCTGGCCGGTTTTGTGCCGCAACAAGCGCCGGCTGGCGATACCCTGACCGTCTATATCGAGGGCGACGGCCTGGCCTGGGAAAGCTCTTTCCGTGCCTCCTTTGATCCAACGCCGTTGCGGCCCGTCGGCCTTGAGCTGGCGTTGCGCCATCCGCAAGGGGCCGCGGCTTATCTGGCGCGGCCATGCCAGTATGTCGAAGGCGTTGATGCCCGCAATTGTGCGTCAACCTGGTGGACGGAGCGCCGTTTCGCGGAAGAGGTGGTGGAGGCCGCAAGTCAGGCCGTGACGCAACTGAAGCAGCGCTTCCAGGCCAGGGAGGTCGTGCTGGTCGGTTATTCCGGCGGCGGGGCGATAGCGACCCTGGTTGCGGCGCGACGCTCCGATGTGACGCGCCTGGTGACGGTGGCGGGAAATCTCGACCATCAGGCCTGGACCAAACTGCACCGCCTTTCGCCCCTGACCGGCTCGCTCAATCCGGCGGATGCCTGGCCTCTGCTTGCCGACTTGCCGCAACTGCATTTCGTCGGCGGCCAGGACAGCAACGTGGGTCGAGCAGTGGCTGCCTCTTATCAGGCGCGGTTTCCTGATGCTAAGCGACCGCAACTGCGTGTCATCGAAGAGTTTGATCATGCTTGCTGCTGGGTTGAGC
>DYDL01000020.1:4493-9684 GCA_020717925.1 Desulfocapsa sp.
AAACTTCAATCCGGTCGCCTTTTCCCTTTTTGGTCTGCAGGTGCAGTGGTATGGCCTCATGTATCTGGTGGGCTTTATGGCCGCCTGGTATCTGGGGCGGCGGCGGGCCGGGCGGCCAGGGTCGGGCTGGCGACTCCCGATGGTGGACGATCTGCTGTTTTACGGCGGCCTGGGTGTGATCCTGGGCGGCCGGTTGGGCTATATCCTGTTCTATTCCTTGCAAGATTTTCTGGCTGAGCCGCTGCTGCTGTTCAAGATCTGGCATGGTGGCATGAGCTTTCACGGCGGCTTTCTCGGCGTGCTTGTCGCCATCTGGTTCTTTGCCAGAAAGGCTGGCAAGGGGTTCTGGGAAACCGTGGATTTCGTTGCGCCCCTGGTGCCCATCGGCCTGGGCACAGGCCGCATTGGTAACTTTATCAACGGTGAGTTGTGGGGCAAGACCACGGACCTGCCGTGGGGGGTGATTTTTCCGCGCGCCGGCGGTGTGCCTCGTCATCCCAGCCAGCTTTACGAGGCCCTGCTTGAGGGGGCGGTGCTCTTTGTCGTGCTCTGGCTGTTCTCCAACCGCAAACGGCCGACCATGGCGGTTTCCGGCGTTTTTGCCTTGTGCTACGGCCTCTTCCGCTTTCTCGTCGAATTCGTCCGCTTGCCGGATGCGCACCTCGGCTATCTGGCCGGTAACTGGCTTACCATGGGCCAGGTACTTTCCTTGCCGCTCGTCGTGGTGGGCCTGGGGCTGCTTTTACTTTCCTGGCGGCGCCAACCGATTTTGTCCAGCTAGGAAATCTCCGTTCATCTGGTAGCTTGGATTCATAAATGCTGGCGGGGCCCAGCCGGTGCGAAAACGAGGAGTACGTTGGTCATGCGTCCACACCTGGTTGTCAGGCTTTTTCTCCTGCTGGCCGCTGCCCTGCTTTTTGCGTGCAGCGGCGGGTCGGGCGGCCCGGCCCCGGCCGCCACGTCACCGGCTCCGACGCCAACGCCGACGCCGCCTCCGACATTGGCTGTCCTGAGCGGGCAGATCTCGGCCCCGGACTTCGCGGTCATGGATAGTGATGTTAATGACCCAAATGCCCCCTGCACGGCAAACAACGATATTGACCATGCCCAGGCACTGCCCAATCCGGCCGTGGTGGGCGGCTATGCCACCGCCACGGCCACCGGCAAAGCGGGCGATACCTTTGCCTACGAGGCGGACCATTTCGACTTCTACCTGGTCACCCTTGCCGCCGGTCAGAGCATTACCCTGTCTATCAGCGATTATTCCGTCACAGCGCCCAGCGCGGTTGATCTGAACCTCTTTCTGCTTGATGGCAATCACCAGACAGTAGCCTCCTCGCTGGGGGATAATGCCACTGAAACCATCACCGTGGCGGAGAACGGGGATTATGTCATCGAGGTTGAGGCGGAGAACGGTTCCTCCAATTACGTGCTGACCGTTGGCCAGCCAACGGTTGCTTGTGTCGGGGAGGAAGCGTTGCGGCTGGAAGATGATTTCGTGCCCGGCGAAATTCTTGTCCATTTTATGGACAAACAGCGGTCGGCTGGTGTGAATGATAGCCTGCATGATCGGGCCGTCGCCTTGGGTCTTGTCGGTCGAGCCGGCGCTCCGGGGCGAGTCATGCGAATGGGGCTGTCTGCCGCCGGTCAAGGGGGCGTTGATGATTACCATGCCTTGGGCGCAAGCGTTGTCAGTGACGAGATGCGGGCCAGGTTGGACACTATCCGCGAACTGAAGAAGGCGCGGCGCAGGGCCGACGTGGACAGTGCCAGTCTCAACTATATTCGTAAGCCTTTTGTTATTCCTGACGATTCATCATACCCGCTGCAGTGGAACTTTCCGCTTATTAACCTGCCCCAAGCCTGGGAAGTTACCACGGATGCCGCTGGCGCGGTGATTGAAGCCGTGGTCGATACCGGTGTGTTCATGGCCCACCCGGACTTGGCTGCCAACCTGCTTGACACGGGATATGATTTTATCCGTGATTTGTCGACTTCCAACGATGGTAACGGCATTGATCCTAACCCAGATGACCCAGGCGATCATGGTTTACCGAGTGGCCTAGGTAGTTTTCACGGCACCCATGTGGCCGGTATCGCGGCCGCTGTCTCCAATAACATCCTTGGCGTGGCCGGGGTCGCCTGGCACAGCAAGATCATGCCGGTCCGCGTCTTGGGAATAGGCGGCGGCACGAGCTATGATGTTATGCAGGGGGTTCGTTATGCCGCTGGACTGGCCAACGACTCAGGCACTGTCCCGCCCCGCAAGGCGGACGTCATCAACCTGAGCATGGGCGGAGGCAGCTATTCCTCGGTGGAACAGAGCACCTTTAATGCGGTGCGTCAGGCCGGGGTTATCGTTGTGGCCGCCGCGGGCAATAAACACTCAGCCAGCCCGAGTTATCCCGCCGCCTATGCAGGAGTAGTGTCAGTGGCGGCGGTGGACAGGAACAAGAATCAGGCGTCGTATTCCAACTATGGCTCCACCGTTGACGTAGCCGCGCCTGGCGGCGGCGCCACGAAGGTTTACTCTACTTGTGCCGACGACTCCAGCGGCACCCGCCAGCCAACATACGCATCTTATGCGGGCACCTCCATGGCCACGCCGCATGTGGCTGGCGTGGTGGCGCTCATGAAATCCATTTATCCGGCCCTTACCCCGGACCAATTCGATACCCTGCTGGCCAGCGGTGCCATCACCGAAGACCTCGCCGGCAATGGAGCCGCGGTGCGGGATGACAAGTTCGGTTATGGTCTGATAGACGCCCTGAAGGCGGTGCAGCAGGCCAGTCTGCTGGCTGCTGCTGGCGGCCTTGAGACCCCCATTCTTTCGGTGACCCCCAACCAGTTGGTTTTTGGCCTGGCCACGACCCAACTTACAGTCACGGTTGCTAATGCGGGTATTGGCACTCTTGTGGTACAGGGCGTGACCGATAACGCTGCCTGGTTGACGGTGTCACCTTTAGGCGATGTCGTCAACGGCGTGGGCACATACACCGTTACCGTGGACCGCACTGGCCTGGTGGCGGCCAACTATTCGGCCGAGATCACCTTCACCTCCACCAACGGTGGCACGCTGCATCTTCCCGTCACCATGGCGCAGAGCGGCCAGGCGGCCGCCTATGGCAATACCGGGTTTTTGTATATTTTGCTCGTTGATCCACTCACCCAGGCGGGGGTGGCTACCCAGACCGCGACCAATGTCCATGGTGTATACACCTATAGTTTTACCGGGGTTAAGGCGGGCAATTACATAATTGTGGCCACCAGCGATTCGAATAACAATGGCGTGGCCTGTGATCTCGGCGAGGCTTGCGGCGAATACCCAACCGTGGGGCTGCCGCAAGTAGTTACGGTTACCGATAGCAACCTTGCGCATCTGAATTTTGCAACCAGTTTTTTGTTGGCTCCGCTCCCGGCCACATCCGCACTGGCGGCAAGTCCTGGTGGCAAGTGATCTCATGGTCTCCGGGTAAGTGAGGGGGGTGATGAAAAAGTTATTCTTGGCAGCGGTTTTTCTGGCAGGCCTGGTTGCCATAAGCGGCGCGGCTCCGGCGGTTTCCCCGCCGGTGTTGGAGGTCGTCTCCCTGTTTGCCAGCCTGGATTGCGGAGGGGTGGCGGAGGAGGCTGGCGCAACTTGGGTAAAGGATGAAGCCGAGTACCAGGTCATGCTGCAAAAAATTATGGCCAGTCAGCCGGGCGGTGCGTCGGGGCTGGCGCCGGTGGATTTCAGCCGCCAGGGTGTGCTCTGCCTAGCCATGGGTTACAAGCCCACGGCTGGCTTTTCTCTGAGCCTGGCCAGCGGCGACTTAAGCGTGGACCACGGCACGGCCACACTCCGCGTCACCTGGAATGAGCCGCCGGCCGGCGCCCTCGTCCCGCAGATGCTCACCAGCCCATGCCTGCTCGTGCGTTTGCCCAGGGCGGGGTTCTCCAGGGTGCGGGTTGTTGATCAGAGCGGCCGGGAGAGGATGATGGCCCCGGAAAGATCGGTCCGATAGGTCGGATAGGTCCGATCAGTCCTATTTACCTGAGTTCATCGCTGTCCACGAAGGCGTAAGCGCTGTGTTTGTGGATGGATTCGAAGCTCTCCACGTCCACCGAGAACCAGGTGATGTCCGGGTGCTCGGTCGCCAACTCGGCCACCCGGCGCACCACGTCCTCCACGAACATGGGGTTGGCGTAGGCCTGTTCGGTGACGAATTTCTCATCCGGCCGTTTGAGCAGGGCGAAGACCTCGCAGGAGGCAACGGACTCCACTAGGCGGATCAGATCCTCCAGCCAGATAAAGCCGGTGAAGGTGACGTTGAGGTTGACCTCGGCCCGCTGGTTGTGGGCGCCGTGGGCGCTGATCTCCTTGGAACACGGGCACAGGGTGGTGACCGGCACCCATACCGACAGCACAAAGCTGTCGGCGGTACCACTGCCTCCGGAAAAACGGCAGGTATATTCCATGAGGCTCCGGGTACCGGTAACAGGCGCCTTTTTCTCGATGAAGTAGGGAAAGGTCATCTCGATGTGGGCCGCGTCGGCCTGCAGTTCCTGGCGAACTTCCTTCAGCAGGGCCGGAAAGACGGCCACGGAAAGTTCCTCCTGGTGACGGTTCAGCAGGGAGATGAAGGTGGAAACGCAGGAGCCGCGATAACGGCGGGGCAGGTTGGCCTGCAGGCTGATGCTGGCCACGGTATCCTGCAGGGCACCGGACTTCTCCCTGATCTTAACTGGGTAGCGGATATCCTGAATACCGACGGATTGGATTTTCATAGGAGGGAAGCCAGAATTCAGGAAACAGAGGTGGCGCAGGCATCTTGCCGCTTGACTTCAGCATTTACCCCCTTTTTTCCATCAAGCCAACAACTTTCTGGTCAGCGCCGTGTTGTCTTGAAGAGTGGGGAGCGAGGCGGTATAGTGGGGGCGGTTTTTGCTCGCGGTCATCTTGGGAGAAGCGCATGCCAGTTCAGGTAAGCACTGAAGTCCGCCTCGACAAGTGGCTGTGGGCCGCCCGTTTTTTCAAGACCAGGTCAGCGGCCTCCCAGGCGGTGACTGGCGGTCGGGTGCACCTGAACGGAGCCCGCGCCAAGCCCGCCAAGCAGGTCCAGATTGGCGACGAGTTGCGCATCCATTGTAATGAGGTGGAGTTTCTGGTTAAGGTGCTGGGCCTGGGCGTTCGCCGGGGTCCGGCCGTGGAGGC
>DYDL01000020.1:9922-13273 GCA_020717925.1 Desulfocapsa sp.
TGAATAAAATCACCAGGGCGTTGATCAGTCTTACCGACAAATCCGGCATTGAGAATTTTGCCAAGGAGTTGCAGGCGCTGGGGGTGGAGATCCTCTCCACCGGCGGCACGGCCAAGAAGATGCGGGACCATGGCATCCAGGTAAAGGATGTGGCCGAGTTCACCGGTTTCCCCGAGATGCTGGACGGCCGGGTGAAGACCCTGCACCCCCTGGTGCATGGCGGCATCCTGGCGCAGCGCAACAACCCGGCCCACCTGGACCAGATGCAGAAGCACGGACTGAAGCCTATCGACCTCGTTGCCGTCAATCTTTATGCCTTTGACAAGGCGGTGGCCGAGCCGGGTTGCACCCTGGCCCATGCCATCGAGAACATCGATATCGGCGGGCCCACCATGCTGCGGGCCGCGGCCAAGAACTTTCATGACATCACCGTGCTGGTTGATCCGGCCGACTATGCGGCCGTGCTGGCCGAGATCAGGGAAACGGGCAACACCACCCTGAAAACCAGGTTCCGGCTGGCCGTCAAGGTCTTCCAGTTGACCAGCGGCTACGATACCGCCATCGCCGCCTGGCTTGGCCGGGTGGACGTTGAGGTGGATAGTTATTTTAGCTGAAAGCTCAAAGCTGAAAGCTGAAAGGAAGAGGTTCATGGCTGAAGGAGGGGCGGGGATGAGGAAATTGGCGGTGTTGTTGTCGGGCTCCGGGCGTACCCTCGATAACTTTCATGAGCGCATCCAGGCTGGCACCCTGAACGGTGAGATCAAGGTGGTGCTCTCCAACGCGGCCGACGCCCTGGGGCTTGCGAAGGCCAGGAAGTACGGCTACCCGGCCTTTCATGCCCAGGGCAGCGAGGCCAGCAACCGGATCATCGCGGCCCATGACGTTGACCTGATCTGTCTGGCCGGTTACCTTAAACTCTACAGTCCGCCACCCCATCTTAAGCGCTCCGTGCTCAACATCCATCCCTCCTTGATCCCCATGTTCTGCGGGGCGGGCTACTACGGCATGGCGGTGCACCGGGCCGTGCATGCCCGGGGGCTCAAGGTGTCTGGTTGCACCGTCCATTTCGCCAACGAGGTTTATGACGAAGGACCAATCGTGGTGCAGCGTTGCGTGCCACTGGCCGAGGGCGACCGTCCGGAGGAGATTGCCGTCAAGGTTTTTGCCGCTGAATGCGAGGCGTACCCCGAGGCCATCAACCTGGTGGCGGCCAGGGGCGAGGATTACTGGTGGGGCGCCTAGCCCTGTTGTTTTCTCAGCTTGACAATATGTCAGGATAAGGAATAGATTGTTGTTTAGAATGTTAGGCTGTAGACTGTAGGCTGTAGCCTGTAGGCACAAGAAGCTACAGCCTAAACCGCTACAGCCTGTATACCTATTGTGTGAGTCAGTCAGGCGTGGGCAAGGGGGAAAACATGGCAGCACAACGCAAAAAAATCATGACCGCGGCGGATATCGACCGCTCCCTGAACCGGATTGCCCTGCAGATCCTGGAACACAATCAGGGGCTGGAGGAACTGGCGATCATCGGCATCCACACGGGCGGCGTCTTTCTGGCCGACCGCATCCGCAACATTCTGCAGGCCAAGGAGAACCGGGAGATCCCCAAGGGCAGCCTGGATATCAGCCTCTACCGGGACGACTGGAGCCTGGCCACCCAGAACCCCGTGGTGCAGAAGACCGATGTCACCTTTGGCGTCGAAGGGCAGACCATTATTCTGGTTGATGACGTGCTTTACACCGGCCGCACCATCCGGGCCGCCATGGACGCCATCATGGATTTCGGCCGGCCCCGGGCCATCCAGTTGGCCGTGCTCATCGACCGGGGGGGCAGGGAATTGCCCATCCAGGCCGATTTCAGCGGCCGGCAGGTAAAGGTCAGTGTTGACGAGCATGTGCATGTTTTACTCAAGGAAAAGGGTAAAGTTGACGAAGTGATCTTGGAGTCTATCGGCTGAGTTGGGGCAGCCCCCTTGCCGGCAGGTAACCGGATGGCTGGCGGTGCGAGGAGACCATGGATCGATTCGACGGTTTGGTTCCTGATCTTGAGCCGATGCGGGACCGGATCCAGGAGAAAAAGACGGATTACGTCCGGTACAATTTTTCCCGGGCCGAGAACGATCTGCTGCGTACTTTTTTCGACCTGGCCCAGGAGTATGATACGCTGCAGGATTTTTTCCGCGTCTGCGTGACCCTGCCCTTGGAGTTCCTCGCTCTGGAGAGCAACCTTTTCATCATCGACGAGGAGGATGGCCAACTCAGTCTTGTCTGCTCGAGCCTTACCGGCATCAACACCGGTCCGCAATTGCCGTCACCCCATGTCCGGCTTGCCGACGTGCCTTACGAGACCGATGGTTCATACGTCCTGCCCATCCGGCGTAAACTCAACGATGCCCAGGAAAAGCCGGCCCAGCCCAACCAGAGTCTAGTCTTGGGCATGTTCGAGGTCTTTCCCCTGGAGCGGCTTTCCCAGGATGACCGGTTTTTTTTGCTGAAGTACGCCAACCGCATCGGTTTTAATCTGCACAACCGGATGATCGCCCGGCAGAACGTCCACCACCTGAAATTCATCAACAATCTGGTGCGGGACATAGAGCACAATGTCCTTATTCCAAACATCTATTTCCGGCATCTGTTCAACCGGCTGAAAAAGAAAATAGGTGAGATAGAATGCCTGGGCAAGCGGCTGCAATCTTTTTGTAAAGCATGCAACACGGTAAGCAAGGAATGCAATGAATTGTTTTTTGACATCAATGCCATGCAGAAGGACTTCATGCGTCTGCATCATGATCTGCAAAGTCATCATGCCAGCTATACCCTGAGCCTGGAAAGCTTGCTCAGACGTGACCATTTCAGCAAGGGACATTTTGTGCTTCGGCCCAAGTCCTGTTATGTGGAAAAAGAGATCATTACGCCGCAGCTCGATTATTACCGCAGCCGTTTTGAGTCGCGTGGCATTACCATTGAGCAGCCCCACGACATGCTGGAGGAGGAATTCCCCATCATGGTGGACGTGGGTTTGCTGGCCCAGGTCTACGACAACCTTTTTTCCAATGCCGCGAAATACGCCGAGACCTTTATTGACCAAAACGGACAAGCCAAGAAGACCATGGCCTACGGCCGGGAGGTGCTGGCCGATTACTTCGGGCCGGGTCAGGCAGGCGTCAAGTTCAACGTCTATACCACCGGCCCGCATTTGAGCGAAACTGAGGTGGCGAAGATATTCTATGACGGCTACCGGGGTGAAAACGTCCGGCAGCAACCCGGCACCGGGCACGGCCTGGCCTTTGTCAAGCAGGTGGTCGAGATCCATGGCGGCCGGGTGGGCTGCGAGGCTACCCCCGGGGGCAA
>DYDL01000020.1:13476-18972 GCA_020717925.1 Desulfocapsa sp.
CCCCATCCGCGACATTAATCCGGCCAACTCCTTCCCTGCCGTCACGCTCTGGCTGATCATCCTCAATATCCTCTGCTTTGCCTATGAGGTGCAACTGGGTCACGGCAACGAGAGTTTCCTGGCAGAGTATGGTTTTGTACCGGCCCGTTATCTGGCCGTCCAGGCTGAAAATTTCCTTAACCTGAGCCGGTTTTTGCCTCTGCTTGCCTCCATGTTTCTGCATGGCGGGTTGATCCATCTCCTCTCCAACATGTGGATGCTCTGGATCTTCGGGGACAACGTCGAAGACAGCATGGGGCATGGTCGCTATCTGATCTTCTATCTTCTCTGCGGGGTCGCCTCGGTGCTGGCGCAGACCTGGTCCGCGCCAGACGCCACCATGCCCCTCATCGGGGCCAGCGGCGCCATTGCCGGCGTAATGGGCGCCTATATCGTCTCCTATCCGCGGGCCAGGATCCTTACCCTGGTGCCCTTGTTCATCATCTTCTACACCCTGGAGATCCCGGCCTATGTTTTCCTGGGGTTCTGGTTTGCGCTCCAGTTCGTGCAAGGCTATGTCCAACTGGTCAACGTGGGCCCGGCCGGCCAGGGTGGCGTGGCCTTCTGGGCTCATATTGGCGGTTTTGCCGCCGGGATTGTGCTGGTATTTGTGTTTCGAAGAAAAGGGGAAAGCTTGAAAAGCTGAAAGCTCAAAGCTGAAAGCTGAAAGGCTATGGAAGTTTTCATTGGACTTTGAGCTTTCAGCTTTGAGCTTGGAACTGAAGAGAGGTGAAAGGTGAAAGGTGAAAAAAGCATGGAACTGCTGGCGCCGGCCGGCACGGTGGCCGCCTTTGAGGCGGCGGTGGACGCCGGGGCCGACGCTGTTTATGTGGGGGCGCCGCTCTTGAACGCACGGGCGCTGGCCAGAAATTTCAGCTACGAGGAGTTGGCCGCCATGGTCGCCTTTGCCCACCAACAGGGGGCCAAGGTCTACACCGCCATGAACAGCCTGATGAAGGAGGAGGAGCTTCCCCAGGCCGTGGAAATCCTGGCCGTACTCGATGGGATCGGCATGGACGGCCTCATCCTGCAGGATCTGGGGGTCTATGCCCTGGCCCAACAACTCTTTCCTCGCCTGCGGCTGCACGCCAGCACCCTGATGGTCGCCCACAACTCCATGGCCGTGGCCCAGTTCGCGGCCATGGGCTTTAGCCGGGTGGTATTGGCCCGGGAGCTGGACCTGCGCGAGATTGGTGCCATCCGCCGTAGTAATCCCCAGGTGGAGTTGGAGGTCTTTGTGCATGGCGCCTTATGCTTCAGCTATTCCGGCCTGTGCATGTTCAGCAGCTACCTGGGCGGCAAGAGCGGCTTGCGCGGCCGCTGCGTGCAGCCTTGCCGGCGGCGCTACGATTACGGTGGCAAGGGCAGGACCGGCGCCTCGGGATACTTTTTTTCCATGAACGACCTGGAGGGTCTCGACTTTCTGCCTTCCCTGGCCGAGGCCGGGGTACACTCGATCAAGATCGAGGGCCGCATGCGCAGCGTCCACTACGTTCGCGAGGTGGTGCGCGGCTACCGCCTCGCCCTGGATCACCCCGGCGACGCCGCCGCCCTGGCCGAGGCCCATGGGGTGCTGGCCGGGGCCATGGGCCGGAAACCTTCGCCCGGCTACTTTCCGGGCCTTGACGCCGCGGCGATCATCTCACCTTATCACTCTGGCAATATCGGCCTTTTCCTGGGCAAGATCAAGGAGAGTGGCCAGGATGGTCGTGCTCAGTTGGTGCTGAAGGAGGGCGTGCGGGTAGGTGACCGCTTGCGGTTGCACATGGAGGGTAGTGGAGAGCGTCTGGCCTTTACCCTGCAGCGCCTCATGGTTGGCGGCAAAGCGGTGACAGAGGGTACGGCCGGGGCGAGGGTGACCATGGAGCTGCCCGAACCCTTTGAGGTTGGCGACACCCTGTTCAAGGTGGATGTGCTGGAACGGCGGGGCGGCAAGATAGACAAAAACAGGATCGATCCGGCCCGCCAGCGCCAGAAGATCGCCAGCCTGACCAACAAGGCATTCCTGGCTCGCCTGCTCAAACCGCTCATGACCAGGGTCGTGCCGGCCAGTAACAAGGCGGGCAGGGCCAGGACCGGTTTGCCTCTATGGCTGCGTGTCGACGACCTGCGCTTTCTTCAGCTTGCGCTGCCCTTCACCCCCGCCGTGCTGGTGGTGGAACTCAATCAGCAAACCTTGGGTCAGCGCAAGCGGTTGCCCAAGGCCTTGGCGCCGTATCGGAACAACCTGGTTTGGGCACTGCCGGCCATTATTGAGGAGAAGCGGCTCGGCTTCTATCGGCAGGCCATTGATTTGCTCTGGGGCCAGGGCCAGCACCGCTGGCAGATCGGCCATCTCGGGCAGATGCAACTCTTTGCCGGTCGCTCCGGGCTGGAGTTGGCTGGGGATTATTCCTTGAACATTCTGAATTCCATGGCCCTGGGGGTATGCAAAGGCCTTGGCATGTCGCATGGGCAGATGTCCATGGAAACGGACCGGGAGAATTTGCGGAGCACCGTGGCGCAGCGCACCGGGTTGGCAATGGGCCTTACCGTTTATGGCCTGCCGCCGTTGTTTACCGCCCGCCTCACGGCGGATTGGTTCCACTTCGGCGCCCCTTTGGTCAGCCCCAAGGATGAGACCTTTGTACTGAAGCGTAAAGGTGATGTCACCCTGGCCCTGCCCAAGGAGCCCTTCTCACTCCTGGGCCATGTTGGCGAACTGGCCGCCATGGGTATGGCCTACGGCGTGGTCGATCTCTCCCTCTTCCGGCCGGATCGCCGGGAGATGGAAAACTTGGGGCGGCTCCTCACCGGCAAGGGGAGAGCGGCCGCCCGGCTGGGCTCGTTCAACTACCTCGGCGGCCTGCCCTGATTTGGTGACCGACGGGTTAAATATCGCGTCCACCCCGCCGCACTCTATCCAACACGAAATCGATTCTTTCCTGTCTGCTTCGTACTGTCGCTGGTATCAGGAGTAGTTTGTTCCGCGGAACGCACATCTGGGCGACGCCAATCGTCAGGCTTTGGCCTCTGAAGAGGAGGCTGAGGGAGTGGCTTCTTGTCAGGCTGGCTTCGTTCTCTTTTTCCAGCGACATGTTGAACGGCGGAATGATAACCCAGTCAAGAGTGCTGACAAGAGCCCTGGTCTGGCGAATTATCTCCAGGGTGGCCATGTTGTCTTGTTCTGACAGATTGAGGAGCAGCCAGCGCTGCAGGATATCAATGGCGCAGCGGTCCTGCACAAAGCCAGGCAACTTTTCCTGAATACCCTGACGGTGGGCAAGCCAACGGCGACAAGCGTTGCGGCATATCTCGATCGGGTTGCCCTGGCCAACGGGGGCGGGATGAGGTGCGTTGAGGAGGGAGACGGCCTGCACCACTTCCCCAAGATCTTCCTTGATGAGAGGCAGGCTCAGTATCTCACTGAGGGCAGAGGCAAGAGTCGTTTTGCCAATGCCGGCTGTGCCGATTATTGCAATACGCACCAAAATTCCTCTGCTGACCTGCCGATGTCCGTGGCATGATTGCGCATGGGGCTGGTCGCGCCACCTGGTGAAGCACAAAAGGAAAAAGGCTTAGCCTGATCGGCTAAACCCTTTTGCGATTTCATGGCTGGGGGACGAGGATTCGAACCTCGACAGGCAGAGTCAGAGTCTGCAGTCCTACCATTAGACGATCCCCCATTGCTGTTCTGAAGATGGCAAAAATAGAAAAATGGTCCCGGAAAGTCAAGGGAAATATGCTGGGTTGCTACGGCTGCTTCAGGTGATGATCAGGCCGGCATAGCCGACCACCTGCCGCGTGTCGCCGCTGGTCTCGCCCGAGTCGGTGTAGCGGACCAGTTCCGCCTTGGTGCCGCCCAGTTCCAGGGCTGCCGCCAGGGCCACGGTGACCGGCATGATGCCGCACATGCTGATCTGGTAGGTCATGACGGTGTTGTACAACCCCTGCGGATCCATGGCGAGGATGCGATCAAGGGCGAGGTGGTCCTGGCGGCTGGCTGTCTCACGCGATTCGTAGTGGGTCATGTCGGTGCTGGCCACGATTAGCACCGGCCGGCCATACTCGCGGATGGCCGCGGCCACGGCCCGGCCCAGCTCCCGCAGGCTGGCGAAGGGCAGGTGCGACAAGACCAGGGGGGTGATGGTGAGTTCGCTCTGCAGGTATTGCAGAAAGGGAACCTGCACCTCGAGGGAATGTTCGTAGCGGTGGGCCATGGTGTCGGCGGAGATCAGCGTGGAATGTTTAAGCAGCAGGGCGGCCAGTTGGCGGTTGACCGGCACGCGGCCCATGGGCATGTCCCATTCGCCCTTGTCCATCAAGGCCACGGCGGCGCCACGACCGTGGTGGTTGGGACCCATGATGAGAACGTCTTCGGGCATGATCACACTGCCCATGGTCTCGCCGGCCACACCCCCGGAATAGATGTAACCGGCGTGCGGCGCGATCACGGCCAGGGCGGGGCGTTTTTCGGCACCAGATTTGGCGGGGATGAGCCCAGCCAGGGTGGTCCGCAGGAGGGCGGGATCGCCAGGGTAAAATTGGTCGGCAACGGCGGGTGCGCGAAGCATTGTAGCCTCCTTGTCCGGCCACCACCTTCCCGTGACTGGCAGGTTACAGCCGGACTTTCCAGGTGGTGGTGGCGCCGGCGCTGTCCTGGATCTCGATGCCCAGTTCCTTAAGTCGATCGCGGAGCGCGTCGGCCTGCTGCCAATCCTTGGCACCCCGGGCCGCGTTGCGCTGCTGGATCAACCCCTCGATAGTCGCGGCTTCAAGGCCGTGTTCCTTTAAGAAGTCCGCCTGTTTTCTTGCAGTATAGCAGAGGGGATCCTCGCCAAGCAAGCCGAGGATGGCGGTCAACGCCCTGATGCTCGCGGCGCCCTGGCGCAGCAGGGTGAGATCGCCCGCCGCCGGTTTGCCCGGCAGGGCCTGACGGATGCGGTTCAAAGTCTTCACCGCCTCGAAGAGTTGGCCCAGGGCCTGGGCCGTGTTGAAATCGTTGTCCATGGCATCGTGGAAGCGCTCGGCCATGGCCTTGATCCGGTCATGTTCCGCCGGGGTGGCCACACCGGGTTTGTCCGCCGGTCCTGCTGCCGGCAGCCCGGCGATCTCCGCCAGGCAGGCATAGAGTCTTCTCAGCCCGGTCTCCGCCGCGGCCATGGCCTCCTCGGAAAAGTCCACCGGGTTGCGGTACTGGGTGGAGAAGATGAACAGTCGCAGGGTCTCCGCCTCATAGCGCGCCAACACGTCGCGGATGGTGAGGAAGTTGCCCAGCGACTTGGACATCTTCTCGTCCTTGATGGTGACAAAGCCGTGGTGCACCCAGATGTTGGCAAAGTCACCACCAGTGGCGCCCCGGCTCTGGGCGATCTCGTTTTCATGGTGCGGGAAGATGAGATCCTTGCCGCCGCCGTGGATGTCAAAGGTGTCGCCCAGGTATTCCCGGCTCATGGCCGAGCATTCGATGTGCCAGCC
>DYDL01000020.1:19217-27901 GCA_020717925.1 Desulfocapsa sp.
TCTGCGGCAGATGTTCGGTGGCCTTGGGCTCCATGGTCGGGGCCGCCACGCCCAGGCTTTCCATGTCCTCGTGGAACATGCGGATAAAGCGTTCGGCCAGCTCTTCCGGCGTGGTCTGTTGCTCCCGGGCCCGGTTGATGATCTTGTCGTCGATGTCGGTGAAGTTGCGGATATAGGTGACCTTGAAGCCCCGGTAACGCAGGTAGCGCACCATCATGTCAAAGACCAGCGCCGAGCGGGCATGGCCGATGTGGCAGTAGTCATAGGCTGTGATGCCGCAGACGTACATGCGGACATGCCCCTCTTCCAGGGGCACCAGGGGGGCTTTGCGGCCGCTCTTGGTATCGAAGATCTCAATGGTCATGGCTATTCCACCTTCCCTTGGGAACCGGAAGGGCGATTGAAGTGGCTGGACAGGATTGCCCGGCAAAGTGAAAAAGGCTACAATTTTCAGGCGATAAAATCAAGCTGGATTCGCGCGGCAACCGCCCGGATGGCCCCCATGGCTTAACGGGGCGGAGCCCGGTTTTTTTGTCCTGTCCGACCTGCCCGACCGGTCCGATCGGTCGCCGTTTGTGCTTGACAAATAATTATGGTACAAGCATATTCACTACTTTTCCCAAAAAAAATGGGCGGGTCAGCGGTTGCCTTTTTAAATGCCCCTTTTCCATGCCCCATAAGGAGATGCGATGAAGGTACTCATCAGCGATAACCTGGAGTCGATCGGCGCGGAGATCCTGCGTGAGGCCGGCCTGGAGGTTGACATCAACACCGGTCTGGCCCCCGAGGAACTGAAGAAGATCATCCCCGCCTATGACGGCCTGGTAATCCGTAGCGCCACCAAGGTGACCGCCGAGATCATCGCGGCGGCCGACAACCTGAAGGTCGTGGGCCGGGCCGGTATCGGCCTGGACAATGTCGATGTGCCGGCGGCCAGCAAGCGCGGCATCATCGTCATGAACGCGCCGGATGGCAACGCCACCACCGCCGCCGAGCACGCCATCTCCATGATGATGGCTTTGACCCGCAATATCCCCCAGGCCACCGCCTCAATGAAGGCGGGTAAGTGGGAGAAGAAGAAGTTCATGGGCCGCGAGGTTACCGGCAAGGTGCTGGGTATCGTCGGTATCGGCCGCATCGGCTCCATTGTCGCGGATCGGGCCATGGGGCTCAAGATGAAGGTCATTGCCTTTGATCCGCACATGCCCAAGGAACTGGTGGCGAAGCTGGGCATCGAACTGGTGAGCATGCAGGAACTCTGCGAGCGGGCGGATTACATCTCCATCCACACGCCCTTTACCAAGGAGACCAAGAACTGCATCTCCACCGCGCAGTTTGCGGCCATGAAGAAGGAGGCCATGCTCATCGACTGCGCCCGCGGCGGCGTGGTGGACGAGGAGGCCCTTTACGTGGCGCTCACCACCGGCCGGATCGCCGGCGCCGCCCTCGACGTCTTTGCCGTGGAGCCGACCACCAAGGAAACCCCGCTCTTGAGCCTCGACAACTTCATCTGCACCCCGCACCTGGGCGCCTCCACCACCGAGGCCCAGGAGAACGTGGCCGTGGCCATTGCCAAACAGATGGCCGATTACCTGCTGCGCGGCACGGTTTTCAATGCGGTGAACGTGCCGTCGGTGAGCGCCGAGGTGCTCTCCAAGGTTGGCCCCTACCTCACCCTGGCCGACATGCTCGGCGCCTTCCACATGCAGATCGCCAAGGGCGGAGTGGAGGAGGTGAACATCGAGTTCAACGGCGACCTTGCCGAACTGGAGACCAGCCCCATAACCGTGGCCTTTTTGAAGGGGCTCTTCACCCCCATCCTGAAGGATGCGGTCAACTTCGTCAACGCCCCGCTCATTGCCAAGGAGCGCGGCATCAGGGTGGTGGAGTCCAAGTCCAGCCAGGTGGATGATTTCACCAATCTCCTCTCCATCCGGGTCAAAACCACGGAGGGCGAGAATGTCCTGGCCGGCACGGTGTTCGGTCGCAACGAACCGCGTTTGGTGCGCCTCAATGCCTTCCGACTCGAGGCCTTGCCAGCCGGCCCCATGCTGTTTGTTTACAATAATGACGTGCCCGGCGTCATAGGTAATCTTGGCGTCACCCTGGGCAAGGCCGGCATCAATATCTCCAGGATGACCGTGGGCCGTGAGCCGGAGCAGCAGCGCAACATTATTTTGTTGAATACCGATACCATGGTCGGCAAGGAGCTGCTCAACGAGGTTTTGAAGCTTAAGGAAATCGAGGCCGCCATGACCCTGGAGTTTCCCCAGGTCGGGGGTTGAGCGGGGCGGTTGTTGCGCGCGCGGAGCGGAGGCAAAAAATGAGCGAAGAGCAGCGGGGCGCGAAAGAGAAGATCTGTCCAGAGGGCATGATCCACAAGGACGGCGAGTGCGTCATGCCCGACGTCACCTTTGAGGCGTTTGTGCTCTCCCTGAACACCGCGGCCCTCTTCCATATGGGAGAGTTGGCCGACCCGGCGACCGGCAAGAAGCAGAAGGATCTGATGCTGGCCCGGCATACCATTGATACGCTGAACCTCCTGCAGGAGAAGACACGCGGCAACCTGAGCGAGGAAGAGGCGGGCCTGCTTGACAACATTCTGCACGATCTGCGGCTCCGTTTCGTGATGGTCAGGAAGTAAACCCCAGGTTGCCGGCAGCGGATGAGGAGATGACCTTGGTGGCCGAGATCACGGTGGCGGCTCCGGCCAAGATCAACCTTTTTCTGCGGGTTCTCGGCCGGCGGCCGGACGGCTACCATGCGATCGAGACCCTCATGCAGAAGGTCGAACTTGCCGACCGCGTCCATATCCGGCTGCAGAAGGCTGGGATATGTCTGGTTTGTCCTGGTGTTGATCTGCCCTGCGACGAGGGCAATCTGGTCTACCGGGCGGCCCGGGATTTTTTGCTGGCCCTTGGCAGCGAACAGGGGGTGGACCTGCGCCTGGAGAAACAGATTCCCGTGGCCGCCGGTCTCGGCGGGGGCAGCAGTGATGCCGCTGCCGTCCTTACGGGTATGAACACCCTGCTGGCTGCCGGCTTTTCCGAAGAGCGGCTGCGGGAGATCGGCAAGACCCTTGGGGCGGATGTGCCCTTTTTTGTTAGCGAACATGCGGCCGCCTGGGCAACCGGCATCGGCGATATTCTTCAGCCGGCCGCAATCATGGATGATTGCTGGATAGTCCTGGCGAATCCCGGCTTTGCGGTTTCGACAAAGTGGGTCTACGAGAATTTTGCGTTGACAACCAGGGGCAATCCATATAAGTTAGGCCGCGTGTCGCGGCATGGCGGGTCTGTTTTGCCCGAACGCGGCGCGGACGCAGGGCAGCTTTTCAATGATCTGGAGTCGGTCACCCTGCCGCGCCACCCCGAGGTGGGCGCCATGAAAGAAGAACTTCTGGCCGGCGGGGCAGTGGCGGCGATGATGTCCGGCTCCGGCCCCACGGTGTTCGGCATTTTCCACGATGCGAAGCAGGCAGTTGCCAGCAGGGACACCATGCTTAAGCGGCATGGCGGCCAGGTCTTTCTGACCAGGCCTTTGCAGGCATGACTTTTGAGCTGCTGGGGTGTCGTCAAGCGGTAAGACACAGGCCTTTGACGCCTGCATTCGGAGGTTCGAATCCTCCCGCCCCAGCCATTTCGTAGCGCCTGGCCGGTTGCGGGCAGGCGCGGCATTCCGTGATTGATCCGGTAATCGACACCGGTGCTTTATTTTTAGTGTGAGGCTATGCGCGATCTAGTCAACGACATCAAGATCTTTTCCGGCAACGCCAATATGGCCATGGCCAGGGATATCAGCGACTATCTTGGTATTCCCCTGTCCGCGGCCGAGGTGCGCCGGTTCAGCGACGGCGAGATTTTCGTGGAACTGGGCGAGAATGTGCGCGGCCGTGACATCTTCCTGGTGCAGCCTACCTGCCCGCCGGTCAACGACCACCTCATGGAGCTGGTGATCATGGTTGATGCCATGCGCCGTGCCTCGGCCAGGCGGATCACCGCGGTCATGCCCTATTACGGCTATGGCCGGCAGGACCGTAAGGTGGCGCCCCGGGTGCCCATTACCGCCAAGGTGGTGGCGGAGATGCTCATGGTGGTCGGGGTGCGGCGGGTACTGACCGTTGACCTGCATGCCGGCCAGATCCAGGGTTTTTTCAACATACCGGTTGACAATCTCTATGCCGCTCCCGTGCTGCTGGAGTATATCAAGCAGACCTTTCCCAAGGGGGTTATCATGGTGTCACCGGACGCCGGTGGCGTGGAGCGGACCAGGGCCTTTGCCAAGCGTCTTGATGCCGATCTGGCCATTATCGACAAGCGTCGCGAACGGGCCAATGAGTCGCAGGCATTGAATGTCATCGGTGACGTGGCCGGCAAGGTCGCGGTGTTGTTGGACGACATGGTGGACACGGCCGGCACCCTTTGCGGCGCGGCGGAGATCCTGATGAAGGCCGGGGCTACCGAGGTGCATGCCTGCTGCTCGCACGGCGTTCTTTCCGGCCCGGCCATTGACCGGCTTGAGAATTCATCCATCAAGACTCTGGTGGTGACCAACAGCGTGCCATTGCACGACCGGGCCAAAAAATGTGACCGGATCAAGGTGCTCTCTATTTCCAATCTGCTCGCCGAGGCGATCCGGAGCATTCACTCCGAATCGTCGGTGAGTTCGCTCTTTGTTTAGGCTTTAAGGATGGTTTTGTTGTAATGGGTTGTGATGGCCGAGCGCGGGCTTGGCTTGTCTTTACGAATACGTGGCAATGACGCACGTCAAGGAGGATGCGGAGATGATTCAGATAGATTTGAGCGCAACTGTGCGGGACCGTTTTGGCAAGGGTGCGGCACGCACCATGCGGCGTGATGGACGGACCCCCGCGGTGTTGTATGGTCCAAAGGTTGGCGTCGTGGCCCTGGATATTGCCACCAAGGAATTTTCCACTTCCCTTATCAAGTTGCAGCGGCGCAACGCCGTCATCAACCTGACCGTGTTCGACAAGGACGGCAAGGGTGAGACCCGGCACGCCATGATCAAGGAGCTGCAGACCGACCCGGTGCATGATTTCCTGGTGCATGCCGATTTCCTTGAGATCCCCATGGATGTTCCCATGATTTTGCGCGTGCCGGTGAAACTGGTCGGCAAGGCCAAGGGGGCGGATATGGGTGGCGAGGTCATGGTTAATCTCGCCACCGTCAAGATGAAGGGATTGGTGCTTGATCTGCCGGATTACCTGGAAGTGGATGTTTCGCCCCTGGATGTGGGCGACGCAATTACCTGCAAGGATCTTGCTATTCCCAAGAATGTCACCCTGCTCGAAGACGGCGATAAGGTCTTTGTGCATGTGGCGTTGCCTGCGCGGGCCGCACTCGAGGAAGAGGGCGCGGGTAAGGAGGCGGCCGCCGCCGAGGGTGGCAAGAAGAAGGCGGCTGGCGCCGCAGCCCCCGCCAGTGAGGGCAAGAAGGGCTGAGCAAAGAGCCTGACGTGGGTCGTTAAAGAGCATCCTGGCCGGAAGAAGGACAACCTTTTTCCGGCCTTTCTGTTGGTCTGATCAGTGAGTGAAACGAATCTGCATCTGGTGATCGGCCTGGGCAATCCCGGGGAGAAGTACGCCCTGACCCGGCACAATGTCGGTTTTCAGTTCCTTGATTTTCTTGCCAGCCGTCACCAGCTTCTTTTTACCTCATCAAAGTGGCAGTCGCAGGTTGTGCGCGCCGATCTCTGGGGACAGTCCGTGCTGCTCGCCAAGCCCGAGACCTATATGAACCGGAGCGGCCAGGCCGTGGCCGCCCTGGCCGGTTTTTACCGGGTGCCGGTTGAGCGCATCCTGGTCATTCACGACGACATCGATCTCGAGGTCGGTCGGGTGAGGATCGTCAAGTCCCGCGGCGCCGGGGGCCACAACGGTATTCGCTCCATCATCGATCATCTTGGCGACCGCGCCTTTGCGCGTCTCCGCGTCGGGGTCGGTCGACCTCCAGAACCCATGCCGGTCGAGCACTATGTGCTTTCCAGGTTCAACAGCGAGGAGAGCGCGCGGATCGCGGCGGCCATGGAGCGCATCGAAACCGGACTCAGACTGGTTTTGGTGGACGGCCCAGGGGTGGCGATGAACGTTGTCAACGCTGAGCGCTAACGTCTGTTCCATCCTGTCGTTTTCTTGCTCCTTCCTTTTTTTGAAAAATATGGTATAATAATTTTTTTGATCCTTTGATCGTTGCTTCCCAGTATTCCCTGCCCGGAGCAGCGGTGAAATGTTCAATACATTGGCTGGGGGTTGCGAGCATGGCAAAGAAAAAACAGACAAATCAATTCAAAAGCGGCGACATGGCGGTTTATCCTGCTCACGGCGTTGGCCAGATCGAGTCGGTGGAGCAGAGAAAGATAGGCGACAACGAGCAGGCTTTTTATGTCTTGCGCATCCTCGACTCCAGCATGGTTATCATGATCCCCACCTCCAAAAGCGAGGCGGTCGGTCTGCGTAACATCATCCCGGCCAGCGAGGTCGTTAAGGTCTACGACATCCTGCGGAACAAAAAAGTCGTGATCACCTCGCAGCCCTGGAACCAGCGTTACCGGGATTATATGGAGAAGATCAAGACCGGCTCGGTGTATGAAATCGCCGGCGTGCTGCGTGACCTGTACCTCCTGAGCGAGGACAAGGATCTATCCTTCGGCGAACGCAAGATGCTCGATACCGCCAAGAGTCTGCTGGTGAAGGAACTGGCCATCGCCGACAAGGTCCAGGAAACGCATATAGAAAAGATGGTCGCGGAAATTTTTGTCTGAGCCGTTGCCCGGCCTCTACTCCTATGAGGTCATTGCCGATGATGCCGGTCAGCGCCTGGATCATTTTCTGCATGGTCAGGAGCCGCTGACCGCCTGGACGCGCTCCCAGGTACAACAACTTATCCGGGCCGGTCAGGTGCTGGTCAATGGCCTGGCATGCAAGACCGGTTATCGCCTGCATAACCAAGACCGCATTCAGGTGCGGGTGGTGGCGCCGGTGCCCTCCTCCTTTACGCCCGCGGCGGATGTCGCCTTCTCCATCCTCTATGAAGACGACTCCCTGGCCGTGCTTTCCAAGCCGGCGGGCCTGGTGGTGCATCCGGCCGCCGGGCATCAGACCCACACCCTGGTGCACGGCCTGCTGTACCGGCTTGACAACCTCTCGGGAATCAGCGGCCAGGAGCGCCCCGGCGTGGTCCACCGGCTGGACAAGGACACCTCCGGCATCATGGTGGTGGCGAAGAATGATGGCGCACACCGTTCCCTGATCGAACAGTTCAGGCAACGGCAGGTGGAAAAGAGCTACCTCGCCATCCTTGACGGCATTCCAAGAACCACGGAGGGGCGCATCGAACTGCCCATCGGTCGCCACCCGGTGCAGCGCAAAAAGATGGCCGTGGTGTTGGAGACCGGCCGCCCGGCGGTGACCACCTGGCGGGTTCTTGAAAAATGGTCTTGCGGCTTTGCCCTCGTGGCCGTTGGCCTGGAGACCGGTCGCACCCATCAGATCAGGGTGCACATGGCTGCCAAAGGGCACCCGGTGGCCGGCGATCCGGTATATGGCAGAAAGAATTCCCTTTATGGCGCACTGGGGATAGTACGCCAGTGCCTGCATGCCTTCCGGCTGGCATTTCGACATCCGGTGAGCCGTGAGCTGGTCGCCTTCGAGGCGCCCCTCTATCCGGATATGCTAGAGGTTCTTGCCAGGCTGCGGGCTCAGGTGCTTTGAGGCGGCCGGCCGGGAGGGAGGGCATGGATAACGCGCGGATGAGCTTCCGGCGTCCCGGGCTGACGGTGATCGGGGTGACCGGTGGCATGGCCTCTGGCAAGAGTGCGGCCGCCGCTGTGTTGAGCGCGGCCTTGGACTGCGCATTCATCGACGCCGATCAGCTCTGCCGGGAACTTATGGAGCCCGGGCACTCCGGCTGGTTGGCCATGGCGGCCGAGTTCGGCGATCATTATTTTCTTGGCGACCAGAGACTGGATCGGGCGCGATTGCGACGGGCCTTGTTTCAGGATGGTGCCCTGCGCCAGCGGCTTGATCAGCTTCTGCATCCGCTGGTGCAAGAGGCTATTGCCCGCGGGATTGCATCCATAAGCAGGGCCGAGGCCTTTGTGGTGGTCGAGGTGCCGTTGCTTTTCGAGGCAGGCTGGCAGGGGGAATTTGATGTCGTTGTGGTGGTAAGCGCGGGGCCGGAAGAGTGCATTGCCCGTCTCATACATCGGGACCAGGTGTCCAGGTCCGAGGCGGAGGCGGCGTTGGCGGCCCAATGGCCGCTCCCGGAAAAGGCGCGGCTCGCCCGGTACGTGATTGACAACTCAGGCGATTGGCCGGGCACGCGGCGGCAGCTTTTGGCTCTTGCGGAACTGCTGGCCGGGCCGGCGACCGGAGAAGCCTTTGAAAAATCGCTTGAAAAAAATCTTGACACCGGCAAGACGAGACAATAAGATAAAAACTCCTAGAGCGAAAAGCACTCCTTTGCAATTCCGCCCTTTTAAATTCGTTTTTCTGCCTTATTGAAATCGTGTTAATTCGTTGCAGTCCGTAGATCCGGAGGGAATATTTCCTGCCAGCCTCAGTCAACCCCTTGCAATCCTCCTTCATTTCTTTCATATCCTAACGATAAAACAACAGTATTAAAAATAATAATCATGGATGCACAAGAAGATGTGCTCTCTTTTTG
>DYDL01000476.1 GCA_020717925.1 Desulfocapsa sp.
AACCCTGCGGACCATCCCCACGCGCGTGGGGAGAACCACGCCTCGCTGGTGGTATCCCACGCCGCGTCCGGACCATCCCCACGCGCGTGGGGAGAACGCCGCGCTCAAAGGTGACGATGTCACGCTCAACGGACCATCCCCACGCGCGTGGGGAGAACAGCAGCGCGCGCCGCATTAGGTTGCCGACGTGCGGACCATCCCCACGCGCGTGGGGAGAACTCCCTGGTTATCGTTTCCTGACAGAAGGATGCCGGACCATCCCCACGCGCGTGGGGAGAACAGCTTCTTTTTCTCGGCAACGAGAATGTCAATCGGACCATCCCCACGCGCGTGGGGAGAACAGCCGCGCCGAACGGCCTCAACTCCGTCGTAACGGACCATCCCCACGCGCGTGGGGAGAACTATCAACGGAATGCTGGCTCAGTCATGGAATACGGACCATCCCCACGCGCGTGGGGAGAACCTCGTTGTTGAGCCTCACTCACCGCCCGGCCCCGGACCATCCCCACGCGCGTGGGGAGAACTTACGCCGTAGATTGTGCTCCACGCGTAGAGTCGGACCATCCCCACGCGCGTGGGGAGAACGATCCATCCAGAGCCGTTGGTTGTGTTCCACGCGGACCATCCCCACGCGCGTGGGGAGAACAGGGAGTCTGCAGTAGGTCTCCTGCCACAATCCGGACCATCCCCACGCGCGTGGGGAGAACGCCGGCTTGGGTTGTCCTTACTGCCCTACTTCCGGACCATCCCCACGCGCGTGGGGAGAACGCGTGCCGTCGGATAGACAGAGCGATGGACGTCGGACCATCCCCACGCGCGTGGGGAGAACTTCGCAGCGGCCCACAATGCGGAATCGTAGGCCGGACCATCCCCACGCGCGTGGGGAGAACCTCGTGGCAGTAGGGGCAGGTTCGCATCAACCCGGACCATCCCCACGCGCGTGGGGAGAACAGCGGACGTCTGCGCCGCTTCCATCAATTTCTCGGACCATCCCCACGCGCGTGGGGAGAACCCTGGATTACCAGCGGTTTACGGAGATAGAATTATCAAGGAGCGGGTATTTAGAAAGGCTGATTCTCCTCACCCACCCATTTTTCAGCTACCAGCCA
>DYDL01000178.1:0-1552 GCA_020717925.1 Desulfocapsa sp.
CTCCTTTTGCTAGTTGCACAATTTTGATGGTTGCCTGAAAAAGAAAGGTTCGCCATCCCCCACAATAATGCCAAAAGATCACCGAAGATTAACGCGTCCAAGGGAGGTGGACGCTGGAACGCGGCGCACCTCAAAGGTGGGTTGTGAGCGGGCAGTTAGAGACTGCAACGAATTCAGTCAGCAATTTGGCTTGGGGCTGTGTCCCTGAGTCCCTGGAGGCATTCCCGTTGCCTCCAGGGTGTTATCGGAAATTTTAGAAATTTTCGCCGCATATCGATCTCCCTTGTGAGAGAGGAAACGACAGCATTAAGCGTAACGGATGCGAGAGGCGGAAGCCATTTCAGGTGCCGTATGCGATGGCTTCCGCTTGTTGCTATACTTAAGCCTACTCCTATTTTTGCGATTTTTTCTACATTTTTTTGAAAAAATAGATTTTTGATGGAATATTGAAGTGTTAATTAGTACAGGGATGCCATGTTGTCGTAGTTGATTTCGTTATGGCGTGCAATAGCATCTACACATTGAACAGGAAATGACAGATGTCGCCGTCCTCGATGATGTAGTCCCGGCCATTCGATTGCATCTTGCCGGCTTTTTTGACGGCCTGCTCGGAGCGGGCGGCCATGAGGTCGTGGTATTTGATGACCTCGACCCGGATGAAGCCCCGTTCGATATCGCTGTGGATCTTGCCGCCGGCTACCGGCGCGGTGGAGCCCCGGCGGATGGTCCAGGCCCGGCACTCGTCCTCGCCCGCGGTATAGAAACTCATGAGGCCGAGCGCCTGGTAGAGGGCCGCGTTGATCCGATCCAGGCTGGGCTCAGTGAGGCCCATGGCCTCCATGAATTCCTGGCGCTCGGCAACGTCCGCGATGGCGGCAATCTCCTTTTCGATCTCGCAGGAAATGGTGAAGATAGCGGGCCCGAATTTCTTGCCGATATCGTTTTCCCCGACATTATAGGCGCATATCACCGGGATGCGGGTCACCAGGGCCAGACCCTTGATGGCCTGCTCCTCATGGGGTTCAAGGGGAAGGGTGGAGAGCGGTTTCTCCTCCCCCAGGGCCGCGTTGAAGCGCAGAAGGATATCTTCCTCCAGGGCCTGGCCCGGGGTCCGGCCTCCCTTCTTTTCCTTGGCCAGCCGCGCAAGCCGGGTTTCCACCATCTGCATGTCGGCGAGGATGAGTTCGGTTTCGATCATGGCCCGGTCGCGCTCCGGATCAACCGAGCCGGCCGGGTGAAAGACCTCCGGCGCATCAAAGGCGCGGATCAGCAGCAGGAGCAGGTCGCAACGCCGGGCCGGGTCCATCCAGTCGCGCGTCTTGCTGTTCTCGGTGATGTCGGGGCAAAGAAGGAACTGGTTTTCGGCATAGACCGTTTTTTCCGGCTGGTACAGGGCGGCCAGGGCATCGACCCGTTCGTCCCGGATGGCGGCCATGCCCTCGATGGCTTCGCCGGGTTTGCGGGTTCCGGGCACGGAGCGGCCGGTGAGCAGGGTGAACAGGGTTTTCTTGCCGGTCTGGGCAAGTCCCAATATGGCGATCTTCATGGCAAG
>DYDL01000178.1:1831-6279 GCA_020717925.1 Desulfocapsa sp.
CACCTGTCGTCCTTGGCCAGCACCATAAATTTGTTGAACTGCTCGGGGGTAAGGGTCTGGCGCGCATGGATGATGCCCTCCAGCCGGTGATCCGCCTGCCGGGCCAGGAGCTCATTCAGTTTTGTCTGTAGTGCGGAGACTTTTGTCATGTCCAGGGCAGGCTTTTGCAGCTCGTCGCGGATCTCCTGGCGCACACCCTGCATCTCTTGCCGAAAAGTGGCACCCTTGGCCCGGTGGCTGGTACGGAAGCTTTGCAGTTGTTCCTTCTGTGCCGGGGTCAGGTCGAGGAGCACTTCCATCTTCTCCAGCCGGGCCTCGGGGTTGCAGCCCCGTCCCCGGCCAAATCCGCCACCCGGTCCTCCCATGGCCAGGGCGGGGAGGGCGGACAGCATGAGCGCCAGAATAGTTGCGGAACAGATGAGGCGGACGTGGTGTGTTCTCATGGTGTAGTCTCCTTTGCGAAATGAGTGTTGGCAACGGGTTGCCTTTAGAGGAAATAATTCTCAATGTCCGTATCTAATCCTTCGCCTTCGTCGTCGACCTCGTCCTCCCCTGTCAAGATGGCCGCATAGTCGATCGGCTTGGCGTGACTGACCGCACTTGGGCCGCTGCCATAGTATGGTGGCCGCATAAGGATGGCGGTCAACAGGGCCACCGCGACCAGGCCAGCACAAACCAGGGCGGGTTGGCGGGCGACGGGCAGGGGTAGCAGCAGTTTGCCAAGGAAGGCGCGCAGGGGGTTACAACTCCGCCGCGGTGCGGCGACGATTCGTTGCCGCACCTCCTGCCAGACGCGCTCTGGCGGCGTCAACTGCTCCGCCTCAAGAAAGGGGGTCAGCAGGGTGGCTTTGGCGATCCCTGCAAACTCGCGACAGGTCGTGCAATTCCGCAGGTGCACCGCGAGTTTTTCCTGCTCCGACCTGCGCAGGCGGCCATCCAGATGATCGGTCAGCAGGAGTTCCTGGATTTGTTCACACCGCATGGCGCACCTCCCTGGCCCGCATGGCGATTAGTTTTTCCCTGGCCCGCTTGAGTCGCGAGCGCACGGTGTTGACATTGATTTTCAGGGTGATGGCGATCTCCTCATAGGAGAGGCCATCAATGTTGCGCAGCACGATGCAGGCCCGCTGGTCAGGGTTCAGGGCTGCCAGCATCCTGGCGATCAACTGGCGCGTCGGTTCCCGTTCCAGGGCGTCGGTAGCCGGTGTTGCTGTGTGCTCGGCCATGGTTTGCTCGTCGTATGCCACGGTATGTCCCTTTTCCATGGCCCTCTTTCTTACCTGATTGATGGCCGCGTTGACGCTTATCCGATACAGCCAGGTGGTGAAAGACGACCTGAAGGCAAAGGAAGGCAGTTTGCGGTATACGGCGATGAAGACCTCCTGGGTGACCTCGGCCGCGCACTCCCGGTTGTTGGTGATGCGCAAGGCGGTGGTGTAGACCATGCCGGCGCAGCCCCGGTAAATGGTTTCAAAAGCGGCCACGTCGCCTTGCGCCGCCGCCATGATGATGTCGTGTGGTATTTCCGGCATGGTTATTATCCCTTTGCCCGATTAGACACCATGAGCCATGAAAAAGTTCCAGGAATTTTAGCTGAGCAGGGTGTTTAGACTATTAGTCTGTAGCCTGTTAGGTAAAAAAACGATAGTGCTGATAGGGATAGGGCGAACTTCCGCAGTATTTTTTCAGTTGCTAACAGGCTAAAATGCTACAGCCTCTCGACCTGCGCCGGGGGCTATGCTTGCGGCGTCGGATCGGTTAGGGCGCCAAGCTCCTCCGAGGTCATCTTGCGCAGATGGATCTGGCGGCTGGACTGGTCGAAATGCACCACGACCTGTGTATCTTCTTCATTAAAGACCCGGATGGCCGGCCCAATCTTCACCGATACCCCGGGGAAGAGGCGGTCGTAGACATAGACGCACTCGGTGACCCTCCGTTCCAGTTCAGCCTCGATTTCGGCCTGGGTTTCCTGCAGGGCATTGACCTTGTCCATGATCCTGGGCATCGCCTCGTTCATCTTCTTGAGGAGCCGTTCATGGTCCTCGTCCAGTTTGCCGGTTGCTTCCTTTTTTATCTTCTGCAGGGCGTTGATGTTCTTCAGGGTTTCGTTGAGCCGTTCGCTCCACATGGCCAGATCTTTTTCAGTCTGCTCCTTGCGTTGTTCGAAATCCCGGTCTACCCCAACGACGATTTTGGTATCCACCCCATCGTCCGAGCCCAGCTCCTTGACGTACAACGAGCCGCCCACCAGACACTCGCCGCCCGCGACGATACCCTTGCCCTGCACCGCCTTGAGGTTCTTGCCCGTCCGGATATGGCGGCCCAGCACCAAAAAGTCGTTTATAACCAACTCGCCGCCGCAATCGATGGTGTGGATGTTTTCCACAAAGTCGATGTCCATGTCGCCCTTGGCCATGGCCTTGGCCTCCTCGGCCACGATGCCGCCGCGGATAGTCAGGTTGCCGCCGGCCATGACCACCGCGCTCAGCACCCCCTTGCCAACCGAGATGTTGCCCCGACATTTAACGTGGAAGCCGGCCTGGACAGCGCCCTCTACGACCAGGGAGGCCCCGCCGAAGGTGACGTTGCCGACGCTCATGTCCACGTCGTCGCGCACCACGTGCTCTTCAAAGACCGAGGCCTTGCCGTCGACCATGGCGAATTTGCCGTTGGCCTTGGCGTAGACCTTGAGGCCGTCCTCGGACAGGTAGGCGCCGGGGCCGATTTTAAATTTCATATCCTTGCCAGGTTTGGCCGCGATATCGTTGCCGAGCACGTCTTTGCCCGGCACGCCGGCGGTAGGAGGTATTTTTTCCAGCAGTAGTTGGTCCTGGGCTACATTGGAGATGTTGCCATGTTCCCGGAGGTCGATATGGCCCTGTCCGCCGCTGCTCTCCTTCGGCGTGCGCACCATGGCCGGCCGCACATGGGGCTGGAGGTGGCCGTTCTTGCCGTTTTGCGGGGCCTGGCCGTTGGCCACGCAGAATGAGCCGTCCGCCTGCGGTTGGGGCTCGGGCAGTATGCCATTGATCACGCCGTTGGCCTGGATCTCAGTGAAGAGCGCCTGCCTTTCCTCGGGCTTGATGCCCAGGTCGTCCTTGGGGAAGAGCAGGGCCTGGAGCCGGTCCTTGGAGACTTTCAGCACGAACCGGCCGGCGGAGACCGAAGCCCCGCCGCCTAATAGCAAGCTGATGTCAGCCATGCCCACCCCTTTCCAGGAAGGTTGTCCCGCCGATGCTGGCCCTAATCAATGCCGTTACCCGGTGAAAAGAATCACAACTCCGCCACCAGGGCCTTGATGTTTGCCTGGTCGCCCAAAACTACCAGGGTATCGCCCGATTCAAGGGTGGTCTGGGGATTGGGGTTGAACAGCATGTCGCCAGCCGCCCTTTTTATCGCCACCACGATGAGGTCGAAGTGTTTGCGGAGCTGCGAATCAAGGAGTGACTTGCCCACGCAGTGCGATGTTTCCGAGAGGGAAAGCTCCTCCAGCCTGAGGCCCAGGCCGCTGGCGCCGATGGTGAGATCAAGGAAGTCCATCACCGTGGGCCGCAGAAGGAGTTGGGCCATGCGGGTGGCGCCGATGAAGTAGGGGGAAATAACCTTGTCCGCCCCGGCCCGGAGCAGCTTGGTCTCGGCCCCTTCCTGGCCGCTGGAGCGGGCCATGATATAGAGTTCCGGATTCAACCCGCGAGCCGAGAGGGCGATGTAGACGTTGTCGGCGTCCGAGGACGCAGTGGCGATGAGGCCCTTGGCCCGCTTGATGCCGGCCGTAAGCAGAATCTCGTCGTCGGCCGCCTCGCCCTCGATCACCAGGTAATCCATGTCACGAATAGGTTGGGCCACGGCCGGGTCGCTTTCAATGACCACAAAGGGGCGGTGATGGTCCTTCAGGATACCGCAGATGACGTTGCCGATGCGACCGAAGCCGCACACGATGAAATGGTCTTTCAGGCTGGCCACCTTTTTCTGCATCTTGTATCTCCCGTATGTTTTCCGCAGGCCACCCTCGACGATGGCCTCCGTGATCCTGCCGACAATAAAGAGGACAAACCCCAACCCCAGGAGGATGAGGACCATGGTGAAGTAGCGGCCTGCGAGATCCAGCGGCACGACTTCACTGTAGCCCACGCTGGCGATGGTGATGACGGTCATGAACAGACCGTCGTTAAAGGAACTGCCCTCCAGCAGCATGTAGCCGGAGGTGCCGAACAGCAGGAGAGCGACAAGCAGCAGGAGGCTGATCAGGACGTTTTTCATGGGCGCTCTGTCAAGTAAGTTGCCTTGGGATATGGTCCCGTAACGCTGTGTATCTAATTATTAATCATATTTTTCGGCATATTACCAACATTACTCAAGCATCATGATAATTTCCGGTCGTTGGGAGATTTTGTGGATTCGCCTCTAGAGGGGCCTGGCTGGAGCTCCTTCCTGCCCTGGGCCTTGTC
>DYDL01000477.1 GCA_020717925.1 Desulfocapsa sp.
TAAGGAGCAGCTATGAACATTTTGGTTTTCGGGCCCAACGGCAGCGGCAAAGGCACCCAGGGTGCCATTATTCAGAAGAAGTACAATATGCCTCACATCGAGTCCGGCGCCATCTTCCGGGTCAACATCGGCGGCGGCACGGAGCTTGGCAAGAAGGCCAAGGAGTATATCGACCGGGGCGACCTGGTGCCGGACGAGCTCACCATCCCCATGATTCTGAACCGGCTGAAGGAGGCCGATTGCAAGCAGGGCTGGATCCTGGACGGCTTTCCGCGCAGTATGGTGCAGGGCGAGACCCTGGCCAAGGCCCTGAAGGATGAGGGCATGAATCTGGACTATGTCATCGAGATCGTGCTGCCCCGTGACGTGGCCAAACTGCGCATCACCGGCCGCAGGCTCTGCGTCAACGACAACAACCACCCCAATCATGTCGCCTTCGACGCCATCAAGCCGGTTGAAAAAGAGGGCAAGCTGGTCTGCCGGGTGTGCGGCGGCGAGCTCAAGACCCGGGCCGATGACCAGGACGATACCGCCATCGACAAACGCCACAACATCTATTACGACGACAAGACCGGCACCATGGCGGCGGTCAATTTCTTCAAGACCCTCACTGGCCCCAAGGTCATCTCCGTGGACGGCCGCTCCTCCATCGATGCGGTGAGCGCGGCGATTATGAAAGAGCTGGTGTAAGCTCAAGGCTGAAGGCAAGAAGTCCATAGGTCTTATGGGTCCTATTGGACCTATTCTACAAAAGGAGCGGTTCCGCCGGTGCGGCCCGCTCCTTGCCCGTTTCGTTTAATGGTCGCCATGAGAGGAGGATGCTATGCCAGGCTTTGAGGTCTTCGGGGACGAGGAAAAGCAGGAGATATTGGAGGTGCTGGACACCGGCGTGCTCTTTCGCTACGAGTTCGGCGAGCAGCGTCGCGGGATTTATAAGGTCCGCACCTTTGAGGAGCGTTTCGCCGCCTACTGCGGGGCGGCCTATGGCCAGGCGGTGACCTCTGGTACCGCGGCCCTGAAGGTGGCCCTGGCCGCTTTGGGCGTGGGGCCGGGTGATGAGGTCATAACCCAGGGCTTCACCTTTGTCGCCACCTGGGAGGCCATCTT
>DYDL01000478.1 GCA_020717925.1 Desulfocapsa sp.
CCAGTAGCGCTCCCAGTAGACCTCGATCGCCTGGGCCCGGGTCAGGCTCTTGACGTCCAGATCGGGATTCCAGCGCTGGGCGATCCCGAACTTGGTTGGCCCGCCGTGATCCACGGGCGTGTCCGTGAATTCCTCACCCTCATGCGCCAAGACGACCTCGATCGCCCGATCGAAGAGTTCTCTGCTGGTCATCTCAGGCCTCCCTTCTGGCTAGTTCCAGACGCAGCGCGCTGAGGATGTCGCACAGGCGCTGGCTGCGGTCCTTCATGTCCGTCTCGATCACTTTCTGGGTCTCGTTGAGCCGCTCCATGCCGCTGCGGATCTGGATCAAGACCTCGTGGACGTCATCCAGGGAGTGGCGCCCCGGCGCCAAAGGGCAGACGACCTTGAGCTCATCGAACGCGACCTTCGATCCACCCCCGCCATTGCGTCGCCATTGCTGGCTCCGGATGAGATCGACGGCCTGGATAGCCAGCTTCACGGCCAGCATCGTCGCCATCAGCCCCAACCCGCCGAGTCCGAAGCTGCGGGCTACATCAAAGATCTGTTCCATCGAATCTCCTTCTGCTCTGTTTAGGACTCCAGCTCCCAGTCAAACGGTGGACTGTATTTGTCCGGCTGAACGTACGAGGCGATCAACGTGGCCCAGGGCACGCTCAACCACGCGGGCGTCAGCGCTTCGAGTTCAACCTCAACGCGGTAGGTGGTCCCTAACGTCAGGCCGGACATGGTCACTCGGTTGTTCGACGGAATCGTCCAACCGCTCGTCGCGATGACCACGGAGTCGCTGATCCGGATGATTCGCGCCCTCGCTCTGGCTTCGGACAGCGGGGCGTTCAGATACACGTAAGCGTAGGCGTTTGAGCCGCCGGCTGTGAATGACGCAGGGGGCGACATGGCCAGAGTGACGGGTGGTGGCGCGCCCGCCACCGAGCGCGGCGGCAAAGGCACACCCATGCCGTTGGCCCAGCCACCGCTGTGCAAAGCGCCTCCGTACTGCGCACAAACAGCTCCGGGCACTGCTACTGCGGCCAAGCAGAAGATGACCAGCCAGCGAAACTGAGATCGCATGACGGTCAC
>DYDL01000179.1 GCA_020717925.1 Desulfocapsa sp.
CCGGCGTAGAGGCAAGGTTCAGGATCTCCTGGGAGGCAACCTGGGCGTAACAGCCGGTCACCACCAGCCGGGCCGTTGGGTTGCGTTTCATCGCCTGGCGGATGAGCTGCCGGGACTCGGCCGCGGCCTTGGCCGTTACCGCGCAGGTGTTGATGACGCAGATGTCGGCCGGCTGGGTGAAGGGCACCGCCGTGAGCCCGGCCGCCTCAAACGCGCTGGCGAAGGCGGCCGACTCGTACTGGTTGACCTTGCACCCCAGGGTGGTGATCGCCACCCGGCGCGGTTGAGTCGGTTTTTTGTTCAATGCGCATTACCTGCCATGGAGTTTACCCTTGAAACCGGCATGAAACCCAAACCAGGCTGGATTGTCAATGGCAAGTCGCAACTGCCACCCCCGCTTCCTGACTTTTGTGAAGCAGACTTCAGAATGGTCTTGACTATTATGAAGTTTTGTTCATAACGGTCGAAGAAGAACAAGGGAAAGGTGTGTTCCACCCTTTCTGTTAAACTAACTCCGTCCTCTTGACACGCTTAAGAGATTTGCGATTGGATTGAGAAAGTTGAAGGTTTCGGGGAAGTCCGTCAGAGTGTAACCCGATGGAGCGGCTAGTCAGATTTCAGTGGAATTTGAGCCGAAACCTTGGCTACTTCGACCAGAGTTTCCAGGCGGACTACTCTTTTGTCCACATCGGCAACGTGTGCTTGCAGACGGTCAACATCTTTATTCAACCGTTTGGTTTCGTCCACGAGCTTCAAAACATCTATCAAAAGGTCTTTCCAGCCAGCCATCAACCGTTCTCCCCGGCTACGGCCAGCGCCCGTAAGGTTTGTTCTAAACGTTTTCTTGTTGCCCGGGTGTCGGCTATGGCTTCCTTGACCCTCGTCAAGGCAAAATGCAACAAATCGGATTCTTGCATATCGTCCGGCATGTCCGGGTTATATGCGTCGATTGCGGCACGAACCAGTTGCGCCGCCGAGGCATTTTCCTTCTTCGCCAGCATATCGAGCTTCTTGATTTGTACCGGAGAAACAAGGTATTGTTTGCGGACCAATTTTTCCACTACTTGCATGTTCTGGCTCCTTTGTCTACGGTGTGTATATAGCATACACATACACACTATTATTGTCAACAAGTAGAGTGGAGCATTCCGGGGGCTGGCAAGTATGTGAACGTGCTAAAGCGACGCGCAAGAGTTTACGCCAGGTCATTGAGGTGCTTCAAGGAGAAAGTTTGACCCGCTGGAGCTTGTGCGCCTAGTAATCACCCCAAACAGGGATAACTAACCATGCCGACCATTCTTGACCTGCAAAGCATTGCCAGAATTGCGGACTCCCGGATTATTTATAAGCGAGGGGAAGACCTTTACCGCGTTGGCGCCTTTCGCTGCCTGGATCACCACCCGGATTATGGTGAATTTGTTTACGAGGTGGATGGAAATTATGGGGATTATTGCACCAAGGTCCAAATAAACGGCGCCATCCTAACCTCTTGTGACTGCCCGTATCCAGGCGACGGTTGCAAGCACGTGGTGGCGGTACTCCTTGATATTCTTGATCGTACGGAAAGTCAGGCAACCTTGCCAGCGCAACCCCAGGCGCCGGATGCGCCCTTTCTGTCCCCCGAGGAAATCAAGCAACAGGCCTTGGCGGATCGACAAAAAAAGGCTGCCAAAGAGCTTTTCACCGTTACCCAGGGGGACATGTTCAAGGGCGATCACCTGCTGGAAACCCCGAAGAGACGGCAATACCAAGTCACCTTACACAATGATGCCGGCACCGGGCATTGTTCCTGTCCGGATTTTCAGATTAACGCCTTGGGAACCTGCAAACATTTGATCTTTCTTGGCGATCATTTCAGAAAACAAAAAACATTCGCGGCCCGGATCAAGCGAGAAAAATTTCCCTATGTTGACATTTTTTGGGACGCTGCCATGGCCCGGCCCCGTCTGTTTCACGAGCAAGCAGCCGACAGACTTGGCGAACTCGGCCCTCTTCTCGACCGAATTTTTGACGGCACCGGTCTTTATCGCGGCCCTAACAATGCCGCTTTCATGCCTCACCTTTCGGAGTTGAGCGCCTACAAACTGGTGCGGGTTCAGGAGACGGTTTTGCAAAAAATTTCGAATGCGGTTCTGGATGAGGAGTTGACTCGTGCCGCCGACATGCCGTTGCCCGATCTGGCGCCGCTTCTCAAGATAGCTCCTTATCCTTATCAGGAAGAGGGCATGAGTTTCGCGTTGTATAAAAAAGCCGCACTGATCGGCGACGAGATGGGCCTGGGCAAGACCTTGCAGGCCATCGGCCTCGGAGTCTTGAAAAAGAAGATTTTTGGTTTCACCAAAATTCTGGTGGTTACCATGAGTTCTCTCAAGGAGCAATGGCAGCGGGAAATTAAACGATTTACCGATGAGAACGCCTTGATTATCAGCGGTTCGGCAAAGCAGCGCCAAGAGCAGTACAGCCTAAACGATAGCCTCTTTAAAATTACCAACTATGAGGCCGTGCTCCGGGATGTGACGATCATCTCTCGCTTCAAGCCGGACCTTATCATTCTTGATGAGGCCCAGCGGATCAAAAATTTCGAGACCAAGACAGCCGAGGCGGTAAAGAGCCTGCCCCACCAGCACGCCTTGGTGCTTACCGGCACGCCGCTCGAAAACAAACTGGAAGATGTCTATTCCATTGTCCAGTTCCTGGATCCGGACCTGCTCAGCCCGCTGTGGCGCTTCGCCGCCGATCACTTTTTGCTCGGCAGGGGAAAAGGGGGGCAGATCCTGGGCTATTGCAATCTGGATAAACTACATGAAAAACTGCAACCATTGGTCATCCGTCGCCGCAAGGAAGAGGTGCTTAAGGAATTGCCCGAGCAGGTGACAAACAACTATTACCTGGATCTACACGCCAAGCAGGCGGAAATCCATGCCGGTTTCGCCCAATCCCTGTTGCCGCTCCTTAACAAAAAATTCCTTACCCCCATGGACGTGCGCCGCATCCAAATGTTGTTACTCAAGATGCGTCAGGTCTGCGATTCGACGCACCTCATCGACCGGGAAACCAGCATTTCTCCCAAGCTTGCCGAGCTGGCCATCATCCTGGACGAACTCGTCATGCAAAACAAGCGCAAGGTGGTGATCTTCAGCGAATGGACCACCATGACCTTTCTGATCGGCAAGCACTTGTCGCGCGCCGGGATTCCCTTTGTGGAGCTGTCCGGCAAGGTGGTGGTGGGAAAACGTCAATCTCTGATCGACGAATTTACCAATAATCCGGCGTGCATGGTTTTCCTGTCCACCGATGCCGGCGGCGTTGGTCTCAACCTGCAGGCCGCCGACTGCGTGATAAATTTCGAGCTCCCCTGGAACCCGGCCAAGCTCAACCAACGCGTCGGCCGGGTAAACCGTATCGGCCAACGGAGTAAGTGTGTCAATGTCATAAACCTGATCAGTAAAAGAAGTATTGAAGAGCGCATACTGGCCGGCATCCAGATCAAGAGCGAACTGTTTGACGGGGTGTTTGACGGCGGTGCCGATGCGGTTATGTTTTCCCGGGAAAAACGCCAGGAGATGGTTAATCGTCTTCGCGAAATGATGGGCGAGGAACTGGAATTGCCGGTGAGCGTGGCATCCCCGGCCGAGGAAATTCCCGAAGACACTCCCCACTTCTTAAACCCGCAGGTTTTGCAAAAGGCAGAAGCGGATTATGTGGGCGAAGAACCGGAAGCGTACCAACCGACGGATGATGCCACCCAAGCCAAGCCACAGCGGCCGGTCGAACAATCGCCGGAAAGGATGGAGGAAGTCTTGAATCAGGGCATGGCTTTTATCAGCGGTCTATTGGAAATGGCCACCGGCCAAAAAATCGAGGCAGTCGGCGATGACGGCAAATTGATTCGGTTGGACAAAAAGACCGGCGAGGTAACGCTCAAATTTAAACTTCCCGGCTTTATGGATTAGAAAAGGGCAATACAGTTCCGCGAACAGACACGCAAGCAGATCAGGGGGCTGGGCAATGCGTCCAGTTTACAACTTATTTGTCCAATGTCCAGACACGACTTAACTACCTCCACTTGTCATTGTCGGCGGCCACGGGCAACCACTTTGGATAACTCTACGACCGAAAGCATAGGCGTAGAACGGTGAATGACGCGGTGGCAGTTGGAGCATAAAACGGCCAAGTCATCGAGCGTCGTTGTGACTGATTCGGAGGACGCCGATAGCGGCACCAGATGGTGAACCTCACAGAAACCGTCCCCAAGGGTACCGTAGGCAACTGAGAAATCAAAGCCGCATGCTTCGCAACACAGGCGCCCCTCGGCATTGACTGTTGCCGCTTTCTTTGCGTCGACCAGCGCGCGATTCCGTTCGCGGCGGAGATGTGATACAAGGCGAGCCGAGCCTTCAGTGCCGGTGGTGGGAAGGTCGATGTCGGGGAGATTAGAGGTAGAGGACGATTGATTGCCTTTGGCCTGAAGGGCGGCAAGGGCCTGGACGACTGTTTTATCGCTGAGGCGGTTGAAACCCAAGCTGAAGTTGCTTTGAGACTTCAGAAGCGCGGGGAACCAAACAAGATTGTTCAATGGTACGGGAGGGGCAAACTCCTTCACCCGTTGGCCAGAAATGACGTAAAGATTGGAAGATGGATCTTGAACCTCTACACGGTCAGCGACGTAGGCGCCCCAAAGGGAGAACGCCGTTTTCTTTCCGTCTGGGATGCCTTGTACGACCCAGACAGTGTTTCCGACAGCCTTCTTGAGAAGGCCAAACTTTCGGCTCAGAAAGCCTAGTTCGTCGGAGGACTCGAGTTCGTAGCCCATTCTCTGGGCGCTGTGATATGCGATGAAGTGTTCCATAGCGAGAATGACAAGCCGCTAACAAATTATTGAATGGGTTCCTGCCAAAATCAAAAAGGCCTATGCCGCAGTCCGGTGTTTATGTAGTGCTTTAAACGGGTTCCGGCTCGGTTGCGAATCAGATTAAGGCCGCACCGCTCCTGGCAGCACGGCGAGGATTGCGGCGTACGCCTCCAGCGCCGTGGTCAGCGCTTGCTCGGCCTCGTCGCGACTCGGTGCATCGAGTTCGCCGGGGTAGCGGAATCTCCAGGCATATTCGGTGAGGGGCGCAGCCGAGTCCACGGCCGGCAAAAGCCTGATGTCGAGCGCCGCGCAGGCCCGTCCAAGCTCTTCCAGGTTATGCGTTTTCCGGAAGGGCTGATCGTGCCAGGCAAGGAATGCCTTGAAGGACTTTTCAACGGCCTGTTGCGCATGGAAGACCACATCGGCCCATAACCCGGCCTCTGGAGTGGCGATCTCCAGGCTTGCGGCGCGAAGGTCCAGGTCCGCCTTTAGCAACCAGGCCCTGACATCCTCGATCCTTGCTGTGTCATCAGGCATGCAGTAATTTTCCTTCCCGCAGAACCGTGCCCGGCAACGACGCCTTCAATGACGCGCGTTGCACGAAGTATGAATGGGTGCATACAAGTATATCCGCTGCCGTTCCGGTACCCCGTAGGGCCTCATAGGCAAGCCGGCTGCGGCGTCGCTCTGGCGCGGAATCGTCTGGCACAACCACCAGCAGATCATAGTCGCTGTCCGGTCCCGCTTCGCCGCGCGCCTTGGAGCCGAACAGGTAGATGCTCTCAGGCTGGTATGCTGCCACCAACCGGCGCACTATCTCCCGCAAGGCCTGGTCGTAATGCATGAGGTGATCGGTCATGGCTGTTTTGCCGTTTTCCCTGGCATTGGATGGTCGCTGTCGGTCCCGTTTCTCGACTCCACCCTGGCACATAAAGGCTGATAATACCCTATCAGGCCAGGTTCTGGGCGTCAACGATATTGAGAGGCAATATTGAGAGGTGCAGACGGCCCCGTCTCTTCAAGGATCTCCGCCCCCCCACCAGCTCTTCCCTCCGGTAGAGGGCGGCGAACTGCCCCGGCATCACGGCTCGTTGCGGCGCGGCAATGGTAATGGCACAGGTGGTGCCCGCTCCTGGCTGCATAACACCAAAATCAGACTTGGTACTTGTTCGCGAACCCGTGCAGAGGGGCTTTTTTGGCATTGTCAATCTGTAGCTTATAGGCTAATATATCAACATGCAGGTCTTTCCATACGCGATTGACTATTATAAAACAGCAGACGGCACAGCACCATTCCGGGAATGGCTTGAAGCCCTACGGGACGTAAATGGTCGGGCAAAGGTTCGTGTCAGGCTTGACCGTGCGCGCCTGGGCAACC
>DYDL01000479.1 GCA_020717925.1 Desulfocapsa sp.
TCTCTTTGTGCCGCTGCATGTAAAATCGCGACTCTTTCAGCGGCGCGAATCGGTCATGCCGGCCGAACCGCTGGCGTTTCCCCCCTCGTTTTCGCCCCCCATGCCGGGAGTTCCTAAGGAGGCAACGATGGCGAAACCCGCGGCCAATCTCCAGTCGCTCGCGGACCAGTTGCTGTTGCAGCACTTTTCCCCGCCTGCCGTGCTGGTCAATGGCAAGGGTGATATCCTCTATATCAGCGGCCGGACGGGCAAATATCTTGAGCCGGCGGCCGGCAAGGCCAACTGGAACATCTTCGCCATGGCCCGGGAAGGACTCCGTTTCGATCTGGGCAATGCCTTCCAGAAGGCGCTGCGGCAAAAAGAGACGATGATGGTCAAGGGTCTCAAGGTCGGGGATGCCGCCGGCACGCAGCACACCGTCGATATCACGGTCCAGGCGCTCGAAGAGCCGGAGCCGCTGCGGGGGATGGTGATGATCATCTTTACCGACGTGGCAACGCCAAAGGAGAAGAAAACATTGGCACGCTCCAAGACCACACCATCCGGAAACACCAGGGTTAGCGAACTGGAGCAGCAAATCCAGCAATTCCGCGAAAAACTTGAGTCTACCCGCGAGGGGATGCAATCCTCGCAGGAAGAGCTCAAATCCACCAACGAGGAGCTGCAGTCCACCAACGAGGAGTTGCAGTCCACCAACGAGGAACTTACTACCTCCAGGGAAGAGATGCAGTCCCTGAACGAAGAGCTGCAGACAGTGAACGCCGAGCAACAGTCCAAACTGGACGAGCTTGCGCGGGTGAACAACGACATGAAAAACCTGCTCAACAGCACGGAAATCGTTACCGTCTTCCTGGACAAGGAACTTCATGTCCGGCGGTTCACCACCGGGGCGGACAAACTCTTGAAGCTGATCCCGAGTGACGTGGGGCGGCCGCTTTCCGACATCGCGAGCGACCTGCACTATCCTGAAATGACCGAGACAGCGCGGGAGGTGTTGCGGACCCTGGTCTTTTCGGAGAAACAGATCGCCGCCGCCGACGGCCGCTCTTTTTCGGTACGCATCATGCCCTATCGCACCA
>DYDL01000180.1 GCA_020717925.1 Desulfocapsa sp.
CAACGTCCCCTTTTGGCTCCCCGGAATGCTGGCAGGAAAAGGAAACAAAAAGGTTGACTGCCGGTCTTAATTTAGTACGATAAAAAGACTGGAGGTGACATCATGAACATTGCAAACGACATTAGACCCGTAACCTATTTAAAGGCTAACACAGCGGATTTGCTCAAGCAAATAAATGACACGCATCGGCCTGTAATCATAACGCAAAACGGCGAGCCCAGGGCTGTTCTCCAAGATCCCCAAAGTTTTGAAAACATGAGAAATGCAATTGGCATTCTCAAACTTCTTTCCCAAGGGGAAGAAGATATTAAGAAAGGAAATGTTATTGAACAGAATGATTTATTTTCAAAAATTGAGAAGAAAATTAAGAAAAAATGAAAAACGAATTCAAAGTCATCTGGGCTCAAACAGCCGCCGAGGATCTTGAAAATATTATTCTCTTTATAGCAGAGAATAGCCAGGACACTGCATTAAATTTATTGAAAAAAATCAAAGGGAAGGTGTCGACCCTAAGCAGTTCTCCACAACGTGGCCGAGTCGTGCCAGAACTGCAAGATCACGGTATTTTAATTTATAGAGAACTTATCATTCCACCCTGGAGGGTAATGTTTCGAATTTCCGAAAGTAAAGTGGATGTATTATCTGTACTTGATTCTCGCCAGAACGTAGAAGACATCCTGCTAAAACGGTTATTGAAAATGTAATAGAAAGCCCAAACATGGGGTCACCTTAACTATTAAGAATACATAAAAGTAATAAAACCGGCGTACGGGTCAGCCCCGTTACGCCGGTTCATTTATTGTTGCCAGGGAAAACCGATAACGTCGCAGCGGCAGCCCTACTCTAGCTTGGTTCTTTTTCCTTGCGGATGGCCGCGCCGACCCCGGCCAGCTTGGCAACCAGATCGGCGTAGCCGCGCTCCAGGTGGTAGATGCGGGAGATGATGGTGCTGCCTTCGGCGGCGAGTCCCGCCACCACCAGCGAGGCGCTGGCCCGGAGATCGGTGGCCATGACCTGGGCGCCATGGAGTCGATCCACTCCGGTGACGATGGCGGTGTGGCCGTCGACGCGGATCTCGGCGCCCAATCGCCGCAGTTCCGCCACATGCATGAAACGGTTCTCAAAGATGTTTTCATGGATCACCGCCACCCCGGTGCTGATCGACATGAGGGCCATGAACTGGGCCTGCAGATCGGTCGGGAAGCCGGGAAAGGGCATGGTGGTAATGTCGGCGCTTTGCAGGGGGGCACTCCTCGCCACCCTGATGAAGTCGGCCCCGCACTCGATCTCCAGACCCACGGCCTGCAGCTTTTCCAGCAGCGACGGCAGGTGCTCGGGGTTGCAATTCCTTAGCACCACCTCGCCGCCGGCCGCGCCCACCGCCATCAGATAGGTGCCGGTCTCGATACGGTCCGGGATGATGGCGATCTCCGCCGGCCGCAACTCGCGCATGCCGTGGACCACCAGGGTGTCGGTGCCGCACCCCTCAATGGCGCAGCCCATGAGGATGAGCATGTCGATCAGGTTGCCGATCTCCGGCTCGCGGGCGGCGTTTTTGATCACCGTGTCGCCCTCGGCCAGGGCGGCGGCCATGAGGATATTCTCGGTGCCGGTCACCGAGGGGATGTCGAAGGTGACCGTGTTGCCCTGTAACCGGCCGTCGATCCTGGCGGCAACGTAGCCGTCCTGCAGGTCGATGGTGCAGCCCAGCTTCTCCAGACCGCGCAGGTGAAAATCAATGGGCCGGGCGCCGATGGCGCAACCGCCCGGCAATGAGACCCGGGCGCAACCGAGCCGGGCCACCAGGGGGCCAAGCACCAGGATGGAGGCACGCATGGTCTTCACCAGGTCATAGGAAGCCTCGTTGCCCACCAGATGCTCGGAGTTGATGCGCAAGGGGCCATCAGGCTCCCACTGCCACTGCACCCCCATGGATTGCAGCAGGGCCATGATGGTGCGGGTATCGCGCAGGTTGGGGACGTTGTGCAGGGTGTGCCAGCCTGGCGCCAGCAGGGTGGCGGCGATGAGCGGCAGGGCCGCGTTTTTGGCCCCGCTGATCCGGATCTCGCCGTGCAGGGGGCGACCGCCTTCAATGACGATTCTGTCCATGGTTCTCTATAACTCCGTTGCAACTGCTTAGGTGGATAGTCTGTAGGTGTTTAGTCTTTTAGGCTACAGACTAACAGTCTACAGTCTAAACAACCTGAACAGCTAAGCTCCATTTATGAAAAACATCAGGCACGCCAGCCGGCCAGAGGCGCGGCATGCCCACCTTTCTCCTCTTGCCGCCGGGCCTGTAAAATCCTGGGCAACCCGGCAAAGTCGGGCCGCACCTCGACCTGCGTAAGAAATGGCACGGCCGTGAACAGCTCCAGTACATCCTCCTGCTGGTCGGCGCCGATCTCCATGAAAAACCAGCCGCCCGGCGCCAGGGCCGCTGCCAACAAATCCGGAAAACGGCGGATGACCGTCAGCCCCCCTGCCCCACCGTCCAAGGCGAGACGGGGCTCGAAATCCCGCACCTCGGGTTGCAGGCCTGGCAAGGTCTCCTGGCCCACATAGGGGGGGTTGGAGAGCACCAGGGGGAACATTTGCCCGGGCCGCAGGCCTGACAGCAAATCGGTGGCCAGCAGCCGCACCCGCTCCGCCACCCCGTGCCGTTTGGCGTTCCCTTGCGCAACCTGGAGGGCGGCGGGGGAGCGATCCACGGCATAGATTAAGGCTGCCGGCAATTCCCGGGCCAGGGCCACGGCAATGGCGCCGCTGCCAGTGCCCACGTCTAGCAGCGGGCCGCGAAAGGGTTGGTCCGCACCCCGCGCCACCTTAAGCGCCGCCTCCACCAGCAGTTCGGTCTCCGGCCTGGGGATGAGCACCGCCGGGGTCACATGAAAAGACAATGACCAGAACTCCTGCTCACCAACGATATAGGCCAGGGGCTCCCGGGCGCAACGGCGCACCAGCCATGCCTCAAGCTTGGCCAGCGCCTGGGCCGGGATCTCGGTCTCCCCGTCGAGGTATAGTTGGGCCCGACCCACACCCAAGGCCTCTTCCAGCAACAGCTCCGCCTCCCGGGATGGTTCCGGAATGCCGGCCGCCTGCAAACGTTGCGCCATGCTGTGGTAAAGTATCTTGATCCGCATGACAACCCTTTCGAGATCAAGCCTTACTGGATACTCTTCAAGGCCTCGGCCTGATGATGGGCAATGAGGGGATTGATCACGTCGTCGAGCTTGCCAAGCATGAGGTCATCCAGCCGATAGAGGGTCAGGTTGATGCGATGGTCGGAGAGGCGGCCTTGCGGGAAATTATAGGTGCGGATGCGCTCGCTGCGGTCGCCGCTGCCGACCAGGCTCTTGCGCTCCGAGGCCATCTTGTCGCTGGCCTCCTGCTGCATCCGGTCCAGCAGGCGGGCCTGCAAAACCTTTAGGGCCTTGGCCTTGTTCTTGTGCTGGGATTTTTCATCCTGACAGATGACCACCATGCCGGTGGGCAGATGGGTGACGCGGATGGCCGAATCCGTGGTGTTGACGCTTTGGCCGCCCGGCCCGGAAGAGCGGAAGACATCATAGCGCAACTCGTTGGGGGCGATGTTGAGTTCCACCTCTTCGGCCTCGGGCAACACGGCCACCGTCACCGCCGAGGTATGGATACGGCCCTGGGCCTCGGTGGTCGGCACCCGTTGCACGCGATGCACGCCGGATTCATACTTCAGGCGACTGTAAACCTTGTCCCCGCTGATCAGGGCGATGATCTCCTTGAACCCGCCCATGTCGGAAGGGTTGCTGCTCATGACCTCGACCTTCCAGCCCTGCAGCTCGGCATAGCGACTATACATCTTGAAGAGGTCGCCGGCAAAGAGCGCCGCCTCGTCACCGCCGGTGCCAGCGCGAATCTCCAGCAGGATATTCTTGTCGTCGTTGGGATCCCTGGGCAGCAAGAGGATGAGAAGCTGCCCCTCCAGGTCGGCGCGGCGCTGCTTAAGGTCGTCGATTTCGGCCCGGACCAGCTCTTGCATCTCCAGGTCGGCCTCGCCCTTGAGCAGTTCCTGGTTCTCGACCAGATCCTGCTCCGTTTGCCGAAAAACCTTATAAAGTTCGTCAAGCCTGGAGACGCGCGAATGCTCCTGGACCACCTTGCGGTACTCGCCCTGGTTGGCCAAAAGCGCCGGGTCGGACAGCCTGCTTTCCAGCTCGGTCCGCTTTTCCTGAAGATTATCGAAGCGGGAAAAAAGGCTGCTCATCAACAATCTCTCTCAAACCGGCTCAAAATAAAGAATCCCCCTCCCGCATGGCCGCAAGGCCAAGTCCAAGGAGGAGGATCAGCGCCCGGACGAGAGCCGGGCATGACAGACATCAAAAAAGACAACAAGGCGAACCGGAGCACCTGCCCCTCATGCTCGCTTTATCCCTTGTTGAAATGATTGGCGTACTTCTTCATGAACTTATCGACCCGACCCGCCGTGTCGATTAGTTTCTGCTTGCCGGTGAAAAAGGGGTGGCAGTTCGAGCAGATCTCCACGCTGATCTCCGGGTTGACAGAGCCCATTTCCACCTCGTTGCCGCAGGCGCATTTAGCAGTAATCTTATGGTATTCCGGATGAATATCCTTTTTCATGTCTAGCTCCTCAACCTGTAATCAAAACCGTGGTTACTGTTATTACAACTTGTTCCTGCCACCCTTCCCATAAAGTTTGGCCCACAAGAACAGCCCACTATACCCGAGATTTTTATTTTTTCAAGGCAAAGCTCGGTAAAGGGAAACCAGCTCAACCGTTCATCATCTCGAAAAATTCCTTGTTGGAACGGGTGCCCTTCATCTTGTCCAGGAGAAATTCCATGGCATCGGCAGGATTCATGGAGGACAACAGCTTGCGCAGGATCCACATCCGGCTGAGTTCGGTGTCGGTCAGCAGCAGTTCCTCCTTGCGGGTACCGGAGCGGTTGATGTCCATGGCCGGGTAAATGCGGCGGTCGGAGAGCTTGCGGTCCAGCACTATCTCCATGTTGCCGGTGCCCTTGAACTCTTCAAAGATGACCTCGTCCATCCTGCTGCCCGTTTCAATGATGGCCGAGGCAATAATGGTGAGACTGCCCCCCTCCTCGATTTTGCGGGCCGCGCCGAAGAAGCGCTTCGGCCGGTGCAGGGCATTGGCGTCGACGCCGCCGGAGAGAATCTTGCCGCTGGGCGGCACCACGGTGTTGTAGGCGCGGGCCAGGCGGGTGATGCTGTCGAGCAGGATGACCACGTCCTTGCGGTGTTCCACCAAGCGCTTGGCCTTTTCCAGCACCATCTCCGCCACCTGGATATGGCGCTGGGGCGGCTCGTCAAAGGTGGAGCTGATGACCTCGGCGTCAACGCTGCGCGCCATGTCGGTCACCTCCTCGGGCCGCTCGTCGATGAGCAGCACGATCAGGATAATCTCCGGGTGATTTTTCAGGACGCTGTTGGCAATATCCTTGATGAGCACGGTCTTGCCGGTGCGGGGCGGGGCCACGATGAGACCGCGCTGACCTTTACCGATAGGCGAGATAAGGTCCATCACCCGCATGGAATAATTGTCAGGACGCCGCTCCAGCTTGATGCGCTCATGGGGATGCAGCGGGGTCAGGTTGGTGAACAGGGTCTTGTCCTTGGCCTTTTCCGGCGCCTCCAGGTTGATGGAGTTGACCTTCAACAACGCGAAGTAACGTTCGCCCTCCTTGGGGGAACGCACCTGACCCTCAATGGTGTCGCCGGTGCGCAGGTTCAGTCGGCGGATCTGCGACGGCGAAACGTAGATGTCATCCGGACCAGGCAAATAATTATAGTCAGGAGCCCGCAGAAAGCCGAACCCGTCCGGCAGCACTTCCAGCACGCCGCTCGCCAGCACCTGGCCATTCTTGTCGGCGCGACTGGCCTGGGCCTGAAGAATGGCGAAGATGAGTTCCTGCCTGCGCATGCCGCTGACGCCTTCAATGGCATACTCGTTGGCCAGCCCGGTAAGTTCGTTGATCTTTTTGAGTTTGAGTTCGGCCAGATTCATGCAGAAAATTCTCCTTGCCTCATGGGGCTGCCTTGGCGCTTGCTTGCATTCTTGAAAGACTCCTGTTGGTGATATCGCTTGGTTTATTGTTTCACATGGCAAAAAGAGAGCACATCTTCTTGTGCATCCATGATTATTAT
>DYDL01000021.1 GCA_020717925.1 Desulfocapsa sp.
TTGTCGAGCCCCAGGAGGATCGTGCCTTCCACCCCGATGCCATGGTCGTGGTAGCGCTTGATCCGCTCCTTGATATAATCCGAGGTATCAAAGACCGCCTGATAGACATACCAGGCGCCGGCCTGGGCCGCCAAGTCGAGAATCTCGGGCTTGTCTTCAATGGGATGGGAACACCATTTCTTTTTCAAGGGGATCATCTCCCGGAACAGGTCCATCTCCCACTGGGTATTCTGGGCCAGGGAGTTGTCAACGATGAAGAGCCGGTTGTTGTCGATGCCAGCCATTTCGGCCACCGCCTTGTCGATGGGCCGGGGCCGGAATACTCGCCCGCCCAGGTACGACACCGCGCAAGGGTAACAGTTGAAGCGACACCCCCGCGAGGCGTGCACCAGGTCAACCATCTGCACACCCTTGTAGTTGTATAGTTTGCGGTTGAGCAAATCCCGGCGCGCTGGCCCCACCAGGGCGATATCGGGCCGCTGCGCGAGAAAGTCGTAGCAGGGCTTAAGCCGGTTGTGTTGAAAATCGGCAAAGACCTGTTCCATGCGGCCCTCGGCTTCGCCAAGAAAGACGGTATCCGCATGCTGCATGGTCTCCTCGGCATGGAGCATGGTGGCAATGCCGCCAAAGATGACCTTGATCCCTTTTTTCCGGTAAATATCGGCGATCTCCCAGCCTCGTTTTACCTGCACGGTGAGCATCATGGAGATGCCGACGAAATCCACCGCATCATCAAAATCGATGGTCTCCAGATTCTCGTCGACAAAGTCAACCGCAACGTAGTCGGGGAGTGCGGCGGCAAAGACCACCGGGCCATGGGGCGGCAAGTGAAACTCGGTCTGCCGGTCCAGCTTGGCCCATTTTGGATATATCAGTTTAAATCTCATGGCAAGGATTCCTGGTTCAGATGGTCAGCTTGGATCAGGGTCATCTTCAGCGTGTATTCCCCCTGACCGAAACCGCGGAGTTCAATGTGTTCCGGGATCAGGCCGTTGCCACTCTTGCGGCATGCCCGCCCCACAATGGTGCGATCCATGACCAGCTTGGAGGTATACGTTTTTATCTGCCAGCACGCATCCGCCGTGGGCAGGAGATCGGTGATCCGGCCATCGCCGCCGGTATAGCGGCACACCTCCGTCCTGTCCGCCAACCAACCGTAACGCACCTCTGCCGCGTCTGGCGCCAGAAAGATCAGCCGTACATCCGCAAGCAGGCCCTCGGCAAAGGCCGGTTTGTCAAACGGGGGCACCGCCCGCTTGACCACAAGCTTTGCATCATTACTGTAAACGGCCTCAAAAAGGGTGAAGCCTTCGACTGTCATGAGGGCGCAGGCAAGCCCGTCGCCAGTAAGGCTGGTGACTCCGACCACGTTGCCACCGGTGCCATCTTGCATGGTGAAATCGATGGCATGCACAAACTGCCAGCACCCCTGGGGGAAAATCGCCGCACACCCCGGAGCCATATTTACCCCCTCTGCCGTGGCGAGTTCCGGCGGCCGCATCAATTGGCCGGCCGCACATGCCGTAAGACACAGGAGCATGATGGCCGGCACGATGCGTTTCATTTGTCGGTAAACAGGGCAGCAGGCAGATCCTGATTGAGACGCCTGTTGCTGAAGGTGAGCCTGGTGAAGGATCCGGGGCCCTCGAAAATCGTCACCGCGTCCAGCAACCCCTTTTGATCCGCAAGTTTGAGCTCAATACTGCTGATCAGCGCGGCAAAGCCCTGATCCTTGGGCGTCAACAGGATGGTCAGGTGGCCTGGAAACGTCACCGCGAACATCTTGTTGTCGGTAAAACGGCCGTCAAGCCAGTTGGAGATCTCGGCCAGCACCACCTGCATGGCGTCAAGCCGCACCCGCTTGTCTTCCACCAGTTGCCCGTCCTGTTCGGCAAATTTCCTCACCCCGCCGTCATGCATGAGCAGAAGGGAGGGCACGGGAGTGCGGTATTCCCAACGCAATGACCGCGGGGCCTGGAAAACAAACGTCCCGGCGGAGATTATGGGCCGGACAAGGATCCGCAGGTGCTTTTCCTGAATGAAGTCGGCCTGGACCGAGCGCAGGAGCGGCACTGCTTGCGTGTCAGTCTCGGCCGCGAAAACCTGAGCCGGCACGAGCAAGGCGAGCATGAGAGCAAAAAGAGCACATCGCATCAGCACATGCCACCGTTGACCGAGATCACCTGGCCGGTCACATAGGAAGCCGCGTCGGAGCAGAGAAAGGCCACTACCTTGGCCACCTCCTCGGGTTGACCGATGCGCGCCATGGGAATCATGGTTTTGATATGCTCTTTGGGCGCGGCCTGGATCATATCCGTTTCGATCAGCCCGGGCGCCACCACATTGACCCGAATCCCCATCCTGGCGACCTCGACGGCCACCGCCTTACTGGCCGCATTCAACCCAGCCTTGGCCGCGGCATAGTTGGCCTGACCGCGGTTGGCCACAAGCGCACTGACGGACGAGATGGAAACAATGGCCCCCTGACGCTGGCGCACCATCAATTCCAATACCGGCCGTGTGACATTATAAAATCCGTTCAAACTGGTATCAACAACCGCATGCCACTTCTCGGGGGGCATCAGCATAAAAAGTCCATCGGCGATAATGCCGGCGTTGTTGACCAGAATATCGACGTGCCCCAGGCGTGCCCCGATATCCGTCACTACCTCTTCCACCGCCTGCCGGTTCCGTACATCAAATTGGATGATCTCGCCCCGGCCGCCTTCCTCTTCGACCAACGACAAGGTCCGCACCGCGCCCTGCTCATCGCTCATGTAGTTGATAACCACATAGCAACCAGCCCGCGCCAGTTCCACACAGATCGCTCTGCCGATTCCCTTGCTACCGCCGGTAACAATAGCGGTTTTATATTCGTTTTTTGGTGTCATTGTTATGATCATGAATTCGTTTGCTGGAAAAGTTGCAAGGTGGCCTTGCCGATCAACTGCCCATCCAGATGGATTTCACAAGACATCTCCCGGAGATTTTCAAAACTGTAGGCGCTCTCCGCACTGGCCGTGACCGTCGCGCCAAAGGGCAGGGAATCGATAAAAAAGTCCGCCTTCTTGACCCCCACCAGCCAGCCCATCTGGTCGGAATCAATTCCCTTGGTCTGGATTCTGTCCCAGCCGTTGCACACACCTGCGGTCTGGGCGGCCAGTTCGATCAAAATCAGGGGATGCACCCCTTGCTCGTTGGCCATGGGCCAGGATGGATCGACCGTACACCGCGTGCGCGCCTTGCTGGCGTCAACCTCAAGAATCTCGCTTACCAGCAACATGTTGCCACGATGGGGTAGCAGGTCATCCAGGGTAATTTCAGAAAGGGGGATCGGACTCATGCAACCATACCTTTTCATTACCTTTTCATTCCAGCTTTTTGGATGGGTTACGATACTCCATTTTCAAGTGTACGGCCACCTCTTCATGGAAACAATTTTTCCTTGGCATTATGGTTTTGTAGTGAGTATAAAAGCTGAGTTGAGCATAAGGAAACCCGTAGCGCATGTCCCATCCGGAAACTCTATAGACCGGATGGGGCTAGCTATTATCTCACTCCAACCAATATTTTCCAATCTTGATCAGTGACTGCCCATTATGGATAAACTTATAGCCGAACTTAAGGTCAAGATCATCGACATCCTGAACCTGCAGGACGTAACCCCCGATAATTTCGACGAAAACGTCCAGTTGGTCGGCGGCAGCTTGGGAATTGACTCCATTGATGTCCTGGAAATGGTTGTTATGGTGGAAAGAGACTATGGCATTGCCATCAACAGCCAGGAAGTTGGAGAAAAAGTCTTTTCTTCTCTAACCTCGCTTGCAGAGTATATCAGGGATAACCTGCCCGGCGCATCATCCTGATGGCAAAACGGGTTTACATTGCCGGCGCAGGCGTCATCAGCCCGCTGGGCACAGGGCTGGCCGCCACCGAAGCGGCTTTGCGCGATAACCGTTCGGCAATCAAGCCGCTGACTCTCTTCACCCCGCTGCATGGCAAACCTTTACCAGTAGGGCAAGTTGCCGAACTCGACGAGTGCTTTCCCTTGCCGAGAACGCACCGCTTAGCCCTGGTTGCCGCCATGCAGGCCATGGCCTCTTCCGCCAAGCCGCCGGATGCCGTTATTCTTGGCAACACCACCGGCGGCATCCTCACCACGGAACAGTTACTGAAGGACAAGGCTGACAACAAGGCACTATACCGCTATCACGGTTTAAATACGGTGACCGAGTTCATTGCCGAGCTGCTTGGCTGCCATGGACCGGCGATCACCGTTTCCACCGCCTGCTCATCAGGAGCAGCGGCAATCGCCATGGCCCTCAAAATGCTGCGCAGCGGCAAGGCGCAAACGGTCCTGGCCGGTGGGGTCGACTCCCTGTGCCGGCTCACCTACTTTGGTTTCCATGCCCTGCAACTGGTAGATCGCGAAGGTTGCAAACCTCTGGATATTGATCGTCATGGTATGGCGGTAGGCGAAGGCGCGGCCATGCTGCTGCTCAGCACCGAGAAACCCGACCATCCCCTGGCCGAACTGCTGGGGGCCGGACTTTCCTGTGACGCCTACCACCCTGCCGCCCCCCACCCCGAGGGACACGGCGCCCTGATGGCGATGCGGGCCGCGCTTGCCGATGCCGGTCTTAAGCCTGCCGACATCGACTACATCAATCTGCATGGCACCGGCACCCCTGAAAATGACCTGGCCGAAGCCAAGGCCATCACCACTCTCTTTGCCGAGCCACCGCCGTTATCCTCCATCAAGGGGGCAACCGGCCACACCTTGGCCGCCGCCGGGGCCATTGAGGCCGTGGTGTCGGTCAGCACCGTTGTCCACAATTTGCAGCCTGCCAATACCGGCTGCCTTAGGCCGGACCCTGCCCTGGGGCTTACCCCGCTGAGCCAACCTGTTACAAAACAAACCTCCGCGGTGCTCAGCAATTCTTTCGGTTTTGGCGGCAACAACGGCTGCCTGGTGATCACGAAGGCCGACCGGTTTGCCATGCCCGCCGCGGCGCCTGCTGTCTCCGGCCTGGCCATTCACGGCTGGGCCTGCCTTACGGGCGCGGGAGGCACTGAGGCCACCATGTCTCTGCTTGCCCAAGGCAAAACAGTTGACGGCATGGCGGACCTCAACGCCATCTCGAAAAATCTGCCCCCACCACTGGTGCGCCGCCTGAAACGGCTGCCGCGCATGACCCTTTCCCTCGCCCAGGCTGCTCACCAGAATTCCGGATTGACGCCCAACCCCGCTTCGGTCTTTCTCGGCACCGGTTGGGGAGCACTTACGGAAACCTATGATTTTCTAACCCGGCTCTCCGATTCCGAGGACCAATTCCCGAGCCCCACCGACTTTGTCGGCTCGGTTCATAACGGGCCAGCCGGCCAGGCGGCGATCATGCTCGGCGCCACCGGGGCCAACCTGACTGTCAGCGGCGGTGACTACTCGTTTGAACAGGCGCTGCTGGCAACGGAAATGTTCTTGGAAAAGGATGACAACACCGGCCTCGTCCTAGGCGTGGATGAAGGGCACCCGGCCTTATCACCCCTGTTTGATTTCTCCATCCTGCCTGGCACACCGCTTGCCGACGGCGGTGGCGCCTTGGTCGTCAGTCACAACCAAGAAAAGGCGCTAGGGTGCGTGCGTCTTCTCTTCTACGAGAGCAGTGCCGCGCCAAGGGCGCTTGATGACTTGCTTACTGCCTTGGGCGGCGTCCAGACCATTGGCAACAAGTATCGTCTCCTGTTGGTGGGTATCCCGGCCGGCGAACGGGAGAAGGGGGAAATCCAACTGGCGCGCTTTATGCAGCAATCAGGATGCACGGCCCCGGTGATCGACTATCGCCGCTTGACCGGCGAGTTTGCCTCGGCCTCGGCTGTGGCCGCGGTCATGGCGGTTTCGTTTCTGGCAGCAGGCCAGATGCCGGATGCGCTCGTCACCGGTGATAACCTGGCGCTTGAAAGTGCTGGCGACACCATCCTGGTGCTTGGCCTGGGGCGCTACTTTTCAGCCATGGAATTTTCCCGGTCATGAGAATCCTGCTCATCTCACCCAACACCCTGGTCTTGCCCTACCCGGTCTATCCCATTGGCCTTGATTATGTGGCGGGGGGCATCGCCGCGGACCATCAGGTCAGGATCGCGGACATGAATGTCCTCTCCCGGGCCGACCTGGAAGCAATGTTGCGGGATTTCTCGCCGGAGATTATCGGCCTCTCCTGCCGCAACATCGACAATACCGATGCGAGTGACTCCCTCTTTTTTATCAACGAATACCGCAAGCTGGTTGTCTGGTTGCGCGAGCACTCCAAGGCGGTGTTGGTCTGCGGGGGCAGCGGCTTCACCATTATGCCGGAGCGGGTCTTTGCCGCCCTTGGCGTGGATTACGGGGTAATCGGCGAGGGTGAGAGGTTCGGGCTGCTGGTGGAGGCTATTCGGCAGGGCCTGGAGCCGACGCAGGTCTCGGGTGTAATCTCCGCTTTATCTTCTCCCGCGACGCCAGCCCCATGGGACGGGCAACAGGTGCGTGCTTTCCAGCGCCACGCCTCACACCTGGACTTTTATCTCAAGCACGGGGGTATGCTGAATCTGCAAACCAAGAGGGGTTGCTCTTTTCAGTGCATCTACTGCCCGTATCCCAATATCGAGGGCAAAAGACACCGCCTTATCCACCCCGACGAGGTAGCCAGGACCGCCATGGAATTGCAGGCGGCTGGCGCCAAATATCTTTTTATCACAGACTCGGCATTCAATTCGGATATGGCCCACAGTTTGGCCGTGGCCAAGGCCTTCAAGGCCGCGGGGCTTGCCATCCCCTGGGGTGGCTTTTTCGCCCCGCGCCGGCTGCCTGCTGATTATTTTGCCATCATGGCCGACGCCGGCCTCAGACATGTGGAATTCGGTACGGAATCAATGTCAGAGGCCATGCTTGCCACCTATCGTAAACCTTTCGGGGTCGAGGAGGTCTTCGCCGCCCACCGGCAGGCCCTGGACGCCCGGCTGCATGTGGCCCATTATTTTCTCTTGGGCGGGCCAGGGGAAACGCCAGCCACGGTCGCGGAATCCCTGGATCACATCGAGAGGCTTGACAAGACGGTGCGGTTCTTTTTTATCGGCATCCGCATTTATCCCGGCACCGCCCTCTATGATATGGCCATTGAGGAAGGCCAGATTACCCCGGCCACGGATATGCTGGCGCCTGTCTTTTACGAATCCGAGGCCATTGGCCGCGACGCCATCGCCGTCCTGGTCAAGGAAAGGGCGGGCACGCGCAACAACTGGGTCATCGGTTCCGGGGGGGCAGGGCATGCGGCTACGGCCCAGAAACTTCACGGCCGTGGGTATGTCGGGCCACTGTGGGAGTTTCTTGCCAGATAGCCGCATCTTTCCGTCGGCTCGCTGTTGTGCATTGTCGTGCCAGGTGGTATATTTTCGCTAGCATTAAGAAAGGAGGCTATGGAATCTGCTGGCAACGATCCGAGCAATCGATTGAATAAAGACGAGAGCGCCGCCCAGGTGACCACGGATGCGCAATCGCCCTGGTTTCCCGGGCACTTTCCGGGCAACCCCATTTTGCCCGGAATCGCCCAGTTGAAAATGGTTGCGGATCTTGTGGTCGCCGCCAGGGAAGATGGCGTTCACATGATTGGTTTGAGCAGGGTCAAGTTCCGCAAGATCGTGCGACCAGGAGAACTACTTGACATTCACGTAGCAAGCGGAAAATTGGAAGATCAATACGCCTTCCGGATCACCAGCGGCAACGAGGAGGTTTGTTCCGGAATGATGCTTTTTGCTAAAGAGATTAAGAGACATCCATGACTAGAGACATTAATCAGACCATTATCCGCATCGCTGAAATTATCATCAACACGCTTAAACTGGAAGATGTCACCCCCCAGGCCTTTGACGCCGATCTAGACCTGGTGGACGAGGTGGGCGTCGACTCCATGGACCTGGCGACCATTGCCCTGGTGCTGCGTGATGAGTACGGCATCCGGATCGATGAGGACTATTACCCCAAGCTGACCACCGTGCGCATCATCGCCGAGTATATCAGCAACAAACTGACCAGTGGCGAATAAGTGACCATAGCGGCCAAGGCATATAAATTCTCCGAGATCATAGCTGACCCGGTTATCGGGGCGAGGTGGGAGAAGGTGCGCAGGTATTTTTTCCTCCGCGAATCCACCTATGACATGAGTAATCGTTGCAATATCCGCTGCGAAGGCTGCTATTACTTTACCGGTGACAAACAGTTTGCCGAGGAGAACCGGGACGCGCAGGCCTGGCGCCAACTGCTGGAAGCGGAAAAGGCGCGGGGGATCACCTTTGTCGTGCTTGCCGGCGCCGAGCCCTCGCTGGTACCGGAACTGTGCGCGGCCTGCCATGAGGTTATTCCCCTGGGAGCCATTGCCAGCAACGGCCTAAAGAAAATCCCGCCGGCCATCGCTTACCGCATCCATATCTCGGTCTGGGGCAACGACCAGACCAGCCTGGCCATCCGCAAGGCCCCGGACATGCTGTACCGGCAGATCGAAAACTATCAGGACGATGCCAGGGCCGTCTTTGTTTACACCTTTACCCCGATCAACATTGATGAGGCCAGAGAGGTGACGGAACTGCTGGCCAGGCATGGGCTGAAGATTACCTTCAACATGTTTTCCGCCCCGGTTGGCTACAGCGGGCCGCTTCGTCATAATGCCGAAACCCTGGCCAGAACCGAGCAGGTCATGACCGCACTGCTGGCCGAGTTCCCGGAAACCGTGCTTTTCTCCCACTACAATATTATGGCCCACACCAGGAGGCAGGGGCTGCACGAGCTTTTCTCCTGCTCCTACCCCAGGATGAACCCGTCCACGGACATCGGCCTGGGCAGATCCTTCCGCCAATACCGTACCAATCTGCAGTGGGACCGCGATGCGGCCTGCTGCGTTCCGGATACCGACTGCGATGACTGTAGGCATTATGCCGCGGGCAGCGCCGTGGTCACGGCCAGGATGTATCGCCACGCCACTGATCCGTTGACATTCTCCGCCTGGCTGGACTATGTTGACACCTACCTGGCCGTCTGGGTCAAGGGATATGCCAAGGGGGCCAACCTCTGTGCTGTGCCGGTTGCTCCGCCTCCAAACCATGAGCCGCTTCCTCGATAACTTATGAAAACCGTCAGTTCTCTGCTCGATGCGCATTGGTATGAGCGCTACAAAAATATCTCCAGGCTCAATATCCGCAGTTCCATCTATGACGTGACCGACCGTTGCAACCTGCGCTGCAAAGGCTGCTTTTTCTTTTCCTCGGGCGAGCACAAGGTGGCCTCCGAGGAGAAGGATGTCGGCAAGTGGCACGCCTTTGTCGACAAGGAGATGGCGCGCGGGGTGAACCTGGCCATTCTCATCGGCGGCGAACCCACCCTCTGCCTGGACCGGATCGAGGCCTTTTATCAGCGGCTCCCCACCTTCTGCGCCACCAATGGCCTGATCAAGGTGCCCAGGGAGAGATTTCCCGACATGATGGTCGGCATTTCCCTGTGGGGCGATGCCGAGGATGAAAAAACCTTGCGCGGCGTTGACTCCTTCAAGATCTCCAGCGCTAATTACGCGGGTGATCCCCATGCCTATTATCTGTACACCATCACCCCCAGGCAGCTTGGCAAGACCGAGGTAATCATCAAAAGAATCGCGGATGTCGGCCTCAAGGTTCACATGCAGTTGCTGTCCAATGACGAGGGCGTGGACGGCTTCTCCTGGCAACCGGACGAGTTGGTAGCCGTGCGGGCGGAGATGGATGCGATGCTCGATGCCTACCCGAGGACCGTGATTTCCTCAAGGTATTACCACCAGATCATTACCACGGGGACCATGCTGGGCAGGAGGTTCGGCTGGATGGAGTGCCCTTCGGTTACCGATGCCATCGATAAGCGCGAGCCCCGCCCCAAGCGCCTTACCAATTTTATCCGCTGGGCATCCGACCTTAAAACCATGCACCGCTGCTGCACCTCGGAAACCCGTGACTGCTCCACCTGCAAGGACGGCGCGGCCCACATGAGTTGGGTCATGGTCAATAAGCGGGCACACATGTCGTCGCCCCAAGAACTGCGGAACTGGATTGAAGTTTACGAGATGTTTGCCAAACTCTACCAGTTCATCCCCTGGTAATCAGGAGCGTCAAGGTTTGGCTGATGGGTCTGAAAGACGCGGTCATTGTTGGCTATGATGCCATCTCCCCCCTGGGCAAGGATCTGGCAAGTCAGTGGCAACAGGCCCTTGCCGGCCAAAGCGGCATCGGTCCACTGACCCGTTTCCCCCTAAGCGATGATTTCCCGGTCAGGATTGCCGGCCAGGTTCCCGACATCGACGATCTGGACTATCCCTTTCTCGCCCCCAGGCAACAGGCGGCCTGGACTTCGCCGGTCTTCAAGTACTCCATGCTCACGGTGGCCAGAGCCTTGGAGCGCAGCCAGCTCACGATCACCCCGGACATAGCCTCCCGGGTGGCTGTTACCTACAGCTCGGCCATCGGTGGTCTGGATGCGATTTTGGAGGCTGACCGCAGGTTGCAGCGCGACCACAAACTGCCGCTTCCCTATGCCAATCCCAACTCCTGCATCAACATGATTGGCGGCAAGATTGCCATCCAGACCGGCGCCAGGGGGCCGATCACCTCGACCATCTCCGCCTGCGCCACCGGGCTGACCTCAATGATCATCGGCGCCATGTTTCTGGCCCAGGATCGCGCCGATGTAGTGATCTGCGGAGCGGTTGACTTTGCCCTGGTGGCGCCGATCGTGGCCGGATTTTACACCATGAACGGGCTATACAACCCCGGCGAGGGGCGGGAAAACGAGACCCCGGCCACCGCCAGCCGGCCGTTTTCCATGAACCGGCGGGGCTTTGTCCTCTCCGAGGGGGCGGGGGCGGTGATCCTGACCAGCCGGGAATTCGCCAAAACCCATGGCCTGCGTCACAGTATCGAACTTGCCGGCTGGGGCATGACCTCTGATGCCCATCATATAGTGGCCCCTTATCTGCCTACGGTAAGGCAGTGCATGCTGGATGCGATTCGCGATGCCGCTATCGCCCCGCAGGATGTCGCCGTGGTCAACGCCCATGCCGCTTCAACCCGGGTGGGTGACCAGGTGGAATATGAGGCGTTGCGGGCGGTTTTTCCGGATAGGCTGCCACCGATTTGCGCCAATAAGTCGCTGATCGGCCACGCCATGGGCGCCTCCAGTGTCATTGAGAGCATTTTCGCCATGCAGGGGATGCAGGATGGGATGGTGCCGCCCACCATCAACTACACCCCTGATCCTGACATTGAAATTGACTGCATGCCGGAAGGCAAACGGCCGCTGCGGCAGGAATTTGTGCTGAAAAACGCCTTTGGTTTCGGGGGCTGCAACAGTTGCGCGGTGTTCAGGCGGGTCGCTTGAATACAGCAGGGTACGAGCAGAGACTATGAAGGCGCCTCTAAACAGAAAGGTATTTGTCGTTGGCTATGGTGCGGCCACCCCTCTGGGCAAGACCTTTGCCTCGACCTGGGAGGCCGCCGTGTCCGGCCGGGCCGGTCTGCGCAAGATCACCCGCTGCGAGGTATGCACCCGTAGCAACGTGGTGGGCGAGATCCCGGACTGGAACCCTGACCTTCTGCCTTACGTCAATCGAAAAGAGGCCTCGCTCTGGGAGGCGGCCTACGTCTTTCTCACCATGGAGGTCTGCCGGGAGGCCCTGGCCAACGCCGGTCTGGTGATCGACGCCGAATCCGGCCCCAGGACCGGCTGTTTGATCGGTTCGGCCCTGAATGGCACGGACGCCTATCGCATTGCCATGGACAACTATGTCAACCATGGCCCCCTCAAGGTCAGTCCCTATCTCTTGCCCAATATCTGCGCCAATCTTCCAGCGGGCAAGGCCGGCATGCTCCTGGGATTCACCGGACCGATCTTTTCTCCGCAAGGCGCTTGCGCCTCCGGCAACCATGCCATCGCCATCGGCGCCAGGATGATTCGGGACGGCGACTGTGATTTCGTGCTGGCCGGCGGCGTTGAGACCTGTCTGGTACCGGAAATCATCCAGGGCTTTGCCAACATGCTGGCCACCATCAAGGTCGGCCCCCATGATCGGGCGGCCGCCGACCCCACCCAGGCGTCACGGCCGTTCAGCATCGACCGCAAAGGCTTTGTGCTCTCCGAAGGCGCCGCGGTTGTCGTACTGGCGGCAGAGGATAAGATCCGTGCCCTGGGCCTCACCCCAAAGGCCGAGGTGGTTGGCATCGGCTGGAATTCGGATGCCCATCATTTCACTCGTCCCAACCCGACCACCATCATCCGGGCCATGCACGAGGCCATTGCCGACGCTGCACTCTCGCCCCATGACATCGGCGCCATCAACGCCCATGGCACCTCAACCCCCACCGGCGACAGTGCCGAGGTTGACTGCCTGCGGGCCGTATTTGGCAAAGGTCTGTCAGGCATCCCGGTGTCGGCCAATAAGTCCCAGGTGGGTCACAGTTTAGGCGCAAGCGCCGCCATCGAAGCGGCCCTTGCGATTGAGGCCATGCAGCAGGGACTGGTGCTCCCCACCGTCAACCACATCCCAGACCCCAGCTTCAGCGACTTGGACGTGGTCCCGAACCAAACACGTAAGCACCAGCATGAATTTGTGCTATCCAACTCATTCGGTTTTGGCGGCACTAACTGCTGCATTATTTTTAGAGGCACATGATGCGATCCAAACCATTTATACCGGAATTCATCGACGATACATTTGTCAGGGACAAGAACAGCGGCAAAATCTGGCATCGCTGCGAGTTGCGCACCCTCTACGTCGACACCGACCGCTCGCAGGTGGTCTATCATGCCAATTACCTGCGCTACTTTGAATTCGGCCGGGCCTCGCTCATGCGGGATGCCTCTTACCCTTATAAGCAAATCGAGGACAGCGGCTACCTTTATCCCATTATCCAGACCGAGCTCAACTATTACTCGCCCCTGTTTTACGACGACCTGATGTATATCCATACCCGCCCGGCCAAGCTGGAGCTGGTGAAAATCCAATTTGATTACCTGATCACCAAGGCCGATGGAGGCGAGGTGGTCTGCGCCGGTTTCACAAAACATTGCGCCGTTAACAAGAAAGGCATTCCGGTCGAGATCGACACCCAAACCATCCAGCTCTGGCAGGGATTTCCCCATCCATGACCACCTGGTGTAAGCCGGTTGCCATTCCCGTGCAGCCCTGGTCCGCCGACCATTGCTTCATGGGCAAAATCGTGCTGCCGGCGGTGGAAACCATGCTGCTGCTCGCGGCTGCTGCTGCCGAAATCGATCAGACATTGGATATCCAGGTTATGCACCATGTCCGCTTTGCCAGGTTCCTCGAAATTCCAGCAGGATCGACCACGGTAGAGGCCTTGCTTGAGTACCGGAAAAACGAGGATGGCGTTCTCCACGTCAAACTGATGAGTCGCAGGCAGTTCAAAGCGATGACGCGACTGCAGGAGCATGGCGAGATCTGTTTTGCGCCTGCCAGGACCGACCGGCTAAAATTCGTGGAGCGCCTCCCCGCGGACCTGGACGAGCCGGCCATCAGCATCCCGGCCAAGCAGGTGTACCGGGAATTGGTCCCCTTTGGTCCGAGCTACCAGACCTTGCGGGAGGCGGTGTATCTTTTTGATCAGGGTGCCTGGGGCAAGCTGCAGGCTCCGGCGCTGCCCCTGGCGGACCGGGGCGGAGATGGCCTCGGCTCACCCTTTCCTTTGGACGGCGCCTTGCATGTTGCCTGTGTGCTGGGGCAGCGTTTCTTGGACTTTGTGCCTTTTCCGGTGGGGTTTGCCAGCAGGATCATTGTCCGGCCAACGCAACCCGGGGGCAGCTATCGCACCAGGGTGCAATTGTTATCCCTTGCCCGGGACGAGATGGTCTGTGATCTCAATATTTTTGACGATCAGGGGCAGGTCTACGAGCGCGTCACCGGGGTGCGGATGCGGGACGTAAGCAACGGCAGGATCAAGCCGCCGGCCTGGATGCATGAGGTGCAACAGTGACAGCTATCCGCCAACCGGTTTGCGTCACTCCTCTCGTTCAGCCCAAGCCAATAGTTTTTCCAGGGAGACCCTGGCGAGCCAGCGGAGAAAGATCAGGGAGTAGACGGCACCACAGAGATACATGCCGAGCAGAAAGACCAGATGCGACAGGCCATAGGTTACCGGGCCGCCCACGACCACAATCCAGGGCTCATGCAGCTTGAGCGCAAGGACGCCAAGGGCGGCGATGGCTGGCCAGCCGATGATGTAGCTTACAATGATGGCCAAAAGCCCGGCAATGATCTTGGGAGTCGGCTTGCCTTTAAATGCCGACAGGTCGGCATGATCGGCAATGGCGGAACGGATAAAGCCGGTGGCGGCGATTTTTTTGATACCCTGCTTGATCACCTGGCCTGCCTTGCAATAAGTAAGTGGAAAACAGTTGGGCAGCATACCATACTGGCATGAGGTTACCTTACGCTGGGCCTGGTCATCAACACAAAACACAAGCAGCGCCATGAACCTGTCTGAGCCCTGGAATTTTTTTGACAAGATCTACTGCATCTCTCTGGATACCCGCCCTGACCGGCGCTCCCAGGCGCGGCAGGAGTTTGCGGCTGTCGGCCTGCTGGCCAGGGTGGAGTTTGTCGTTGTTGCCAAGAACCAGGAAAATCAGGTAAAAGGCATCTTCACCTCCCACATGCTTTGCCTGCAAAAGGGGCTGGCGGCCGGAGCTCGGCATATCCTGGTCTTTGAAGACGATATCCATTTCCGCGGCTTTGCTCCCCGCATCCTTGCCGAGGCTTGCCTGCATCTGGAGAGCCTTGCGCACTGGGACGGCCTGTTTCTTGGCGGCATCACCAGCGGCAGCCGTAAGACCGGAATGAAATCCTTGGTCCGCATAAACTACCGCTGTCTGTCCCATGCCTATGCCCTCAATGCCCCCTTTGCCCGACGGATCGTCCGGGAGCAGTGGCGCGGGATTCCCTATGACGGCCTGCTGCGGAACAACAATGGCGATCTTTTTGCCACCTACCCCATGTGCGCCTTTCAGGGGCTTTCCGAAAGCGACAATCAAACCGTGACCATCGACAGAATGCGCCGGATGTTTGGCGGACTCCCGTTTATCCAGAAGATGAACGAGAGGTATCAGAACCATAAACTGCTTTTTCTTGCCCTGCCCTTGGCTGTTTTTCTAGGGCTGGGTGCGTTGACCTGGACCTTGTTGTGGTAAAAAAATGATCAATTATCGTCTGCTCTTTCTTGTTATTCTCCTGATCATCGGCTGCGCCGTGGTCGGCAAGACGCGCCTTGAACTGGACACGGACCTGGCCCGTTCCTTGCCTGTCGGCGAGCGGGTTATCGCCGATGCCCTGGAAATATTCAACCACCATCCCATCCACGATCAGATCGCGGTGGACCTTGCCATCAACAGCGACAATCAGGAGACCCTGGTAGCAGGCGGGGTCTTTCTGGAAGAGAAGATGCTGGAGAGCGGGCTCTTTGCCCAGGTCGGCACCAATGCCCTGGGTGAGCTGATCCCGCGCCTTGCCGTGCATGCGGCCCGGAATCTGCCGCTGCTCTTTTCCCGCGAGGAGCTTGCCGCCATTGCCCCCCAGCTTGAGCCCGAGCGGATCAAGGAACGGCTGCGCAGGCTCCATGAGGATTTGGGCAGTCTGGAGGGGGTCGGCCAGGCGGACTTCATCGGCCTGGACCCCTTGGGCCTGAAGGATCTGATCCTGGCGAAAATGGCGCTGCTGGCCCCCTCCCTGAATGCGCAATTTTATAAAGGGCACCTGCTTTCCGGCGATGGCCGTCATCTCCTGGTCACGGCCAGGCCGCTGGCCGCAGGCAGCGACACCGCCTCCGCCCTGGCCATTGCTGATTTTTTCGGGCGCACCGCGCCGGAGCTTGCCAAACACCTTGCCGCCAAAGGGGTGCAAGTTACCCTGACCCCGGTGGGGGCCTATCGGGCGGCCCTGGATAATGAACGGATGATCCGCCATGATGTGCAGTTTGCCATTGTGCTGTCCACTGTGGGTATTGCCCTGTTGTTGTTTTTTTCCTTTTCCCGGCCCCTGCTTGGGCTCATGTCTCTGCTGCCGTCCTTCGCCGGCACGGCGGCGGCCCTGCTGGTCTATTCCCTGTTCCATTCCTCGATTTCGATCATGGTGCTCGGCTTTGGCGGAGCCCTTATCTCCATTACCGTGGATTATGGTATTACATACCTGCTTTTTCTGGACCGACCCCATGAAACCACGGGCAAAGAAGCCGCACATGAAATATGGGTTGTAGGGATCATGGCCACGGTGACCACCATCGTCGCCTTTATGGCCCTCAGTTTCAGCGAGTTTCCGGTCTTTGCCGAACTGGGTGTGTTCTCCACCTTGGGTGTGCTCTTTTCCTTTTTCTTTGTCCATACTGTTTTTCCAAAAATCTTCCCGAACATGCCTGCCGGCAATGACCGTGTTCTGCCCATGCAGAAGTTTGTCAACATCCTCTATAATACCGGCAAGCCGGGCGCCATTGCCGCAGCCATACTGGCCTTGGGGCTGATCTTTTTCGCGCGGCCGCAGGTGCATGTCAGCATGAGCAGCATGAACACGGTCAGTCAGGCCACAACAGCGGCTGACGCCATGTTTACCGAGGTTTGGGGCAAAATCGGTGACCGGATTTTTGTGATGAATAGAGGCGAGACGATCTCCGCCATTCAACAGAGTAATGATCTCTCCCTGGCCAGGATAGAAAAGGATGTGCAGCAAGAAACCCTGGCCGCTGCCTTTGTCCCGTCGATGATCTTCCCGGGCAAGGAACGGGCAAACCAGAATGTGGCCGCCTGGCATGCATTCTGGGACAAAAACAGGGTGGCACAGGTGCAAGAAGCGCTGGACAGCGCGGGCGCCGGGCTTGGATTTACCCCCGACGCCTTTGCCCCTTTCTTCTCGCTGCTGGATCCGGGATTCACAGCCCACCCCCAGGAGATCCCCACCGAATTCTATGGACTGCTGGGGATTTCGGAGAATGCGCGCAAGCCCGGCCTGATTCAGTTCATCACTGTTGCGCCGGGAAAAAATTATAACGGCGCCGCCTTTCTGGCCCGTTATGGCGGTGACAGCAAGATCTTTGATTCCGCTTTTTTTACGGATCGGCTGGCCAATCTCCTGTTTTCCACCTTTACCTCCATGCTGGTGATCATTGCCGTCAGCGTGACCCTGCTTATTTACTTGGTCTCCCTCAGCCTGCCCTTGACGGCCTTGACCATGTTGCCGTCCGCGTTTGCCTATATCTGTACCCTGGGAACCATGAACCTTCTTGGCCGCCCCCTTGATATCCCGGCGCTCATGCTGCTCTCCATCGCCATCCTCGGCATGGGCATTGACTATGCTATTTTTTTTGTGCGGGCCCACCAGCGGTATCGGGATATTTTCCATCCATCGTATATCCGGGTGCGCAGCAGTGTCTTTTTGTCCAGCGCCTCCACCATGATCGGCTTCGGGATCCTCTGTTTTGCCGAGCATAATCTGTTGCAGAGCATTGGTATTGCCTCTCTGCTTGGCCTTACCTATTCCCTGCTCGGGAGTTTCCTGTTGCTGCCCCCGTTGCTGGACCGTTATTTTTCCGGAGAAAACCGGGAAGGGAGCTGCCCAGCCAAGGATCTTGCCCGGTGTATCCGCCGCCGGTTCCGCACGGTGGAGGCCTATCCCCGGATGTTCGCGCGCTGCAAGCTGCGGCTTGACCCCCTGTTTGACGACCTGCCGAGGATGCTGGCCGCCAAAAAGGAGATCAAGACCATAGTCGATATCGGCTGCGGCTACGGGGTTCCTGCCTGCTGGTGCCTGGAGCGCTTCCAGGAGGCGCGAATTGCCGCAATCGAACCTGATCCGGAACGGGTGCGGATCGCCGCCATTGCCATGGGCGAGCGCGGAACCGTTATCCAAGGGTGGGCGCCGGAGATGCCGCCCCTGTCAGGTGCTCCGGCGGATGCGGTCTTGCTGCTGGACATGCTCCATTACGTGGACGAGGCGACAGCCGCGGAACTTTTCCGCCGGAGCTTTCAACTGCTGGCCGAGGGGGGACTCTTGGTGGCCAGATGCACGATTCGCCCAGCAGGCCTGCCGTCGTGGTCATGGCGGCTGGAGGAAGCGCGCATCCGGCTCTCGGGCCATGAGGCCAGGTACCGCTCCCCGGAAAAACTGGCCGGGCTCCTTGCCGAGGCCGGTTTTACGGTGCTCGTGCAGGAGATTACCGCCAATCCGGAACTGGCCTGGTTAGTCGGCCAGGCAAAAAAAGAGGCAGCCCATGCCGCGCCGCCCCTCTAAGCCGACCCCGGCCGAAATAAGCGGAGCTGCAGCCCTGCTGCTTGCCCTCTTGCTTTCCCTGTTCAGCCCGACCCTGGCCGTCCTGCCCTTGGCGCTTTTCCTTCTCGCCTGTCTGGCCGCCCCCTTTCTTGCCGGGTACGGCTTTTTCCTGCCGGTGATCAGCCGGGACAGTCCGGAAGGCAAGCAGGTTGCCCTGACCTTTGATGACGGCCCCTGGCCGACATCCACCCCCATCCTGCTCGATCTTCTTGCCCGCCATAACCTGCAAGCCACCTTTTTTGTGGTGGGTCGGCAGGCAGAAAAACACCCAGAGCTGATCGCGGCGATCCTGGCCCAGGGCCATGGCATCGGCAATCATTCCCTGCGGCATGATTCCCTGCTCATGCTGCGAAGTCCCAAGGCCCTGCAAGAAGACATTCATGCTACCCAGGAAATCCTGCAAAAATCAGGGGTAACCCCCTGTGTCTTCCGTCCCCCGACTGGGATCACCAACCCCCGGCTGAAACAGGTGCTGGCCTTAGAAAATCTCCTTGCCGTCAACTACAGTTGCCGGGCTATGGATGGCGGCAACCGTAATATCGACAATCTAGCCGGAAAAATCCTTGCGCAGCTGCGGCCAGGAGACATCATCATGCTCCACGACCTCCCCCCGCTGCGGCAGACATCGACAATTGACTGGCAAAATGAACTTGAGCGCCTTTTCACCGCCTTAAAATGTAACTATCAGATTGTCCCCCTAGAAGAAATTATCCATCATCCCGTGATGATGAGCGAGTCAGATGGCCCTCATTACCGATAGTTATTTGCGTGAGTTGTCCGGTGGTCAGAGGCTGCTTCTGGTGCTGGCCTAAATGCTTATCAAAAAAATTTCCATTCTCCTGCTGTATGAGGCGTGCTCTCCGCTTAACTCCACTCTCCGACAAAATGCACTCCTTGCCCCAGTGCCAGGGAAGGTGTATGTTTTTTAACAAAATGGCCGGCTAACCCAACCAGAGAGCCGACTGCAAACTGCTTTCCAAATTCATCATTAACGAACTTGAGGAGATTAGCCATGCAATGCATCACCCGAAAAAACCTTACTGCTATTACGGCCATGGCCATCTGCGCCTGCCTGCTGCTCACAGCCGGCTGTGCCCAGATGAATCCATGGGCGCCGGCCTCGACCACCCCCTATGCCCCGGACGCCCAATCTTCCCAGATCGAGGCAAACTATCCCACCGACTTCAGAGACCTGCTCATCCCCAACGAAATGGAGATGAATCGCGGCAATTCCATGCTTATTAAAACTGATGCCTTTTTCGGCGGCATCCTCAATTTCGCTGGCTGGGTGGAGGTAAGCTCACTCACCAACTTCTTCATCTCCACCATGGTCAACAACCACTGGAAGATGACCGGTTCTCTTGAAGGCCGAAATGTGCTGCTCTCCTTCATCAAACCACAGCAAACTTGCATGATAAACATTGTCGAAGGCTCATACTTGATCAAGACCAACATTTACGTTTATATCACCAAGGATCTAACCGCTGGTAGCGTCAGCAGCGAGCCGGTTTTCAATTACTGATGGGTTCCTTGAACTTTGTTCTTATCTTTTACCGACCACGGAAACGCCCTGTAGTCGGTATGCAGAACCTTGGCCAGCAATTTTGCCCGCTCCTCGCCAATGGACCGCTTGCCGTTCACCATCCCTGAAATATGGCGTTGTGGTATCCGGCCAACTCAGCTTGCCGGGTCTGGCATGCACGGGCAGGCTGCACCGTCACGCCGGCCGGGGCAACGGCGGGCGTCGTTGCGCGTGCGGGTAAGCACGCGGTGACGCAGACAGGGGCAGACCAGGGGGCAACGTAAATCCGGCCGTGCCCTCTTTGCCGCTGACATGAAAGGACCGCGCTTTTCACGCTTTACGACACCGGCACAGCGTGCTAACATGCACCGGATAATTCCGGGTCTAACTCGGCCTTTGGATGTTTGCAACCCACGCGGTGCAGGAAGGTGACCATGTCTATCGAACCACAAGATATCACGCGCAGCCACGCCATTGCGCAGAAGATCTTCGCCAAGGCGGCGCTGGCCAAATTCGAACTGGTGCCAGAGGTCTACGAGATCTGGTACGCCTATTATACTGCCAGCCACCCGCGGCTGAACGCCGACGTGGACGCCATCGTCTTGTCTGGCAGACCATTCGACCTGGCTACCTTCAGAAATTTGCACGCCAGGCATCTCACGACCACGGAAAACGCCGCCGCCACCCAGCAGATCATCTCCGACACCCAGTTGCTGTTAAAAGGGGTCTTTGACGAGATCATCAACGCCAATCAATCCACGGCCAACTACGGCAAAAACCTGAAAACCTATACCAGCCAACTGGACCAGGTCACCCAGGTTGCCGACGTCAAGTCCATCATCACCAGTCTCATCAAGGATACCTCGGCGGCGGCAGCCTCGGGCCAAGGGTTGCAGGACAAGCTGGCCGCGGCCACCGCCAGGACCGAGATGCTGGAAAAAAAGCTGGCCCAAACCGAAAAAGAGGCCACCATCGATACGCTCACCGGCCTGCGCAACCGCCGAGCCTTCGATGTCCGGCTCAAGGAACTCTTCAACGACTTCCGCCAGAACGGTCAATATTTCTCCGTCATCATGGTGGACATCGACTTTTTCAAGAAATTCAACGACACTTACGGCCACCAGACCGGCGACCTGGTCCTCAGCACGGTGGGCGACACCCTGTACCGGAGTCTTAAGGGCAACGACTTCCCGGCCCGCTATGGCGGCGAGGAGTTCATCGTCCTCCTGCCCGAGACCACCCTGGAGAACGCCGTGGTCGTGGCCGAGCAACTGCGCGTCAGGATCTCCCTGAAAAAGATCGAGGACGAGCGCCATCCCGACGTCACCCTGAAGGTGGCCGCCAGCCTCGGCGTCTCCTTTGTCAGGCAGCATGACACCATGCAAGCGGTGGTCGATCGGGCCGACAAGGCCCTTTACCATGCCAAGGAAACGGGCCGCAACCGGGTCTGTTCAGAGAAGGATCTCGCCTGACCCGCCGCCCCGAGACCGGATGACCATGACCCGCTTTCTTCCCGCCACCCGTGCCGAGATGGCCGAGCGGGGCTGGGATGCGGTGGACGTTGTCCTGGTTTCCGGTGACGCCTACATCGACCACCCCTCCTTCGGCATCGCCCTCATCGGCCGCTGGCTGGAGGCCCATGGGTTGCGGGTGGCCATCCTGGCCCAACCGCGCCACGACCGGCCGGACGATTTCACCAGATTCGGCCACCCCCGGCTCTTCTTCGGCATTACCGGTGGCAACCTCGACTCAGTGGTGGCGAACTATTCGGGCAACGCCAAGGTCCGCGATCAGGATGACTATTCCCCGGACGGCAACCCGTACTTCGGCAGCGTGCGCGACAAGGGTGAGCGCCGGCGTCCCGACCGGGCCACCATTGTCTATGCCAACCTGGCCCGTGCCGCCTACGGTGACGTGCCGGTGGTGCTCGGCGGCCTGGAGGCCTCGCTCCGGCGCTTTGTCCATTACGACTACCAGCAGGCCAAGCTACGCGGTTCCCTGCTCACCGATGCCAAGGGTGACCTGCTGGTCTACGGCATGGGCGAACACGCCGTGCTCACCGCGGCGCGTCGGCTGGCCGCTGGACAAAATCTGGCCAACATCGCCGGCACCTGCGTTCGGCTTTCCGACCGGGAACTGGCCGAGCACCCCTTTGCCGAGCCACCGCTCATCCTGCCGTCCTGGGAGGATATCGGCCGTGACCGCCGCCTCTTCCTTGAGGCCGAACGCAGCATCGACGAGCAGGCCCGCGCCTTCTCCCAAACCCCGCTGCTCCAGCGCCAGCAGGCCATGTGGATTTTGCAGCAACCGCCGGCCGCACCGCTCACCAGCGCGGAACTTGACCGGCTTTACAGCCTGCCCTTCTGCCGGGCGCCGCACCCCACGGCCGGCGACGTGCCCGCCTATCGCATGATTCGCCACTCCATCACCATTGTCCGCGGCTGCAACGGCAACTGCTCCTTCTGCGCCATCGCCCGCCACCAGGGGCCGGTGATCACCAGCCGCAGCCCGGCCTCGGTCATCGATGAGGTCAAAGAAGTGGCCGCCATGCCCGATTTCACCGGCACCATCAGCGACCTTGGCGGCCCCACCGCCAACCTCTACGGCAGCGGATGCAAAAGTCCCACGACCTGTCGCCGCCACGACTGCCTGTTCCCGGCGGTCTGCCGCCATCTTAGCCTGGACGAGGCGCGCTTTCTCGACCTGCTCAAACAGTGCCAGAGCGTGCCCGGGGTCAAGCACCTCTTTGTCTCCTCCGGCCTGCGCATGGAACTGCTGCTCCGCACCCCTAAACTCTTGGAGCAGCTCATCCTCCACCACACCCCAGGCGCCATGAAAATCGCGCCCGAGCACACTGAACCCAAGGTGCTGGCCCTCATGCACAAGCCCGGCGCCGAGGTACTGGCCGACTTCCTCGCCCTCTGCCGCAAAATCGCCAGCCGCCATAAGCGCAACGTGCTCTTCATCCCCTATTGGATCGCCTCCCACCCCGGCTGCACCCAGGCAGACATGCAACGTCTGGCGGCTAGGGCGAGGGAACTGGACCTCCCCACCCGCCAACTCCAGGACTTCACTCCCACCCCCGGCACCCTGGCCACCGCCATGTACGTAGCCGGCCTGCACCGCGACACCCTGGCCCCCATCCCGGTGGCCCGTACCACCGGCGAACGCCGCGCCCAGCGTCAGGCCTTGGAGGGTTCGCCAGGCTCACGCCCCAAACGCCGGCAACGCTGACCGGCCGGCCGCGGGTAGGCCAAAGGATCCACTTTACCCGCCACTAAATCATTAAAGCACCTTGTCCCCTTGGATCAAATGAACAGGTGGCGCCATTAAGCCGACACCGGAATGGCTCCATATAGGCGGTCAGTAACACCCCCTGATTCTCCCGAAATGACGGCCTTGCATTGTACATACCAATGATGTACGCTTGCAACATGAGATATGAATGGGATCCACGGAAGAATGAGTGGCTGAAAGCAGAAAGAGATATATCATTTGAGAAGATAGTTTTCCATCTGGCGCAAGGCGACGTGTGGAAACTTGCAGCTCATCCCGACCAAGAGAACTATCCCGGACAAAAGATATATTTCGTCGTTATGGAGGAATACATCTATCTCGTTCCTCACGTCGTTGGCAAAGACCACATTTTCCTAAAGACCATTAGCCCCAGCCGCAAGGCAACGAGGGCATACAAGAGTGAGCAGGAGGGTTAAAACATGAAATACGACAAGGAAGAAAAGGGCATTATCGATGCCTACGGGAAAGGGCAAATGGTGCTTGCCACGCCGTTAAAAAAAGAGATTGAAGCGATCAAGGCAACGGCAAGAAAGACCATGGTAAAAGACAAACGAATAACGATACGTCTGTATAACCATGACTACCAAGGCATCCAAAAGAAAGCCATGGAAATGGGGATTCCTTATCAAACCCTGATTTCCGGCATAATCCATCGCTACATCGAGGGTGATCTGACCTCGAAAACAGGATAACCACCCGCTCCAGTCAACGGCATAAAGCCGCCAGCCAGCCGCTGGAGGGCCTCTCCAATATTTACTTTTTAAGATCTGACCCTGGGTTTTCCCAAGAACGCGGCTCCCGGCGGTCAGGTTGAAAAACATTGTTATGTGATATTTCGTATATTATGTAATTTGTGCACTTAGGTCGATAGGTGTCCTACAACGACCCCGACTCCTGTAGCCCATATACTTTCAACAATTGAGCTTAAAAAAATACGAGTACGAGCTTTTAATGTTTTTTCCATAGCTACCTCCTTAATGTTGTCTTGATCCGAAGGAATCAATCTAATACTCACGTAACGCAACACAAACAACAAAAGGGCTACAGAGCCAACAATCGTCACAGGGATTGTGAATCCCCCACCTATTACCCCTATCGGCCTAAGGGCACAAATCAAGGGCAAGTTTTGTAAAATGAGCGGTTTCCAGTTTTTTTAAACAACACTTTTTGTTCATCTTGCAAATACCGAGCAATAGTAGCGAACAACCAACCTGTTTCATTATCAATTTTATTCCCTTGAGGGTAAGCAGATTTTTTGAGTTCTAGTTGGTCTTTTATGTATATTGCTGGAACCCATCCTTCGTAAAAACCTGATTCAGATTCTTTTATAAAATCACACACCTCATTTGACATTTTGCTAAACAACTCAAGTATTCTATTTTTTCTAGTCATAAATTCCCTTTCCACATAACGAGTCTGTAGAAAAAGTCCCCTCAAAACGGAAGGGAAATGCAATTTTTGAGACTAAAAACTCTCCATCGCAAGCAATTTAGCACAATATCTTAAATGTTTTCAGTAAGTTATATATAAACAAATTGTTTTATTGCATTAAAAATAATTACAATCAGATGCAAAAAAATAACAGTAATAATTAAAATAAATTTGTTGCAATAATTATTATATTCTGTGTTTTGCAACAAATACCATTCAGCTAAGTGGCCTAATTGTTTTTTATTGTAATAATACTCCAGTAGAAACGCAAAATTTACAACAAAAAATGCAATATTTTACCTTTTCCTACAGGCTCAACGACAAGCTCAATGGACCGCGCCTGCGAGGGTCCATTTGTAGCGTTTTGTTAGCTTCCCCTTTGTAGTTTTTTATCAAGCAACTTTCTCATGCTTTTAGTAAAATCTCTCGATGAAGATTTACTTGCAGCTATTTGATTAACTAAAAAAACGAGAATTTCTCGGCAAGCTTGTGCGTATTCCAGACATATTTCATCTGATTCTGCGTGTAAACCTGCACTTAAAGTTGAGTGAAGAACTGATAGTGGGTTCATGCCATCAGGTCGCAGAATTGGCGGCAAAAGATCTTTTACTATCTCGATTTTTTCTTGAGTGACTATTGTTTCTTTTGTTTTCGCAAGAGCAACTTTATATATTTCCAAATCATTTCCAGTTAGGAGCTCTGACACCTCGCTTAATAACAAATCAATTGTTTTTTCTACTATTCTCCTATAGTAACCGTACGCTCCTATCCCATACCCCTGCGATTCGCAAACAAGTCCCTTATTGTAATAACTAGAATGTTCGCATAACAACCTCTCGATGTTTGGCTCTCCTATTATTTCCCAAGCTGGAAATTGTCCAATTTTCATTATCCATTTTTTGTCTTCATCGATTTTGACAAAAAATAGTCTTTCAAATTTTTGGCAATGTGTGCACATATAAACCATTCGGAATGCCACACCTGCTGAAGGATAGTTTGAATATTGGCAATTTTCATAAAGGTCATTTGTCATTACAAAGGTCTGATTGGATTTACACGTAGGGCACCCCATGTTGATTTGAACTTTAGGAAATGAATTCATTTGGCTTGGCAGACGATCAACCTTGAACTTTCTATACAACGGATATGACTCAAGAAATTCTTTGCTTGGCATCTCGTCTTATGTCCTCTATTGAAAGCTAACGTTTTGAGTATGAGCAGATGCTCGATACGCTTGTTAGCCGTCGCCCTGGCCGCGTGATAGATCCGCACCAGTGATGGCCTCCGGGGCGGGTGCCGTAGCGAAGAAAGCATCGACAACCGAAGTCAACTCGTGGCGGGGCATCATTCGAATCAGCGCGAGCTCCCGCTCCTCAAGCCCTCGATCGATCGCCCAGCCGACAGCAAAAGACATCGGGCAGATGACTGCTAGCGCTGCGGCCAACGCCGGTCTGGCCGTCGCCGTCGCAGCAACGGCGAACATGAACAACACCAAAGATGCTTGGTAGAAGGCGTGCGCCGCGGACGCGTAGGTAACGTACTCCTTGTACTGGTCACGGTACTTCTCGTCGCGGATATGCCAGTACACCTGGTTAGCCTTTTGCCCGCTGAGTTTGTACTCTTTGGACAGAAAGGTCCGATAGTTGTCCGAGTGCCATCGGAACCGGTCATGTAACGGCAGAATGCACCGCTGATGCACCGCTACGCGATAGACGAAGTAGAAGACTACCGAACATCCGGTTGTTGCCGCCAATAGGCCCACCGGGTTAACCAGCGCAATGATCGACTTCACGATCCCCCCGTCAAAAGCCTGGAGCAGGGCGAGCGCGAGGAAACCAGCGGTGCCGTACCGCAGTACCTGGCCTAGTGTGAGCTTGGGCACGTCGAACCCCCCAACAGTGCTTGATCGCACCAACCTATCACGCCGGTGTCACAAGCACCTACGTCCTATAAGCTACGACACACCGCGCCAATGGTGCGCACGGCTAACGTGCTGCTCACTGGACCGGCGCTGTTTGCCGGGTCCAGTGAAGCAGATGGTTAAAGCCTTCTATTTAAATTTTCCGCAGTATTAAATAAATAGTAGCTTAAATCTAAAAAAATATCACATTCACGTTTTAGGTGATTACTGAGACCATCTTTTAAAAACCAGAGAGCAACCTGCTTGCCAGCCCTTTTCACTTCTTGAACAAGAGGGACATAATCTTCATCACCAGCAACTAGCACAGCCACTTCAAAGTTATCATTATATGAGTGGCTTAACATTTCAGTAGCTAAAGTTATATCTACTCGTTTTGATCTGATTTTGTTTTTCTTTTTGAATACTCTTGGATCTGTAATGCCACAGCAAATCAGTTCATCTTGAATTTCTATTATTCTATTTTCATCTGCATTTGCACATGTATAATAATAGCTTCTGATTAATGAACAGTTTACATGATGATGCATGTTTAGATAATTAGTCCATACGTAAATATTTTCCAAATGACTAACGTGTGGTTCTGGATGAACATTTTTCGATTTTAGATGTTCCTTATACCTTATAGCAATATTTTCACCATCAACAAATACCATAAATCTGCTATTTTTAGGGACTGAATAAGGCAAATAGTTGGGCATCTTATTTCCTATGCTTTAACGTATAATGGACGCACAAAACATATCCCAATAGATTTTATGCGCCTATTTCCTTTCTGACGGGTAGTAGACGCACAGAATCTATTACCCGATAGTTTTTATCTGTCTATTCCCCTTCTTTATCAACAACAATTATTCTCTAACCCATTGAATTAAAATAATTATTGCAAAAATATAGTGCGTCTGGATATGATACATCCGCCTAGCACGCTTAACACTGTATACCGGGGAACATCCCCGGGACGTTGTTCATTAGTTCACTAACCTTTTCAGCCTCAT
>DYDL01000480.1 GCA_020717925.1 Desulfocapsa sp.
GCACAATTGGGGACGTTCTTAACATTTTAAGTTTGCATTGGTGCATGAACATGGTAACATGCCGTTATGCCAAGACAAGCTAGAATTGACGCCCCTGGCGCCTTGCATCACATCATTGCTCGTGGGATCGAGAGGCGCAGGATTTTCCGCAATAAAAAAGACTATGCTGATTTCCTTGGTCGCTTGGCGGCCTTGGTGGTGGAAAACAGGACCGACTGTTACGCTTGGGCGCTCATGCCCAACCATTTCCATTTACTCCTCAAGAGCGATGTCGTTCCCATTGCCACGCTCATGCGCCGACTGCTGACCGGTTACGCGGTTTCGTTCAACCACCGCCATGGCCGGAACGGCCACGTCTTTCAGAATCGCTACAAATCAATTCTCTGCCAAGAAGATGTCTACTTCAAGGAGTTGGTGCGTTATATCCATCTCAATCCCCTGCGGGCCGGTCTTGTTGCTGATCTGCCAGCGCTTTCCCGTTATGCGTTTGCTGGTCACGGCGTCCTGGCCGGCGATCAGGCCAATGACTGGCAGAATAGTGCGGCAGTGTTGCAGGTGTTCGGCGCCAAGGCAGCCCGTGCCCGAGAGCGGTATCGGCTCTTTGTGCAGGAAGGGGTAGAGCAGGGCAAACGGCCTGAGTTGACAGGCGGCGGCATGATCCGTAGCCTTGGAGGCTGGACGGTGGTCAAAGGACTTGGCAAGGAGCAGGAACTTCGCAAGGGGGATGAGCGCATCCTGGGCGATAGCGATTTTGTGGAAGAGACTCTAAGGCAGGCGGCAGAAGGTTGGCGGAGGGAGCACCGCTTGCTGGCGAAGGGGGTCGAGTTGAGCCATGTGTTGTTGGCAGTGGCCGAACTGCTGGAGGTGAAGGCGGAAGAAATTACCAAGCCTGGAAAAGAACGGCAACGGGTTCGAGCTCGCAGCCTCCTTTGTTATTGGGCAGTACGCGAGCTTGGCATGACCATGAGCGGGATGTCGCGGCAACTCGGTCTTTCGGTTCCGGCAATTGCCATGGCAGTGCGCCGCGGTGCAGCAATTGCCCACGACAACGGATATTCATTGCAAAAGGCATTAAAATTTTAAATGTT
>DYDL01000481.1 GCA_020717925.1 Desulfocapsa sp.
TTCGCCTCGCTGCATGAAGTCGAGTCCAGCCAGGGTCATAATCCTGGTTCGATCAAGCGCCGGCTGACGTTCAAAGGGGAAGGTGCTGAGGGTCCAGTCCCAGGGGATTCTTGCCTGCTTGAGACGATAAAGCACACTCCGTTCTTTTTGGTGTTGCAGTTCTTCGGCGAGCAGCTGCAGAATCAGCTGTTGATGCCCCCAGCCTTCCCGCTCTGCTTTGGCAAGGAGCCGGGGAAAGCCGGCAGCCATGCCGTGCAGGTTAAGTTGCTTGCAAAGTTCGAGGATTTCGTCACTCATTATAGCTCGAAGAAATCGCCTCCAGTGTTTTTCAGGATCATTTTTTCCAGTCTGGCCAGATCGTAAAGCCCGTAATGCAGCGCTTCCTCAACTGCTTTCTGGAACGGGGCCTGGGGATATGTCCTTTTGAGGTCAAGCAGACGACGCAGCTTGACTACTCCCCGCCCGCGGGCCTGCTTTTTCAGTTCAGCGACATAGCGATCGAGGGATTGATCCTGGCCGGTGAGAGTTTGTTCTTCCGTGCTGATTCCCTGATGTGCTCGTTTACTATTGAGCAGCCGATGGTGGCCTGATTTGGTGATGCGCTTTTCCCGCGCCAGAAGCTCGCGATCATGTTCGGCAACGATGGTCCGACCGTGATAAATGACCACCTGTTGCCAGTATTTCAGCACTTCGACATTTTTGCCGATCAAGGTGTCGGGCACCGAGTAGCGGTTGGTGTCAAGATGGACGTATCCCTCGATATCCACTGTCCGTTGCGCGGCAAGATAGACCGGTGGCAGGACTTTCGGTAAGGGTTGCAGGGATGGCTTCTCCATGAGCCAGACCTCCGTCGGGCTCATGCCCAGGCTGCGCTTTGGTTTGCGGTTGGCTACCTGATCGCACCATGCCCTGGCCTGGAGATTAAGATCATGCCAGCCGGAGAAGGTTCGGCCAGCCAGGAAGTTTTGCTCTACATAGTCAAAAGGCCGCTCGATCCTGGCCTTTCTATTTGGGTCGTTGATCCGATGTGCCCAAAAATGGACGCCGTAGATTCTGGCAAAGGCCTCCATTTCCGGGGCGAATGAGGCA
>DYDL01000482.1 GCA_020717925.1 Desulfocapsa sp.
AGGGTAGAATCTTCGAACGTTTTTACCGGGTGGACAAGGCCCGCGGCAATGCCATGGGCAGCACCGGCCTGGGGTTGGCCATCGTCAAACACATTGTCCAGGCCCATGGCGGCGAGATCCGAGTGACAAGCGAGCCGGGCAAAGGGAGCACCTTCACCATAATACTTTCCAGCCGCTTGGAATCATGACAATTTCTTGCCGCCTACCTTCTAAAAACCAGATACCTGGACGCGGCATAGTTTACCAGCAAGCCGACGGCTGACCCCGCCGCCACGCCAAGTAACAGGTGTTGTTGCACGATATCCACCAGCATGACGCCCGCTGCATAAGTCAGATAGTTGAGACCGCCACCCATGGCATTGGCCGCCACATAGCGGCCCCATTGCTGGTAAAGTCGCACCTCTCCCGCGGCTTTGAAGGTATAGTGCCGGTTGAGCTGCCAGGTCACGGTGGCGGCGAGCAAAAAAGAGATGAAGCGGCCGCTGTAAGGGTCCAAGCCGAACTGTCTCGTCAGGATATGCAATACACCGGCATCGACTACAAAGCCGATAGCGCCCACGGCACAGAAGCGTGGAAACTCCCTGGGGATAACCATCATCCGCGTCATGCTCGGATACTATCGGCCAACGGTAGGGATAGCCAGGTAAAATAACCGCTTCATCTCGCGCCGACCGTGGGTGACGGTCGCCAGAATAAAGCCGGCGGCGAGGCTCAAGAAAGCCAGAATCATGATGCCGGTCGCCAGGATGGCGGTGGGGAAACGCGGCACCAGGCCGGTTCGCATGTAGGTGACCACTACCGGATAGGCGAGGACCAGGGCGACCAAGGTCAGCACCACGCACAGGATGCCAAAGAAGGTGAGCGGCCGCTCCTCCTTAAAAAGCTTTAGAATGGTCAAAAGAATCCGGGTTCCATCCCGATAGGTGCGCAGCTTGCTCTGCGAGCCGCTCGGTCTTGCCTGGTAGGGCGTCACGATCTCGGCGATGGGCATGCGGAGTTCCAGGGCATGCACGGTCAGCTCGGTTTCGGTTTCAAAACCTTGTGCCAGGGCGGGAAAGGATTTGACAAAGCGGCGGGAAAAAATCCGATAGC
>DYDL01000483.1:0-144 GCA_020717925.1 Desulfocapsa sp.
ATGGTTCGCACATTACGACAAACAAGCGGGCTGAGTCCAGAAAAAAACGAACTGTTTTTCTGTTGCGTTCGTGTGGGGTAGACTATGCGCTGTGCTCACGGGATTGGCTGTCGCCAATTCCCTCAGGCGCCCGCCCATGGCGGG
>DYDL01000483.1:210-1080 GCA_020717925.1 Desulfocapsa sp.
GGAGAACCGTCGCTTCGCATTGGCGTCGCGCCGCACCGCCGGACCATCCCCACGCGCGTGGGGAGAACGCGCGCGCGGCGCGAGCCGCCACGGCGTAAACCGGACCATCCCCACGCGCGTGGGGAGAACAGGTCCCGAAGAACCGACGAACGTGCTCTTCGCGGACCATCCCCACGCGCGTGGGGAGAACAACGCGGCGTAGCTTTCATCAACCGCGCCGAACGGACCATCCCCACGCGCGTGGGGAGAACCGCTGGTGCCGCCCGGCGGGAGCGAGGCAAAACGGACCATCCCCACGCGCGTGGGGAGAACGTTCCGGCGAATACCGGCACCTGCACCGGCACCGGACCATCCCCACGCGCGTGGGGAGAACTACGTCGAAAGAAATGCTCAATCCATGTTTCTCGGACCATCCCCACGCGCGTGGGGAGAACTCGCAAGCGGACGGAGCTGCCCGCTGGCCCGGCGGACCATCCCCACGCGCGTGGGGAGAACTTTGTCGAGCTGCGCCAGCAAACGCGAGAGTTCGGACCATCCCCACGCGCGTGGGGAGAACTTTCACGGCCACGGGCGGCGCACCGCAGCGCGCGGACCATCCCCACGCGCGTGGGGAGAACGTTGACGACGCTGAAAAAGTGCGGGACGACGCCGGACCATCCCCACGCGCGTGGGGAGAACAAGAAGTGCTTGCGGTGAGGGGCCAACCCATCCGGACCATCCCCACGCGCGTGGGGAGAACTCCATAAACCAGGGGTCGTCAATGACAGGATTCGGACCATCCCCACGCGCGTGGGGAGAACATAGGTCAGCAAGGGCCGAGCGATGAGGTTATCGGACCATCCCCACGCGCGTGGGGAGAACACAAACACC
>DYDL01000484.1 GCA_020717925.1 Desulfocapsa sp.
AGTAGATGGTGCCCCCGGTAGGAATCGAACCTACGGCCCCAGGATTAGGAATCCTGTGCTCTATCCCCTGAGCTACGAGGGCGCCTGAAGCAAGAAAAAAAGCTGCCAGATGCCTGTGTTCCTGTGTTGCGGACAATAGTGCGCCAGTCCGCTGCTGAAGGGCCTTTAGTAGCACGGAAAGGCGAACATGGCAACTGAATTCAGGCCACTCGACTTACTTCAGTGGCTGTGGCACTTGCCATGGCCCTTGCAAGCATGGCCCGGTTCCTTATTGCCTATAAGTTTGTGATCTTGAAGTTAAGCGGTATTTTATGATTTGCTTAATTGTCTGGGTGAGGGGGCCCTTAAAAAGGGCTGTACGCTAATGAGGGGCTCCATTTTTTTTGACATCAGCCGGTAAAGCGGGTTAATTGTTGCTCAGGCGCGAGGCCCAGGACAGATGGTTCTTTCCGATTTGTATTATTGCGAGATTGTAAAGGGTTGAAATTATGCGAGATATTCAGGTTGGCATTATAGGTTTTGGCACCGTTGGCAGCGGCACGGCCCAGGTGCTTCTGGACCAGGCGCGGCGCATCGAGAAAAGGACAGGGGCGCGGGTAATTCTGAAGCGGGTGGCCGACATCATGACCGCCCGCCTGCCTGAGCAGTTTAGCGGGGTGACCTTGTCCAAGGACGCGGCAGACATCTTCAACGACCCGGACATCAGCGTGGTGATCGAACTGATCGGCGGCATTGAGCCGGCCAAGAGTTTCCTGCTGCGGGCCATTGGCGCGGGCAAGCACGTAGTCACCGCTAACAAGGCGCTGCTTTCCATCCATGGCCGCGAGATCTTCGAGGCGGCCCAGTCCAAGGGCGTGGAGGTGGGCTTCGAGGCCAGCGTTGGCGGCGGTATCCCGGTGATCAAGGCTCTGAAGGAGGGTCTGGTGGCCAACCGCATCCTCTCGATCATGGGTATCGTCAATGGCACGGCCAACTATATTCTCACCCAGATGAACGACCATGGCCTCTCCTTTGCCGAGGTGTTGAAAGACGCCCAGCAGAAAGGCTATGCCGAGGCCGACCCGCGTTACGACGTGGAAGGCATTGAT
>DYDL01000485.1 GCA_020717925.1 Desulfocapsa sp.
CCCAGCAGACTGCGATGATTTGCTTTCTGCGTTGTTCCTTCTGGTTGAGCAGAACAGGAATGGAGCAGGTTACAGGAAGCCCCAAGGTTGCTTCGAGGTCGGCCGGGTCTTTGAAAGAGGTATCAAGGGTTTCCAGAGCAAAGGCAATCCCCAGTCCGCAACCCAGCCCGATGGCGATGGACATGGCCATGATTTTTAGAAAATCCGGCTGGAAAGGTTTGTTCGGCAAGCGGGCAGGGTCAATAACCTTGAATTGAGTGCCCTGTTGCCGGCGTTCCAGGCTCTCGGTGGATTCAGCCTGCAGTTTTTGGCCAACCAGCCCCTGGTAATGGGCAGAGAGCTGCTCGTAGTCACGGGTGAGGGCCGACCACTCCGCCTCACGTATCGGCGCAGCCTCGATCCATTGCTTGCACTGTTTGGTCTGGGCCAGTATTTCCTGGCGGTCGTTTTTCAAGCGTTCAATGCTGAACTGAATATCCCGAAGCTGGAGTTGCAGTTGATCGATCTGCGGATCATTGTCACGACCTTCCTGTTTTTTGCCGTCCCCTGCTTGTTCCAACATGCTCTGCAGCAGTTTTTCTTGGCGCTTTACCTCGGGATGGTCGGCGGTATAACGGGCCTTTAGAGTGGCAAGTTCCTGACGGAGCCTGGACAAGTCCCGCATGCTGCCGGCGTTTGCCGCAGCCTGGTCCTGGCTGGCTTGATTGGCCGCCTCCGCCCGTAGGCGAGCCATTTGCTGGTCCAGAACCTCGCGGCGCAGAGCGATCTGTTCTTGAATCATTACCCTGGTTTTCTCCAGATCCTGGATGCTGCTCTGGTTATTCTGGTACTGGGTCTGGAGGGAAGTTAGGTGGGTCATGTTGACCGGCAGTTGCTGGGACATCTCATTGTAATAGGTCAGCTTGTAGTCTCGCATGACCGCCTCTTTCTTGTCAAGCGCCTCCTTGGCCATCTGCAATTCGTCCTTGACATAGACAGAGGTTTCCGAGGCCAGTTCACCGCGGAAGCGGAGATTCTCTTCTATAAAGCGAGCGGCCAGGGCGTTGGTTACCTGCATGACCTGTTTTGGTGACGGACCCGTGAAGGAGAC
>DYDL01000486.1 GCA_020717925.1 Desulfocapsa sp.
CGCTTACCGTCACCCGGCCATGCTGTTTGGCGATTTCAACAATCTTCAGTGAAAGTTCGGGGAGCGTCCCTATCAGTATTTGTTCCCGTTCCACCTTGGCCTGGAGATTTGCCTTTTGTTTTTGTAAGGTCTTCAGGAAAAATTCTACCCATGGCTGCCAGTCCGGCATGGCCTTCGGTAAACTCCCCTGGGTACGGCGGAGGGCCAGATAATAACCTTCCTTGTTTTGCTCGATAATGCTCTCCAGTGAACAATAGGGCACATACGCATAGCCGCATTGCAAAAGGGCAAGGGTGGTCAAGATACGCGACAGCCGGCCATTGCCGTCTTGAAATGGATGAATGGCTAGAAACACCACGACGAATATGGCGATGGCGAGCAAGGGATGGAGCGATTTCCCATCAAGGGTTGCATGCAGCCATGCGACAAGTTCGCGCATGCGGCGCGGCGTATCGAAAGGGGTGGCGGTTGCAAAGACAATGCCAACGCTCTTACCGGCCTCGTCAAAGGCCTCGACATTATTGGTAAGCTTTTTATAGGCTCCGCGATGGCGTTCATCCTTGTCGCTGAATTGTAAAAGATCGCGGTGCAGTTGCTTGATCGTGTTTTCGGTAAGGGGAATGGCCTCCCAATGGGAGAATATGGTCTCCATCACCCGGGCGTACCCGGCAACCTCCTGTTCGTCGCGGGTCTGAAAGGCCTTGATCTCCAGGCGGGACAGCAATAATTCAACATGTTTATCGGAAAGCCTGCTGCCTTCAATGCGCGTGGAGGAGCCTATGGACTCGATCGTCGCCACCCGGCGCAAGGCGGAGAGACGGTCCGGCGCCAGGGAGCCGAGCGAGCGCCAGGCGCCCTTGAACTCGTCGATCTCGCCGACCAGGGCCAGTATGGCGTTGGTGATCCGCAGTGAAGTCGTATTCAACATGGCATCCGATTAAATATCCGTTTCCATCCAAATTAACCGTAACCTGTCGGCATCCATTTGTCCATCCGATTTCATCCTTTTTTGTTGCGGGAAAGAAAAAATGATCGGCATAAAAAGGCCACCGGCTTTTGGGAGCGGT
>DYDL01000487.1 GCA_020717925.1 Desulfocapsa sp.
TAACTTAAGCAGTTGATAGGGCGAGAGCGGGTATCTGTTTCTTGCGAAGTCGTTTGACCACACCAAGGTCTTGGTTTTCGGGTGCGGACAAATACTTGATGGGGTCTATGGCTTCGCCTCGGTGGTGCGCTTGGGTAAAGTGGTAGAGACCACGAAAGACCATCTCAAGCGAAATGCGGTCAAAGGGCAACATGAGTTCTTCGGCGACGGCATCGCCCAAATCGATCAGAAGGGCGAAGAACAGCCAGGTTGCCCAAACTTGCAGGAGAATGCCATTCAAGGAGCCTGTCCAGAGATAAGCCAGGTTGAGCAGGCGTTTGACGATGAAGAAAGCTTCTTCAATCCGCCAGCGACGGCGATACAGGTCGGCCACCACATTGGCAGGCAGGATGGCTGGATCGAGGACGCTGGTCAGGTAGGAGTACCAGGTAGAGCCAAAGCGGACTTCGATCAGGCGCAGGGTATGTGTGCAAGAACCAGTTGCTCCACCAAGCAGGATCAATCGGTCACGAATTTCGGCGGTATGGCAGAGTGCGCTTTGGACACTAAAAACGGCATTGGACTTCAGGCGTGTGATGAAATGACCGCCGCGCTCGATGAGATCGTCGAAAAAAGTGAAATCGTAGAAGCCGCGGTCGAAAATCCACAAGGTGCCAGCGTGTACCATGCTCAGAATCTTCGAGAGGAAGTTGGTATCGTGCGCCAAAGCCTCCGCGTTGTACCAAATTTGTTCCGGCAGGCGGGTCGCCAAGTCAATTACGGTGCAGATTTTGCCTGCCAAGGCGCCGGCTGGAGTGTCTTTCAGCGCATCCAACTTGCGAAACAGGGCTTCCAGCGCCGAACCATCCACCGCATAAATGTGTCCAAAATGACGCAGGGCGCAACTCACCGATTCAGGCAGGGGCCGTTGGCGGGCTTGCCAGCGTTCGCGCAACTTGGGCAGCAGGCTATAGAGCACTTGTTGGAACAATTCCGCTGGAAATGTCAGCAAGCGTTTGCTCAATGCGGGTTGCGAGACTTTGGCCGAGCGCATCCACAGTGCGCCTTCCCGGTTGAGCGCTTTGGTCAATTCGCA
>DYDL01000488.1 GCA_020717925.1 Desulfocapsa sp.
GCTGGGGTCAGGTCCGCGGTTTTTTCCAGCAACGATGAACTTGTCCTCACCGCTAGCGCTGACAATACCGCGCACCTCTGGGGCGCCAACTCCGGTAAGCTGCTGCACGCCTTCGGGGATCTTGGCGCGGGAATCAGGTCCGCGGTTTTCTCCAGCAACGATGCCCTCATTCTCACCGCCAGCAGAGACCACACTGCCCGCCTCTGGGAGGCCAAATCCGGCAAGCTGCTGCGCACCTTCGAGGTCAATGGCGGGGTAGTCAGCTCCGCAGTTTTCTCCAACAACGATGAACTTGTTCTCACCGCCAGCGCCGACAGCACCGTGCGCCTCTGGGACGCCCAATCCGGCAAGCTGCTGCGAGCCTTCGAGGGCCATGGCGAGAAAGGTGTATGGTCCGCAGTTTTCTCCAGCGACGATGCCCTCATTCTCACCGCCAGCGCCGATCACACCGCGCGCCTCTGGGAGGCCAAATCCGGCGAGCTACTGCGCTCTTTCGAGGGCCATGGCGAGGGGGTCTTGTCCGCGGTTTTTTCCAGCAACGATGCGCTGGTTCTAACTGCCAGCCTAGATAGCACCGCGTGCCTTTGGGACGCCAAATCCGGGGAGCTACTGCGCTCCTTCGATGGCCATGGCGAGGGGGTCTTGTCCGCGGTTTTTTCCAGCAACGATGAACTGGTCCTCACCGCCAGCTTAGACAACACCGCGTGCCTCTGGGAGGCCAAATCCGGCGAGTTGCTGCGCAGCTTCGCAGGCCATGGCGAGTGGGTCAAGTCCGCGGTTTTTTCCAGCAACGATGCCCTCATCCTCACCGCCAGCAGAGACCACGCCGCGCGCCTGTGGGACGCCAAATCCGGCAAATTATTGCGCACCTTCGCTGGTCATGACGCAGGAGTATGGTCCGCGGTTTTCTCCAGCAATGATACGCTTGTTCTAACCGCCAGTGACGATCACACCGCCCGCCTCTGGGTCGCCAAATCCGGGATCCGACTCCTGACCCTCGTCTCCCTCGAAAATGGCTGGCTCGCCGTGGACCGAAACGGAAAATTCCGGGGCCAGGGA
>DYDL01000489.1 GCA_020717925.1 Desulfocapsa sp.
AAAGCCCGGCGGGTCATCTGGGTGGTTGCCATATCGTTGTGGTTCGCTGTCTGCATTGCCGTACCAGAGGCCAGGCTACAATGAAAGGCGCGGCTTGGCAACCTGTCGTTTTTGTCTTTAAGAGAGCACGCAACTGGCCGAAGTTATAGCGCCTGATCTGTCCGTTTCCCGCCGGTAACCGAAAGATAAGAGCGGTCAAAAACAAAGCGGGAAGCCCATTGGGAAGATGGCGGATCAAGATATTAAAGCAACAGGCTTTAGAAATACCAGAAATAGTATTATAATCACAGTACAGACGATTGCCATGATGCGATTAAGTCTACGATGCCTCTTGGCTTGAAGATAAAAAGCTGCGGGCCGCTGGGCCGCCGAGGCCGGCGATTAAAGAATAGGTGAGGTATGCAGGCACAGCACACGCAGGAGCTTTTTGACAAGATCAGCAGGCTGCCGCCGGAAAAGGTCGCGGTTGTCGAGGACTTTGTGGAGTTCTTAGGGCATCGCGGCCAGGACGACAATCTGGTCCGGGCGGCCAGCGCGCTTTCAGAAAAATCATTCCAGCAAGCATGGGACAACCAGGAAGATGCCGAGTATGATAACCTATAGGTTCGGCGATATCATCCTGGTCCCCTTCCCCTTCACCGATCAGACGACCACCAAGAAGCGGCCTGCCGTTGTGATCAGTTCAGAGGCGTACAACAGCGGCCGGGCAGATCTCATAATCATGGCCATCACCAGCCGTTTACATCAGGTGGACAAGCTGGGCGAGCGGCCGGTGGCCGGCTGGCAGAGAGCCGGGCTGCTCAAACCCTCCGTGTTCAAGCCCATTCTCGCAACCATTGAAAACACCCTGGTTCTCAAGCAACTCGGCACTCTTCAGGACGATGACCGTCACACCATTATCCGGATTCTTCAGGACATTCTCGGTACAGCGTAGCAAGGATGGGCCAGGTGCGCGGCTTTATCGTTTCGCGCGCCCGCCATGGCCCTGTCCGGGGTGGACGGTACAGCCTGCCTCTGAATGGATGCTTGGGGAAGCGGTTCAGCTTTGAG
>DYDL01000490.1 GCA_020717925.1 Desulfocapsa sp.
GAACAGCGCGCGATGACCTCTCCCTCTCTCGCCGTCTGGAACAGCGGCAAAAAGGTTGGCATTCTCGGCCGGGACGACAACTATTTCTTCAACTATCTGCCGGACACGCCGGCTGAACATCTCGTCTCGCTCACCATGCCCTATCGGCTCCAGAGCTGGGTTTCTGAAAGGGAACTGCACCCGATCTTCCAGATGAACATCCCCGAAGGCGCGCTGCGCGAGGCGATCAGGAACGCCTTTGCCAAGGTGATGGTGGTGGATGACGTCGCGCTGTTGCGTATCACTGGAGGCAACCAGATCGGCCGCAACCGCTTCTCGCTCCCTGACGCGGAATCTCCGGCGATCCACGAAAAGCCTGAGTCTTTGGAAGAGATCCTCACCTTTCCGGACGCGGGGGCGCTGTTCAACGAACTGCTGGCCCGGCATGCGGCGCATTCCGGCATTTCCGGCATCCAGCCCAAGGTGATCCTTAAGGCGACCGAGCGGGACACGGTCACGGCCTCGTCCTATATCGTCAAGTCATGGGGGCATGACTTTCCGCAGTTGGCGGCCAACGAATACTTCTGCATGACCGCGGCGAAACGGGCGGGTCTGTCGGTGCCCGAATTCTCGCTGTCGGCAAACGGCGGGCTGTTCGTCATGAAGCGTTTCGACATCACCGAGAGCGGGGAAACATTGGGGTTCGAGGATTTCTGTGCGCTGCAGGCGCTGGGGACCGACAGCAAGTACAACAGCACCTATGAGCGGGTGGCCAGAACCATCAACGACTTCGTCTCCGGGGAACATCTGGCAGCGGCCCGCGAGCAGTTTTTCGCCATGCTCGTCCTGTCGGTGATGGTCAGAAACGGCGACGCCCATCTGAAGAACTTCGGCGTCCTCTACCACCATCCGCACGGCCCGGTGACGCTCGCGCCCGTCTATGACATTGTTACAACCACGGCGTATCTGCAAAACGACGTTCCCGCCCTCCACCTGGCGGGCACAAAAAAATGGTGGCCGCGCAAGGTCCTGGAGAAATTCGCCCTGCAGGCCCTCTCCCTGCCGGCCCAGAAGG
>DYDL01000181.1 GCA_020717925.1 Desulfocapsa sp.
AGGCTGTAGGGGTTTAGGCTGTAGGAAAAAACTAACAGCCTACAGCCTACAGCCTAAACTGCTAATGTGGTAACAGGAGCGATAATGTGACCAGGAAGGACGCCATTGCCAATGCCCTGCGGGAGTTGACCGCGGTCAGCTTCGGCCCGCTGGATCTGTTGCCCCAGGAAGGGCTGGCGGAAAAGCTCATCGACCTGGACCTTAACGGTCCGCCGGTCGGTCCCGACCCCCTTACCGCCGGCCTAGCCGAGTTGGCGGGACAACTCGCCGCCGTGCCCACCGGCGACCTTGAGGTGGTGGTGTTCGGTGGCGGCACCGGGCTCTCCAACGTGGTGGGCGGCGATTGCCGCAATCCGGGCTGGGCCCGCGATCCCTTTCAGGGGGTTAAGGCCCTGTTCCCCAGAACCAGATCCATTGTCTGCGTAACTGATGACGGCGGCTCCACCGGTGAATTGATGAAGGATTTTCCCCTCATCGCCCTGGGCGACCTGCGTCATGTCCTGCTCTCATCGGTGCAGGACGCCAAGCTCCGCGGTCAGTACGGTCTGGACCACGCCCAGAGTCTGGCGGTGGTCCAGGAGCTGCACCGTTTGTTCAGCTTTCGTTTTGCCTCGCCGCCGACCGGGGTGGTCAGCCTGCTGTCCGATGCCGGGGTCGATCTGGCCGGGTTGCCTCCCGCCATGGCCAAAGGCCTTGGTGACCTGCTGGAGTTTCTTTTTGTTGACCGCCGCTTTGAGGCCTCCCGCCGGCGGCCCCATTGTTTGGGCAACCTGCTGCTGGCCGCCGCGATTTATCGGGAGGTGGCTGACGGGCTCGTGGTTCCGCCTGATGCCCTCATCCGTGGGCTCACCCGGCTGGCCGACCTTGTGGGCGCCCAGCCCGAGGCGGTGTTGCCCTGCGCCATCACGCCGGCCAACTTGAAGGCCCTCTATGCCAACGGGGTGCTGGTCACCGGCGAATACCGCTCCAGCAGCGCCCGGCGTGGCTTTCCCATCGACCGGGTCTTCACCGAGTTCGCTGACGAGCCCTGCGTGCCCGACGAAGTCATGGCCGCTATCGCCCGGGCGCAGATCATTGTTTTTGCGCCGGGTAGCCTCTTTACCAGCATCATTCCCATCCTGCAGGTGCCGGGCCTGGCCGAGGCGGTGCGCCGGAACCAGTCGGCCTTGAAGATCCTGGTGGCCAACCTCTGGATTCAGAAGGGCGAGACCGATCTGGTGCAGGATGACCCCAGGCGGCGTTATCACGTCTCGGATTTAGTGCAATCCTATCACCGCAATATTCCGGGTGGGGTGCAGGGGCTATTTGACGTCATGCTGGTGCTTTCCCTCAAGGATATTCCTGGTTCCGTGCTGCAAGGATACGCCCTGGAGGACAAGGTGCCCATTTTCCTGGACAAGGAGCGGGTGCGGCGGATGGGCTGCAATCCGGTGGAGGCGCGGATCTTTTCAGCCACGGCCCTGCGCGAACGGCGGGTCATCCAGCACGATCCGGCCGCCCTGGCCCGGGCCATCCGCACCATTTGGGCGGTCAAGGAGTTCCTGCCAGAGACGAAACCGGCAAAGTTGTCGCATGGCAAGAGTTTGCCGCGGGCGTTGGTGCGCGCTGATCGCCGCACAGCCGATCAGCGGCTGCGGCGGTTTCGTGAACGGCTGGACGGACTGGCCATGGACGACGCCGTCCGGGCGGCGGTGCTCGACATCCTCTGGCGCTATGGCGATATCCGGGAAGAGCACCTTGATTTTCTGGACGGGGTGGAACTTGTTGCCGTCGCCACCTGGCCCCGGAGCCAGGAGTGGGACAATGTCTTCTCCTTTTACGACCCGATAAGCCGCGGCATCAAGGTCAGGGAGGATGTCTTCCAGCGGCCTTACCGGTTTGAACTGTCATTCCTGGTTGGCCTGGGCGAGTCGCTGTTGGGCGATTACGCCGCCGGCAAGGAGATGCTGCCGGTCGAGCAGGGCGGCGAACGGTTGGGTTGCATGTATCGGCTCACCGTGCGACCGGCCGGGGAACGGCGCTGCTTTCTCGCTGACGAGGATCTGGAACGCTATCTCAGTCTCGCCAGGATGCGGCGCGCCAACGGTAATCCGCTGGTCTTTTCCCGCCTGATCAACAACCATGAGGGCTTCACCCCGCCCGGCCTCTTCTTCGGGTTGCTCTACGCTTGGTATCTGGACAACCGTTTCTCTATTCACATCGAGTATAAGATGGCCATCTTCAAGATGCAGGCCTCTGCCATCATCCCCTACCACGCCAAGACCTCCAGTCGGCGGCGGGCGATCATCGATTTCTTCCGCAAGGTGGTCTTCGGTCACATCGATCCGCTCTATGACGAAAAAAGCGACCGGGGCATTTGAGTAGTTTTTTGTGGACTGAGTGGACGTGATGGACTTAGTGGACCAGGGAGAATCTGTCCACCACGTCCACTCAGTCCACCAAGTCCACCACAACCGTCTTCAAACCCCGCGTTCGCTCCCAGGCCAGAGCAGCTTGTGGAGCTGGAGTTGCAGGCGCACCGGCAGTTGTTCCGCCAGGATCCAATCGGCCAGCAGGGCTGGCGCGAGTTTGCCCAGCACCGGCGAGAAGAGGACCACGGGCAGGTTGTCGTCCTGGCCCAGGCCCGGAAGTCTGGCGCGCAACTGGCGGGTGGCCCAGGAAAAGTCGTTCCGGGAACTGATCACGAACTTGAGGTTGTCGTGGCTGGTCAGGGAGGCGAGGTTTTCCCAGCGCATGGCATCCTGCATGGTGCTGTCCGGGCACTTGATGTCCATGATCTTCATCACCCCGGCCGCCACCCGGTCCAAGGGGAGGCTGCCGTTGGTCTCCAGGAGCACGGTGCGGCCCGCCGTAACCAGTGCCGCCATCAGGGGATAAATATTGTCCTGCAACAGGGGTTCGCCGCCGGTGATCTCGATCAGGGCGGCGGGGTAAGCGGCAACGAAGGCGGTTAGCTCGGCCAGGGTGCGGGATTGGCCCGGCTCTTCGTAGGTGTAGCGTGCGTCGCAGTAGGAACAACGCAGGTTGCAGCCAGCCAGGCGGATAAAGGCGCACGGCGCGCCAGCCAGGGTGGACTCGCCCTGAATCGAGTAGAAGAGCTCCGAGATCAGCAGGGTCGATTCAGCGGCCACGATAGATCACGCCGGCGCTGTCGGTTTCCCGGACCTCGACGCTGTAAGGCTGATAACGGTCCGTGGTCAGTTCCTGGCCCAGGGCGTCGAAAATGAAGACCGCAAGATTTTCCGAGGAGGGGTTCGTGGTCCGGAAACTTTCGTGGTCGTTGAGGTTGCGGTGGTCGAGGGTGTCGATCACCTTGTTGACCGCCGTCTTCAAGGTGCGAAAATCAATGCCCATGCCAAGCTCATCCAAGGCGGTGGCGCGCACGGTGACCCGCACCTTCCAGTTGTGGCCGTGGGGTTGCTCGCAGTTGCCAGGATAGTTGCGGAGATGATGGCCGGCTGAAAAATGGGTATCGATGAAGATGTCGAACATGGTAACCTCGCGAATGTGGGGCAGGCTGTAGGGATTTAGGCTGTAGGCTGTAGGTTGTTGATTTTTACCTATAGCCTAATAAGCTACAGCCTAATCCCCTTTTTTTAAAAAATAAGATCATCGGGATTGAAAAAACACCCTTTTTCGATTTAGTATGCCAGATTCTTTTTGGGCCGGCGGCATGCTCTTCATTTAGGCCGGCCCTTGGACCAGCACGAGGTATATCATGGCCCTTATCGCGCCCTTCCGCGGCCTGCGCTACAATTCGGACACGGTCTCCAATTTGGAGGACGTGTTCACCCCGCCCTACGATGTCATCGATGCGGCGGGCGAGGCGGCCTTCCGCGCCAAGCATCCCTATAACATGATCCGGCTCGACCTGGGCAAAAAAACTTCCGGCGCCGAGGAGGATGCCGGCCGCTATGGGGCCAGCCGTGACCTGCTGGCGCAATGGGAGCGAGAGCAGGTACTGATCCGCGATTCCAAACCGACCATCTACCTCTACCATGTGGAGTACTCTCATCCGTCGGGGCAGCGCCTGGTCCGCAAGGGGCTGGTGGCCCTGGTGGGTTTGGCCGAGTTCAGCGAGGGCATTGTCAAGCCCCATGAGAAGACCTTTCGCGGGGTGGTCACCGATCGGCTCCGGCTGCTGGAAACCTGTCAGACCCAGTTCAGCCAGATATTTTCACTCTACCCGGACCCGGAGGGCGCGGTGATGCGCTGCCTGGAGTCGGCCTGCGCCGGTCCGCCGCTCTACCGGGCCGTGGATGGCGATAATGGTTACCATTCCCTCTGGGCCGTCGACGACCCGGCGGCGCTGGCCGAAGTCAGGCGGAGGTTTACCGACAAGACGCTCTACATCGCCGACGGCCACCATCGTTACACCACGGCCTTGCAGTTGCGCGAAAAGGCCAAGGTCGCGCATGGCGCCCTGCCCGTTGACAGCCCTTTCAATTTCACCATGATGTATCTCTGCCCCATGGAGGATCCGGGCCTGTCGGTGCTTCCCACTCATCGTCTGGCGCGGTTGCCGGGCGGCGCGCCCTTGGACGATATCTTCGCCAGACTCGCCCCGGCCTTTACCATTGCGGAAATCAAGGGCGGCTCCCGCGAGGCCCTGGTGAGCGAAACCATGGGCCGCATGGCGGATAACGCCCAGGGCCGGGTTGTCTTCGGCCTGTATCGTCCCAAGGAGGATAGCGCCTTTCTGCTCACCCTGAAGGAGGGGGCCATGGAGGCGACCTTCGGTGACCGCCAGCCCCCGGTTCTGCGCCAGCTCGACGTGGTGGTGCTCTCGGATCTGCTCCTGGAGCACTGTCTGGGACTCACCCACGACCGGTGCGCCGACGAGAACCTGGTCGATTATTTTAGCGACCTGGATGAGGCCCTTGATCAGGCGGTAAAGGAGGCGGTCAGCTCGGCTGGCCGGGAACCCCTGCTTTTTCTCATGAATCCCACCGCGGTGAGTCAGGTGCAACAGGTGGCCGACGCGGGTCTGGTCATGCCCCACAAGTCCACCTATTTCTATCCCAAGATTCTGACCGGGCTGGTGATGCATAAGATTGTCGCCGCCGAGGCTATTGCCTGAGCGTTGCGGGCGATATGGCCGTGGTCGAGGATGGAGTCTCTTGTGACCGCCTTTTTGACGGCCGCATCCAGTGCCTGCAACCCCTGCGGGGCTACCGTTTTACCGAGGATGCGGTGCTCCTGGCCCACTTCATTACCCCGCAACCAGGGGATAATATTCTCGACCTTGGGGCCGGTTGCGGTATCATCGCCCTTATCCTTGCCTACCGCTGGCCGGCCGTTACCCTGACTGCCCTGGAGATTCAGCCGCGTCTGGCCGATCTGGCCCGCCGCAACGCGGCCGGCAACAACTTGGAGGCGAGTCTGCGGGTTGTGGAGGGCGATCTGCGGCAGAGCAGTGATCTGTTGGAGCAGGGGAGCTTTGACTGGGTGGTCTGCAATCCCCCCTTTCATCCATTGGCGGCCGGCAGGCTTAATCCGCACGACGAGCTGGCGGTGGCCCGCCACGAGATCCATGCCGACTTGGCCGCGGTGCTGGCGGCGGCCCGTTACCTCCTGCGTGAAAACGGCCGGCTGGCCCTGGTCTATCCAGCGACCCGGGCGGCCAGCCTCCTGCACGATCTGAAAAACAGCGGGCTTAAGCCCAAGCGACTGCGGATGGTCCACAGCCATCCCGAGGCCCCGGCCCGGCTGGTGCTGGTGGAGGCGGCCCTCCTGGCCGGGGAAGAACTAACAGTGCTCCCGCCTCTCTTTGTCGCGGACGTCCAGGGCGGCCCCCATGCAACGACCATGGCCAGTTATTATACCGCAAGGGCACTCTTTTCAGTACCCCCTTGAGGGGTATAAGTTTCGTACGAGCAGACGAGCTGCTCAACTCAGCTTTATGCGCCTTAGCCCCTCCATCTGAGTAGTTACCTTTTTTCCAGATCATTTCCAGAATATCCCTGAAAATCCGAGACAAAT
>DYDL01000491.1 GCA_020717925.1 Desulfocapsa sp.
TAAGCAAAAATAACTTGAACAATACGCGCAATCCGTTATCATGGATGCATGAGCGATTTGTCGGTGATTAAAGCGAAATTTCATGCGCTGTCCGGGCGACTGGACGAGGCGACATTGCGGATGTGGGCGGCGGCTGAAGCCAGGAGTCTTGGTCGAGGCGGGGTTAGTGCGGTCGCCAAGGCAATCGGCATGTCGAGAACGACCATTCACACGGGACTTGCGGAACTGAAGGCAGCGGTTGCCACGGCAACATCCGCAGAGCAACCCGAAGCACGGATCCGCATTCGAGCGGCGGGTGGTGGCCGAAAGAAGCTCACGGCCAAGGATGCCGATTTGCTGCGAGATCTTGATGCACTCGTCGAACCGGTCACGCGTGGTGACCCCATGTCGCCATTGCGTTGGACCTGCAAGAGCACCTACCGATTAGCGGAAGAACTTCAACGGCAAGGGCACAAGGCCTGTCAAAGAACCGTATACGACTTGCTGACGCAGCTGAATTACAGCTTGCAATCAACCCGCAAGACGAGGGAGGGAAGGCAGCATGAAGATCGGGATGCGCAGTTTAAGCATATCGCCCGGAGTGTGGCCGAATATCAGGCAACGGGCGACCCTGTGATTTCCGTCGATACCAAGAAGAAGGAATTGATCGGAGACTTCAAGAATGCTGGCCAGGAATGGCAACTCAAGGGCACACCTGAAGAGGTCCGTGTCCACGACTTTATTGATCCAGAATTGGGCAAGGTTGCCCCGTACGGCGTTTACGATGTGACCGCCAATGCCGGTTGGGTCAATGTCGGTATCGATCACGACACCGCCGAGTTTGCCGTCGAGAGCATTCGTCGGTGGTGGCGCGAAATGGGCAATGTGACTTATCCGAGCGCCGAGCGCCTGCTTATCACGGCCGATTGTGGCGGCAGCAATGGCCATCGGGTGCGTCTATGGCGAAGGGAACTCCAGAAACTGGCCGACGAGTTGATGCTGACGATCCAGGTCAGCCATTTCCCTCCAGGCACCAGTAAATGGAACAAGATTGAGCACCGCATGTTTTGCCATATTACCGCCAACT
>DYDL01000182.1 GCA_020717925.1 Desulfocapsa sp.
CAGATGCTGTTCCTGGCCTCAAAAGGCTATCGCTGCATTGCCCATGATCGTCGTGGTCATGGCCGGTCAAGCCAGTCCTGGAATGGCAACCAAATGAATACGTATGCCGATGACCTTGCGGAGCTTATCGAAATGCTCGACCTGAATGAAGCCGTTTTGATCGGTTTCTCTGCGGGTGGCGGCGAGGTTGCCCGCTATATTGGCCGCCACGGCACGAAACGAGTGGCCAAAGCCGCCCTGATCTCCGCCGTTCCGCCACTGATGCTGAAAACGGCGGCCAATCCCGCCGGCTTGCCGATTGACAAGTTCAACAAGATCCGCCAGGGCTGCCTCGCCGATCGCTCACAGTTCTACAAAGATCTCGCTGCCGGTCCGTTCTTTGGGGCTAACAGGCCGGGCGCCAAGGTCTCGCAGGGCGTGATTGACTCGTTCTGGTTGCAGGGGATGCAGGCCGGCGCCAAGAACACCTTTGATTGCATCAAGGCGTTCTCCGAAACGGATTTCACCGAAGGCCTCAAGAAATTCAACTTGCCGACGCTGATCATTCACGGTGATGACGACCAGATTGTGCCAATTGGTGCCGCAGGTCTTCGGTCAGCAAAATTGATCGAAAATGCAACCCTGAAAATTTACGCAGGCGCACCTCATGGGCTTGCGGACACCCACAAAAGTCAACTTAACACAGACCTGCTGACATTCCTTAAAACCTGATGAGGTTTTACCGATGAGCTCTTCCGCAATTCACTTTCCCGCCAATGAACCCGCAGATCTCGCGCGCTACTTCGTCCAGAGGGCGAACGCCGATGATGTTGAGGGCCGAACTGGGGCGCTAAGTGGTGGGGTGCCCTGATGAGCTGGAAATCGCCTTGGCACCCGTGTTGTTCGGCGGTGGGCGGCGTATCTTCGAGAACCTATTCGAGCCCGGGCCGTAATTTCGCATTGACAAGGTTATTGATGGTCCAGCCGCCACACACTTGCGCTATGTGCGTCAGTGAGGGCGGCCTATTACACTGTTGGGCATTTGCTTTGCCCAGTTGAATCTCTTCATCTATCAAAGGAGAACTATCATGCAAAATAATCCTGTTGTCTGGTTTGAAATTTATGTGCAAGACATGCAACGAGCCAAACAGTTTTATGAGGCTATACTCGACATAACATTTGAAAAGATGCCTGCTCCGACAGCGGAAATGAATATGGAAATGTGGGCATTCCCATCTGATCCAGCGACTGCTCAATCTTCCTATGGTGCATGTGGGATGCTTGTCAAAATGGAAGGTTGTCACTCCGGCAGTTGTGGCACAGTGGTTTACTTTGGTTGCAAAGACTGTGCTGCAGAAGTCTCACGTGTTACAAAAAATGGGGGTGCCGTCGTGAAAGAAAAAACGTCTATTGGTGAGCACGGTTTTATTGCTTTGGCTCGCGATACAGAGGGAAACATGATTGGTTTCCACTCCATGTAAATTTTCCGACACCATGCTTAACTCCTCGGTCAACTGGCCCACTTGGACTTTAGCTTGCCGGTACTGGTGAAAGTTTAGCTATTTTTCTTGTGCGGGGGATGGTTGTAGCGACCAGAATTGCAAGATAGTAAGCAACGTCCCGCCATGATCCTTGCAGGGTAGCTGTGTAAGGTTCGGCTACGGCGAGAGGCGCCGACAAATACGCAAGGTCTGCTTAAGGATTTAACGGAGAGGTCTGCCGCAAAAGAGGATGTGATTGGTAGCGACCCAGGACGACCGGCTCGAAATGTCACCTTCTGGCTGAATGTCGTGGGCATTCTGGGGTTTATCTGGCTCACTGGTTGGGTGGGCTCATGCGTTAGGTTCCGCGGGTAGGATTGACGCAAACTCACAATTGGAGAACGGACATGGTCCCGAAGAACACAATCTGTCTCTGGTACGATGGCACCGCGTTGGACGCCGCAAAGTTCTACGCCAAGACTTTCCCAGACAGCGCGGTGGGAAACATCCTTCGCGCGCCCGGTGATTATCCCGCGGGCAAGCAGGGCGATGTTTTGACGGTCGAGTTCACCGTGATCGGCATTCCTTGTCTCGGACTGAACGGTGGCCCCGAGTTCAAGCACAACGAGGCTTTTTCGTTCCAAGTTGCGACGGACGACCAGACTGAAACCGACCGCTTGTGGAACGCGGTCGTGGGTAATGGCGGTCAGGAGAGCGCCTGCGGGTGGTGCAAGGACAAGTGGGGGCTGTCGTGGCAGATCACGCCGCGCGCGCTCATTGCTGCAATCGCCGATCCCGATCGCGCCGCAGCCAAGCGCGCTTTCGAGGCGATGATGCAGATGGGAAAGATTGACATCGCGGTGATCGAGGCGGCCCGGTGCGGCTGATGCCTAAGGGCGTCCGTTTGCGATGGCAGCCCGACAGATTCGGAGCAGGCCAAAGCGAAAGACAAGACGCCAACAAGCGGAGGCAGCCGACGCTCCTGCGTGCGGCTGCTCCGGAACGTTCTCGTCGTCGCTTCGTGCCGCATCATACAGGAATATATAATTTTCCGAATGAGCACTGAAAGGAGAACTTCATGGTAAAAATCGAAACAGGTCGCGATATTCTCACCCTGATCAACGTATTTACTGTTGCTCCGGAAAAGCGGGAGGCGTTGGTCGCTCTACTTATCGAGGCAACCGAGCAAACGATGCGTCACTTGCCGGGTTTCATATCCGCCAACATCCACAAGAGCTACGATGGGCGTCGTGTCGTCAACTACGCGCAATGGCGAAGCCGGGATGATTTTGATGCAATGCTGAAGAATCCGAAGGCGATTCCGCACATGAAACGCGCGGCCGAACTGGCCCAGTTCGATCCAATTTTATGCGAAGTTTCATATGTAGACCAAGCGTGAATCCTTTGTCGAGGTCATATTGGATTAACACAATATCTCTTGAACACGTTCTGACCGGAGTGGAAGGTGGATTTACTCAGGCTGACCATGGGAAGGCGATTACTCTTAAAAAACTCTCAATGGGAGATTTGATTGTGTTCTATTCTCCGCGGATACATTTTCGCGGTGGAGAACTGTTGCAAAAATTCACCGCAGTTTGGACGCTGAGCTGGCCCGAGCAGGAACAGGCTGGAATTCTCCCCGTTACCCTGGAGGCATTCTTCGGGCACGGTTTCCATCATCCCCATCTACGCGACGCTACCGTGGGGGTGTGGCCTCTCAATGTCTTCAGCGATCAAACCTGATGAGATCGCCGCCCACGTACAGTCTTTCCTGGCCATGCACCGAATTGAACAGCTTGCCAAGCCGTACCTGATTTCAAACATTTCGAAGCCAAGGATACCAAATGAGTATCGTCGCAACCAACGCCACCACCCTCTACCTCGACCGGCCGACCGGACGCATCGCCTACTCTCTGCTCGGCGATGGCCCGCTCATCATCTGTCTCCCCGGCATGGGTGACGTGCGTTCGGTTTACCGATTCCTCGCGAAGTCCCTTGCCGATGCCGGTTTCCGTGTCGCCACCATGGACCTTCGCGGCCACGGCGATAGCGACGCGACCTTCGATGTCTACGACGATGTCGCCGCTGGCACCGATCTCATCGCGCTCGCTGAGCATCTCGGCAGACCGTCCATCCTCATCGGCAACTCGATGGGGGCGGGTGCGGCGGTTTGGGCAGCAGCCGAAGTGCCGAAGCTGACCACTGGACTCGTGCTGATTGGCCCATTCGTGCGCAATCCCAAGACCAACACGCTTACCAAGCTCATGTTTCGCCTGGCGTTGCTTCGACCATGGGGCCCCGCAGTCTGGAAAGCCTACTTCCGAACGCTCTATCCCGCGCGCCGCAACGCCGAGTTTGATGCCCACTTCGCCGAGATCTCTGAGAATCTGCGTAAACCAGGCCACTGGGACGCTTTTCACAAGACCACACGCACCTCGCACGACACCGTCGAGGCGCGTCTCGGCGAGGTACACACGTCAACGCTTGTCGTTATGGGAGAGAAAGACCCGGACTTCACGGACCCAAAAACCGAAGCTCACTGGATCGCTGATCAACTGAACGGCGAGGTGCTGATCGTACCTGGCGCCGGGCACTACCCGCAGGCCGAATTCCCAGAGATCGTCTCGCCGGCAGTAGTGGAGTTCGTGCGTCGAATCATGCAGTCAAAGGAGATACAACAATAACTAGGAGATATGAGCTCCCCTTGTCGGCACCACTGCTCCGTCAATTGCTTTCGAGTGTTCGCAGCGCTATTTGTTTCTACCATGAGTTGTTTTAAGTCACACTGAAGGAGAAAAACAAAATATCGGACAAACAACATTTCACGACCGAGTGATCTGCAAACCAAGAGGCCTGGCAAAGGAAATCATGATGAAAAACCTTGGTATGATCCTGTTAACATTGGCCTTGGTGAGCTTTGCCTGTACCAAAACTATCACCACCACAGAAGCTGATGTCCGTTCCGGCTCCGACACGGAAGAAAAACAACGTGACCAGCTTGAAGCCGGGGATGAGCTTGCCCAAAACGATACATCCGAAGAGAGGGACACTATGCAGTTTTCAGACGGGCAATTGGAGGGCATGAGCAAATTTGAAAATGTCCCTGCTGAAGAAGAGCGCCTGATCAAAGACATGGCGGTTTTATTACAAGAAAAGATGTCCACAGATTATCCCGCAGGCCAGACCAGACGTGACGCCCACCCCAAAACTCTGGCCTGCCTGCAAGCAGAATTTATTGTGGATCCGAACATCCCGGCCGAGCTGAAGAAGGGAATATTTGCGATTCCCCAAGCCTACCCCGCCTGGATTCGAATTTCCAGTTCAGGCGGTAAGATCCAGGCGGACAAGATCAAAGACCTCCGGGGTTTTGCCATAAAAATCATGGGGGTCAATGGGGAGCGGTGGCAGACGCAAAATGAGGAAAAGGAAACGCAGGATTTTGTCTTAATAAGTTATCCGACTATGCCCTTAGGCACGGTCAAACAATTTCATGACGCCGTGTACTACAGCATCAAATGGTCGCCATTTATCTTTCTTGCTCGGCTGGCTGTGTCGGGCGATTTCCATATACTTAACGAACTCCGCAAGGCGCGGCAAAACCAGTCCTCACCGCTGGACATCCGCTATTGGAGTACAACTCCTTATCTTTACGGGACAGAGCACAGTGTAAAATATTCCCTCGTCCCCACTTCGCGTATAAAAAGCGCACTGCCGCCAATCCTTACTGATAATTACCTCACCGACAATATGGAAAAGCATCTGGCCGCAAATGAGGCAAGTTTTGATTTCATGATTCAAGTTCAAAAAGACCCTGACCGGATGCCGGTTGAGGATGCCGGTGTGGAATGGAGTGAAGAAGAATCCCCCTTTATCAAAGTGGCCACCCTTCGCATTCCTCCCCAAGCTTTCCGGACCCCGGAACGTGAGGAACTGGCTGAAGATTTGTCATTTTCCCCGGCACATTCCTTGATTGAACATCGCCCTATCGGCGGCATCAACAGGGCGAGGGTGGAAATATATCGGCACTTGTCCGAATTCCGTCATAAACAAAACGACAAGCAACTTATAGAGCCACGCAGGAAATGACCCTGCATCAAGTAAACTTTGTCGTATCGGAAAGCCCGAAAAAAGGAAGAAATTTGATAACGCATGACAAGAGCCGGCAAGACGGCATTACTCACCAAGGAGATCAATCATGAGTAAAAAAGACACCAAGTACACCTGGAAAACGTAAAAAAAAGGTTCGTCTTTGAGCGGAGACGTACAACCGGCAGTCGGCGAAGAGCAGAGAAGAAAAGTCTTGGGACGGGCTGTTCTGTTCATAAACACCTTTTCCGAAAACACACAGACAAAAGAAAGGAGGAAACATGAAGGCTTTACTGTTAAGTGCGGACCATTTTGAGGACTCTGAGCTGCTGGTTCCCTACTACCGGCTGCAGGAGGCGGACGTTGAGGTGGTAGTGGCCTCCCTGAGCCGTGGGGTCATCACGGGCAAGCACGGCTACGAGGTG
>DYDL01000183.1:0-1940 GCA_020717925.1 Desulfocapsa sp.
CGGAACCCAGCTTGTCGCGCACCCGGTCGCCCACCTCGCGCAGGGTTTTGGCGGAATCCAGGTGCACCTGCATGGTCACGATTCGGATGTTGTCCACGCTTCTGGCGTTGGCGAGCTGCGTCTCCAGATCGGCGGTGGAGAGCTTGGCGGTGAGACGGCTTACCTCGCGTTCCAACTCTTTTTGGCGGGCCAGGAGTTTTTCGACCTTGCCGTTTAGTTCCTCAGGGCCACAGCGCAGTTGGTCGGATAGCGCGCCCAGCAGTTGCTCATGGTCCTGCAACCGCTGAAAGGCGGCCGGGCCGGTGATGGCCTCGATGCGCCGGACCCCGGCCGCGATGCCGGTCTCGGTGACGATCTTCATCAGGCCAATCTCACCGGTGGCGCCTACATGGGTGCCGCCGCAGAGTTCCTTGGAAAAATCGCCGGCCGACACCACCCGCACCGTGTCCCCGTACTTTTCGCCAAACAGGGCCATGGCGCCGCTTTGCTGGGCCTCGGCGCGGGAGAGCATGGCGGTCTCCATCTTGCGGTTGGCGCGAATCTCTTCGTTGACCATATTTTCGATGTTCACCAGTTCTTGCGACGTGACAGGGGAGAAATGGGTGAAGTCGAAGCGCAGCCGTTCCGGATCCACCAGGGAGCCAGACTGTTTGACGTGCTCGCCCAACACCTGGCGCAGGGCGGCCTGCAGCAGGTGGGTGGCGGTGTGGTTGTCGGCGATCTTCTGCCGCCTCCCTTCAGTGACTTTGAGTTCCAAGACCTCGCCAATGTCCAGGCTGCCGGAGGTTATCTGGACCTGGTGGGCGGTGAGCCCGGCGGCAATGGTCAAGGTGTTCAGTACCTGGGCGTGGCCGTTTGCTCCAACCAACTCGCCCTGATCGCCGGCCTGGCCGCCGGACTCCGCGTAGAAGGGCGTCTCCGGGCAGACCACCATGACCTCGTCGCCGACCGTGGCCCGCAACACCGGCTCGCCGGCAGCGCTGATCAGGCCGGTGATGGTGGCGTGGCCCCGCCTGGTCTCATAGCCGGTAAACACCGTGGGTGGCATGGATTCCAACAGCCGGCGCACCCCCTCGCCCAGGGCGGCCATGGTCGTGCCCTTCCAGGATTTCTTGGACTGCTGGCGCTGCTGTTCCATGGCAGAGAGGAACCCGGCCTCGTCCACGGAAAGCCCCTTTTCCAGGGCAATGTCGCGGACAATATCCACAGGGAAACCGAAGGTGTCGTAGAGTTTGAAAATGAAGTCGCCACCTACCTGACCCTCGCCCGCGCCGGCCATGCGGGCCAGTTCGTCGTTCAGCATGCCCAGACCGTTATCAATGGTCTCCAGGAAGCGCTCCTCCTCGTTTCTGACCACCTTGGCCAGCAGTTCCCGGGCGTCCACCAGGTGGGGGCAGACCGCGGCCATGCTATCGGCCGCCGCCTCGGTCACTGCCGCGAAAAAGGGTTTGTGCAACCCCAGCACCCGGCCGTAGCGGATAGCGCGGCGCATGATGCGGCGCAGCACATAGCCCCGGCCCTCGTTCGAGGGAAGGACGCCGTCGGCCACCAGATTGGCGGTGGCCCGGGCATGGTCGGCGATGACCCGGAAGGCGGTGTCGGTCTGCTGGTCCGCCCCGTAACTCCGGCCGGAGATCTTCGCCATGGTTGTCATCAGGGTGGCGAAGAGGTCGGAGTCGTAATTGTTGTGTTTGCCCTGCAGCACCGCGGCAACGCGCTCCAACCCCATGCCGGTGTCGATGCTCGGTTTGGGCAGGGGAGTCAGAGTGCCGCTCTCGTCGCGGTTGAACTGCATGAAGACCAGATTCCACAGTTCCAGAAAGCGGTCGCAGTCGCAGCCCGCTTTGCAGGTGGGCTTGCCGCAGCCCACCTCGGGGCCCTGGTCGATCAGGATCTCCGAGCAGGGGCCGCAGGGGCCGGTGTCGCCCATGGCCCAGAAG
>DYDL01000183.1:2241-5950 GCA_020717925.1 Desulfocapsa sp.
CGTACGGCCGTCGCTCCTCGCCCATGAAAACCTTTTTGAACTGGACCATGCCGGCGTTGGTGAAAAGCAGGGTGGGGTCATCCTGGGGCACCAGAGGCGAACTGGCCACGGCGGTGTGGCCCTGGTCGGCGAAAAATTTAATGAACTGGGCGCGGATGTCGTTTCCTGTCATGGTCGGTTCCTGATTGAGTATCTGTTCGGAAACTATTGATTCGAGCCGCTAGCGGCTAACAACTAATCTAGGCAGAGAGATTTTCCGGGGTCACCAGGGGCGGACGCATTTCCCCCGGTACCGGCATGCCGTAGCCGGAGCGGACCTTGGCCTCGATCTCGACGGCCATGGCTGGATGTTCTTTCAAAAAACGCTTGGCGTTTTCCCTCCCCTGACCGATGCGTTCGCCGCCGTAGGCAAACCAGGCGCCGCTCTTTTCGACGATGTCGTGCTCCGCGGCCAAATCCAACAGGTCGCCCATCTTGGAGATGCCTTCGCCGTAGATGATGTCGAACTCGGCGGTCTTGAAGGGCGGCGCCACCTTGTTCTTCACCATCTTCACCTTGGTGCGGTTGCCGATGGCCTCCTGGCCGTCCTTGATGGCGGCGATGCGGCGGATGTCGAAGCGCAGGGAGGAGTAAAATTTCAGGGCATTGCCGCCGGTGGTGGTCTCCGGGTTGCCGAACATGACGCCGATCTTCATGCGGATCTGATTGATGAAGATGAGCGCCGTGTTGGTGCGGTTCAGGATGGCGGTAAGCTTGCGCATGGTCTGGGACATGAGGCGGGCCTGCAAGCCGACGTGGGCGTCGCCGATGTTGCCGTCGATCTCGGCCTTGGGCACCAGGGCGGCCACCGAGTCGACCACGATGACGTCCACCGCGCCTGAGCGGATGAGGATCTCGGCGATCTCCAGGGCCTGCTCGCCGTAGTCGGGCTGGGAGACCAGCAGGTCATCGACGTTCACCCCGAGGCGGCCGGCGTAATGGATGTCCAGGGCGTGCTCGGCGTCGATAAAGGCCGCCACCCCGCCCAAGCGCTGGGCCTCGGCGATAATGTGCAGGGCCAGGGTGGTCTTGCCCGACGACTCGGGGCCGAAGATCTCGGTGACCCGGCCGCGGGGCACACCGCCCACGCCGGTAGCGATGTCAATGGACAGGGCGCCGGTGGGGATCACCGGAATGTTCTCTATGTCCGCCGAGCCCATGCGCATGATGGAGCCCTTGCCGAACTGTTTCTGAATCTGAAAGATGGCGGTGTCAATGGTCTTGGTCTTGCCTTCGGAAATGGTCATGGCTGTCTCTCCCTTGGTTCGTTTTTTAATGATTTGTTACATACCACATCTTCTTTAAGGGAACCTTGAATTTTTCAAGGTAACCTTCAATATGAATACCTCGGAAAGTTTTCCCTGGTTCGGGGTGCTTATTCAACCTCCAGGGCGAGACCGAGCAGGTGGCGGCGGATCAGGTCCAGGGCCTGCGCCGTGGCCATGGCCTGGATCTGCCAGCGCTCGCCCTGGAAATGGCTATTAAGGGAGCTGGTCTGGTTGGCGGTAGCCAGGCCGAAACAGACAGTGCCCACCGGCTTGGCAGGGGTGCCACCGCCAGGTCCGGCAATGCCGGTGACCGCAACGGTAACATCGGCATTGGTTTGCACCCGGATGCCCGTGGCCATGGCCGTGGCCGTGGCCGTGCTCACCGCGCCGTGGTCCGTGAGTACCGCGGCCGGTACGTTCAGCAGGGTTTCCTTCAGGGCGTTGCTGTAGGCCACTACCCCACCCAGGAAAAAGTCGGAGCTGCCGGCCACACCGGTGAGCTCCGCGCTGATGCGGCCGCCGGTGCACGATTCGGCCACGGCCAGGGTCAACCCCTGTTGGCGCAACTGAGCACCCACCACGGTGGCCAGGCTGTCCGTATCCATGCCATACAGGCAAGGCCCCAAGGCCTTTCGCACCGCCAGTTCAGCCGACGCCAGATCGTGCGTTGCGGCCCCGCGCAGGGTCAGGCTGACGTGTGCCTCCGGGTACACCGGGTAATAACCCAGGGAGAGGCTGGGGAAGGAGTTTTCGAGATAGGCTAGGCGTTGGTTGATCTCGGTCTCAGCCAGGCCGAAGACCTTGAAGAGGCGTTGTTGTATTATCCCGGGGTCTTGGTCCCGGCGGCGCAATTCCGGCAGGACGCAATTAATGAGCAGTTCCTCCATCTCATGGGGCACGCCGGGCAGGAAAAAGATCACCACCCCGGCGTGGACCAGGAGATGACCGGCCATGCCGGACCTGGGCTGCATAACCTCGGCGCCGGCGGGCAGCCAGGCAATTTTTTCCAGCCTGCCCGATCCCTGGCCGTTGTCGCGGGTCAGGCTGTCCAGCATCTCGTGGTTCAGGGTGGCAGGTCGGCCGAGGGCCTGGGCCACCGCCGCATTGGTGAGGTCATCGCTGGTACCCCCCAGCCCGCCGGAGACCAGGACGAACTGGGCCCGCGCCAGGGCGGCATGCAGGGCCTTGCCGATAAGGTCCGGCTCGTCGCCCACCGTGGTCATGGCGATTATTTCGTGGCCAGCCGCGAACAGGCAACGGGCCGCCAGGGTGCTGGTTGTATTCCGCACCCGGCCCGAGGTCAGCTCATCGCCTATGGCAAGTATTTCTCCGCGCATGTCTGGTTCAGCCGGCGAGGCCGATCACCTCGCCGTATACGGTGAGGTCGTCCTGCCTGGTAAGTAAAACGTCCAAGAACCGGTTCGCATAAATGGGTGGGGCCGGGAAACAGACCGGGATGTAGTTTTCGCTAAAGCCGCGCACCAGGCCCAGCCGGGTCTTGCCCCCTTCGGCCAGCACCCGGTGGCTGGTGTGCAGGTTTTTACCATAGAAGGCAATGCGTTTTTTATGATCCAATGCGCGTAAACGCGCAACCCTTTCTTGCTTGACCTGGTTGGGCAGTTGCCCGGGCAGGGCCGCGGCCACGGTGCCGGGCCGCCGGGAATAGGGGAAGGCATGCAGAGCGGTGACGGGCAGGGAGGTCAACAGTTCCAGGGTATTTTGGAAGGCCGATTCGTCCTCGCCAGGGAAGCCGGCCAACACGTCGATGCCGATGGCCGCGTTGGGCAGAACCTGGGCGCAGGCTGTCACCACCTCTGCGAAGCGTTCGGCGGTGTAGCGGCGGTTCATGGCCTTCAGGATGGTGTTGTCGCCGCTCTGCAGGGGGATGTGGAGATGGGGCGCCAGGGCGGGCTCGGCGGCCATGAGAGCGAGCAGCTCCGGGGTTATCTCCGTGGGCTCCATGGAGCTCAGCCGGTAGCGCACCGGGTGGCCGCAGGCGAGGATATGGCGCAGCAGTTCGACAAAGTCCGTGGCCGGCGAGAGGTCACGACCATAGGCCCCGGCGTGGATGCCGGTCAGGACGATCTCCTGGTAGCCCTGCGCCACGAAGATGGCGAGTTGGGCCAGCACCTGGTCCATGGGCAGGCTGCGGCCGCGGCCGCGGGTGTATGGCACGATGCAGTAGGTGCAAAAGGCGTTGCAGCCGTCCTGGATCTTGAGATAGCCGCGGGTACGGCCCTGGAAGCGCTGCACGGTCAGGGGACAGATCTCGGTGCGCCGGCCGATGTCACTGGTATACATCTCCAGGTCGCAGCGGCGGTCATTCATGGCAATGGCGGCCAGCTTATGCTTGCTGCCGTTGCCTACGATACAGACCGGCGTAGAGGCAAGGTTCAGGATCT
>DYDL01000022.1 GCA_020717925.1 Desulfocapsa sp.
GCCGGCCTGACCGGCATGGCAATTGCCGACCCCAGGGTGACGGTGGAGATTGGCGATGTGGCAACGGTGATCCGCCGGACCGCCAAAGCAGGCAACGCCAGCCGCTTTGACGCCATTATCCTGGATCTCTACGAAGGCCCGCATGATGGCGACCACGGGCAGGGCGACTATCTGTACGGCGACGCGGCCCTGGCCATGACCAGCGCCGCCCTTGCGCCCGGCGGCGTCTTCGCCGTCTGGTCCGAAGATCCGGACCAGGCCTTTGAAAGACGCCTGAGCGCGGCCGGCTTTACCTGCGAGCGCCAGCGCCCGGGCCGCGGGGGGCGCCGGCATGTGGTCTACATTGCCAGGCCGACCCTGGCCAAGCCATCCGGCCGCAAACACCCGCGAAAAAAATCATGACCGCGCTTCCTGTCAACCTTTAGACCAGACTGTGCGGTTCACATAATCGACGTAACTAAGTACGATGCGTAGCATTTGCTTGGACACCGCGCCACCCTCGTAATCCTGCACCGGCCGCATCACGCGCCTGCTCTTGTCATGTTGGGCGATGATGACGCGTACCGCTTCCAGAACCCGTTCTTTTTTCAGGCCGCTCATGATGAGCGTCCCCACGTCCATCCCTTCCGGCCGTTCGTGGGCGTTGCGGATGGTGATCGCGGGCAGATTGAGCAGCGAGCCTTCCTCGGTAATCGTGCCACTGTCCGAGACTACGCACAACGCCTCCATCTGCAATTTGACATAGTCACAGAAGCCGAAAGGCTTGAGGAATTTGATTAAGGGGTTGAGCCCACCCAACCGCAAGGCGTCCAGGCGCTTCTGGGTGCGCGGATGGGTGGAGACGATAACCGGAAGGTTGTAGGTTGCCGCCAAGGCATTGAGCGTTTCGATCATATCCGCGAGATTTTGCGGCGAATCGACATTCTCTTCCCGGTGCGCGCTCACGATAAAGAACTGGTTCGCTGCCAATTCCATGCGCGTCAGAACATCAGACCTCTGAATCTTCGGCATGTAAAAATCGAGCACCTCCCGCATATGCGAGCCGGTCTTGATGATGGTCTCGGGACGGATACCCTCGGCAATCAAGTAGCGCCGCGCATGTTCGGTCAGCACGAGATTGATATCGCTCAAGTGATCCAATACCTTGCGATTCAATTCTTCGGGCACGCGCTGATCAAAGCAACGGTTGCCCGCCTCCATGTGGAACACCGGGATTTTGCGGCGTTTGGCGGCGATCACCGCCAGGCAGGAGTTGGTATCACCATACAACATGACCGCGTCCGGCTTTTCTTGCTCCATGACCTCATCGGACTTTTCGATCACCCGGGCGATGGTTTGCACGGCGTTTTCACCAACCGCTTCCAGAAAATAATCCGGCTTCCGGATCTCCATGTCCTCGAAAAACAACTGGTTCAACTCGTAATCGTAGTTTTGGCCGGTGTGGACCAGAACATGTTTGGTGTGCCGGTCAAACTCGGCGATCACCCGACTCATCTTGATCAGTTCTGGCCGCGTTCCGACAATGGTCATAATCTTAAGCATTGAGTTCTTCCTTGATGAAATCCAATTTCAGCAACAACGTTTTGACTTGCTCGACGGTCAAGCGTTCCGTGTTGTGTGAGGTATAGTCATCCTGATGGGAGATAGTTTCCTCCCCCTCGCTAAAGTACTTGGCGTAATTGAGGTCGCGGTTGTCGGCCGGGATGCGGTAATAGCCCCCCAGGTCTTTGGCGTGCGCCATCTCTTCCCGTGAAATGAGCGATTCATACAACTTTTCGCCATGGCGGGTGCCGATGACGCGGATCGGCTTGTTCTTGCCGAAGATCTCCTGCAACGCCTGGGCCAGATCGGCGACAGTCGAGGCCGGGGCCTTCTGCACGAAGATATCGCCCTGCTTGGCGTGGCTAAAGGCATAGAGCACCAGGTCAACGGAATCTTCCAGCGACATCAGAAAGCGAGTCATGTTCGGATCGGTGACCGTGAGCGCCTTGCCTTCCTTAAGCTGGGAGACGAACAAGGGAATAACCGAACCCCGCGAGGCCATGACATTGCCGTAACGCGTCGCGCATAATACCGTCTCGCCTTCGCTTTGCATGCGCGCCTTGGCGACCATCAGCTTCTCCGCCATCGCTTTGGAGATCCCCATCGCATTGATGGGATAGACCGCCTTGTCCGTGCTGAGTAACACCAGGCGCGCGACCCCATTGGCAGAAGCCGCGTTCATCACATTCTCGGTACCCATGACATTGGTGCGCACCGCTTCCATGGGATAGAACTCGCATGACGGCACCTGCTTTAACGCCGCCGCATGGAAGACATAATCCACCCCTTTCATTGCCTGACAGACGCTGTCGTAATCGCGAACATCCCCGATATAAAATTTCAACTTTGGATCATGCAGGGCAATGCGCATCTCTTCCTGTTTCTTTTCATCACGGCTGAAAATGCGGATTTCGCGCACCGCCGTGGAAAGAAAACGTTTGAGCACGGTATTGCCAAAGGAACCCGTGCCGCCGGTAATCATCAATACTTTGCCTTTGAACATAACCACTCCGGATTACCTGTAGCTGTGCATCAACTTGATCAACTCTGGCCACTCGGGAGCGACATAACCGGTCGCCGCCTGAAAACGTTTGGCATCAAGGGAACGGTCTATCACCACCTGGTCGTCCGGCACAATGTCGATAGTTTTGCCATAGACCCTGGCAATCAACCGCAACAGATCACACTTGGCGATCGGTTTGGCGGCAACGTGGTATAACCCCGAGAGTTCCTGGTGCGGGATCACCACATCACGCACGACTTGGGCAAAAATCACCGTCGGCAACCCGGAAAAAACAGCGCGAGTATAACCCGGGCACCACCCTTCTCGCGACAGAAACCAATCCAGCAGGCCGTAGTTGCTTTGCAACTCATGGCCGATGGTCGAGGTCCGCAGGGTGATGGTATGGGCATAATCCACCTCGCCCAAGGCTTTGGACTTCCCATACACATCGCGGGCATCGGCAAAGTCAGTTTCCGTGTATCCCCCTTTTTCGCCGGAAAAAACGCAGTCCGTGCTGACATGGATCATGCGCGCGCCCACGAGCTGGCAGAGCCCGGCCAACCGATGCGGCATCAAGGTATTGATCGGCACAGAAACCAGCGGATTTTCCGCTTCCGGCTTGTGCTTGGTCAAACCGGCGCAATTGACGACCACGTCCGGACGAATCCGATCCATAATCCTGACCAGGTCATCTTGCTTCTCGACATCGACACCAGGACACAGACGCTCGCCGATGGCGGAGGAGAAGAAGCGCTTCACGCTTGCATCGCGCACCGAGCCGAAGACTTGCCATCCTTTTTTCTCACTCAGGACGCGCAGCATTGTACTGCCAATCATGCCGCTGGCGCCGATCACTAATATTTTCACTGAATATCCTTCCGTTACGCGCCGAGGCTTGCAAAGCCCGGATCAACTGATCCACCCAAAAAATCATTGTCAAAATATTTTTTATAATACTTGCGCCTATTGTCGCCCATTCTTTTTCACTGCTTCGGATAGCATTTGTTCGTAGAGAGATATATAACGTCCGACGATATTCTCCCAGAGAAAATCCCGGCAGACATATTGCCTGAGCCTTTCCCCCATGGACGGCAATTCATCGTCAATGGCAATTAATTGCCGTATGCCGGCCACCAAGCCAACGGCCGAAGCCGGGACGACCAGGCCACCACCAATCTCGGCTATTGAATCGAAGCCGCATTGATCGGTCAGCAAAACTGGAGTACCACAAATTCCCGCTTCAACGGCGACGATGGACATGGCCTCCTGGCGGGAAGGAATAACCAGCAGACTGGCCGCATGGTAGGCGGAAGACTTTTCAGCGCCCGCCAGATAACCGATAAAATGCACCCGATCTCCGTCCGGGTAGCGGGCAGCTTCTCTCCTCAGGCCAGCCAGCATTCCCCCGTCCGGGCCGGCAAATACCAACTGATAATTGGAAAAATCGGCGCCCAGGCTCAAGAAAGCATCGAGCAGCAAATCCGGCCCCTTTATGGCATTGAGCCTGCCAACAAACAGGATAATTGGTTTATCGGGTAACTTGAAGTGCTGTCGGAAACCATGGTCATCCCGGACCTGAAAATTTTCGGCACTGATGCCGTTTGGTATGACCACCACCTTTTCCCGTTCCCCACCATAAGCCAGGTAATGCGGGATTTCACTGGAGGTAACAGCTATAAATCGCTTCGCGTCAACGACAATCCGCCGGCCGATAGTGGCGTTGTAGACTTGTTTGATCAGACGGGAACGCCCAAAAATCGGCAAGGCTCCGGCAGGGCAAACCACATATGGTTTACGATACCGGCGGATGGCAAGATAAACCAAGGCATTGAGAACGGTCCAATGATTCATCAAGTGAATGACATCGGCTTTTTTCACCAGGCGACAGATCTTACCCAGAGACAAACGGGGCAACTGAAAGCGTTGGTTCAGGCAAGGCAAGGCCGTCACCGAGACCCCTGGCATACACGCAACCCGATCCTCAGACATCCCGCACGAACTGGTCAACACGGAACATTCGACCCCGGCCTTGACCAGATGCCGGCTCATCTGCGAGGTTCTCTCGACGGTACCTCCGCCAATCCGCGGGTCCAGAATATTATTGACGTTTAGAACTCGCAATTGTCATCAACCTCAAATCCTAGCCGCATGCCGACATAAGAAGGGGAATCTGTTTTCTCAAACTGCCTTGTCACAATTGCTGCAATGCCCCGTCAATTTTTCTTTCAAGAGATTGGCCAATTTACCCACCAAAACATCTCTGCAATATTGCCTGACCATCTCCATGTCAGGAGTAGGTATCTTCGCAGCAATTATGGCTCGGATGGCTTCGACAATCTGTCTTTTGTCGGATCCGCAAATGAAGCCGGTTTTCGTTTTTATCAGAAGTTGACCAATCGCACTTTCTTGCCTAACACCACAGCCAATGATAGGGCGACCGGCAACCATGTATTCGTAAATCTTGCCGGTCAGCACTCCCTGCGCCTCAGGTTTATCTTGGGCAAAAAAAATCAAAGCGAAGGCACCGCGCTGAATTCGCAAAGCCTCATCCCGGCTTACCTGTGGCATTAATTTGACAAAGTCACCCTGCAACCGTGCGCCCTTAACACTTCCCTGCAAAAGATGCGAGTTGGGTCCATAAACACGAACCTCTAACTGCTCCGCCTTTATCTCGCCAGTGTCGAGCAACTCCCGCAGTGCCTCAAAGAACGGTAACGGATCATATTTGCCTTCATAGAACACGCCTGTGTAAACGAAGGTATATGTCTTTGTAAAAACAGTCCTGTCGCCAACATCAGTTATGGCGTCTTCCGGCAGATATCCATTCTCAACCAACAGGCATTCTTTGGCATAGCACTCGATCAGCTTGTCACGCCATGGCGGCGAAACCGTGACCAACAGATCGGCGCTTTTATTTATGCGTCTCTCAATGGCACGTTGCAAGAAGGAGAACGGGAATTTGGCCACGGTTCCGAAATGCTGGTGACTCCATAGATCCCGATAATCGGCAACCCAAAAAAACGATGGGAATTTTTTCTTCAACCGTAAAACAATAAGGTGACAGCTAATCGGGCCGTGCGAACTGATCACGCAATCATATTGATTATCGCGCATGAGTTGCCTCGCATCGGCTAATCCGGGCTGAAACCACAGATCCCAAGGGGTAATCAAATTCCCTAGCCACCACAACCTGAGGCGCCGGAACAAACCCGCTACCGGTGAACGACGAGCAACATTGGCACCAGGATCCCCGGCTCTGAAACGAGACAAACGATAGTCGCACTCCACCACCCGGAAGTTATCATGGGGCAACTGCAACGACACATCCCGGTCCGCACCCTTGGACGCAGTAAGAACCGTGACCTCGAAACCCGCCTTGGCCAAATAATGCGCAAAACTATAAGTACGTAACGATGCAACGTTATTCAAGGGGGGGAAAAAATAGGTAACCAGTAAAACCTTGGGGTTATTCGCTGTCATGGTTGGTAGAGATCCAGATTGATAAGACCGACTCAGAGTTGGAGGGTAGAGTGAAGCCTTTATAGGCAGGATTTTTCATAGACAAAAAACCGATGGTATAAATTCCCAACCACACGATAAGTCTGCTGAAGAGACCAACCAAGTGCGGTGAAATCTTTCATAATCTTACTAAGTTCATAGCCTCGCTTATTGATTTCCCAATAATGCTCACCATCAAAATGATGAATTGGCAGTCTCAACCTCGGCCGAGGAATAGAAAAACGAACCTCCCCTAGCTTGGGAAGACAAATAGATACAGGCCAAACAATATGGGCGTCTGGCAAACTAATAACAAGACCCTTGCTGGCCACACGGGCCATTTCCTTGAATGCCTGCACAGATTGCTGGTAGGGCAAATGTTCAAGCATCTGAAATGCACACACGACATCAAAATCATCATCTTTGAAAGGCATTTTCAATATTGAGCCAACATAGTCAGGTTTGAGTTCGGGATCAACATCCATCGTCTCGACACGCACACCAAATGACGAGGCCGCAACCTTAAACAGCCCTGGTCCTGGTCCAATTTCCAAAACACGACTTGGCTTAAAACCCAACACTTCAGCCACCTGATGCCACATGCTGGCCCAACGTTGTTTGTTCATGTAACGCCAAAACTCGTAATGACCACTATCAACTTGCTTTTTCATATTTGTTATACCGAGAGCTTTTGATTATGATCCAGGCAATCATGCTGCCATAGACCAGAGCACCAATAATTGAAAACAACATTATCGCAATCATATCACTCGAATAAACATAAAAACCAAACAATAACCCTATAGTCTTGGTTACGGTACTTATTATTTCATAGATCAACAAACCCTTTTGGATCCCAAGAACTGGCACCGATGCAACGCTTGGCCTGTTGATTAAATTAAAATAAAAGAAAAATGCCAGCCAACGTGCATACGCGCCAGCCACAATCCATTCAGGGCCAAACACAAATGAAAATAGCCATGGACCGTAAATCACTACAAATGCAAAAGGAATTATGCTGACAACCGCCAACATGACCGTTGCCCTTACAATAAGGCGGGTTAAGTCTTCACCATTATGCACTGCTTCATTAATGCGTGGATAAAAGACATCGCCAACTGATTTACCGACCAGCATTGATGGTACCGCCATAGCCAACCTGGCCAAGGTATAAAACCCTGCGGCGGCTGGGCCGAAAAGGCTCGCCAGCATCAGCACAGGCAGGCTTTGGGAGGCAGCATTGATGAAAACCTGAGGGGTTCGATAGAGCGGGAAGTCATAATATTTTCTAGCCAATTCAAGCAACTGAGTAGCATTATGTTTTTTATCTGTGTGACTTACTAGTACATCTTTTTTCATAATGCTTAAAAAAAGCATAATTGCATTTAGTGCGTTACCAAACGCGGCCAACACAACGAGCACAATTGCTGCAGGGTTGAACCAGCCGATAACTATTTTTGCGCAGTTGATAAACAGTGACTGCAACACTGACACCCGTGCGGTGATGTAAAAATGCTTTTTTCTAATCAACCATTGCTGCGCAATCTCAAGCCAAGCAGAAAAAAACATTGTCAGTGGAATCAGCATAATAAAAGCTGATACTGCTTGAAGGTTCAAAACCTCAACAAACCAATCTTTAGTAACTGCAATAACTAATGCTACTAATATTGTGAGTACAACCGATAAATAAAATGAGAGCCGCACGATTCCCTTGGCATCGCCATCTTCCTTGGGTAAGCCTATGGCAATCGGGTAAGTAAGTGCAGCACATGGTGCGACAACAGAAACGATGGCTGTAAACGTCCCCAGCAAACCCAACGCCTCGGGTCCATAGAGACGGGTAATTACTGGCGTAAAAGCCATAGCGATAGCCTGCGCACCCGCAGCACCACCTGCGACCACCGCCACATTCCTGGCAAATTTACTATTGCTTAGGGATAATAGTTTTGTTTTCACATCGACAGTATCTTTTTCATTAAGAACTCAACTTGCGGAATCGCGGATCAACATACTAATAAGTTCGTCGGCTACTCGACATTGCGCTGAACAATCTTACGAAGTTACAGTGCGATAAAATACGGTCGTGTCGAGTAGCTAACCTTCTCCTTAGTATACGAACAGTATGAAATAATGGATTTTTTACTAGAAAAGTCCTCTGCCCCCCCAGCATATTGTGTTTGACAAAAACATAATAAAAACAAGGGGAAAGGACTGATGCCAGTATATACAGAAACTACAGGAGCAGCAAGAGGCAATTCGCTTGGAGAATGCCATTGTTTCATTTTCAGTGACTGCTTGGCCATTTGCTCAATGCCGTCGGCATTGGCAAAATTTACCCACTTCATGCCAGATATTCCCGATTGGTTCAAGAGTTTCTTTCGCGGCACACAGCCAGTGGAGACCGCTGGCAAGGCCTCGGGCCCTTGATCGACTTTTAACTCACGCCCCTCTCATTCCAGGCTTGACGACAAAACCACGGAGAGGCATAGTGATTGGAACCTCGGCCCTGCCATGCCGGCCGAACATCCAGATGGCGACTTAACCAGGCAGGCTTGCCTCCTTGTTTCGCCGCCAACCTGTCCTAACGACCGGGGATACCTCTTTTGCGAGAGGCGCATCTATCATCTTTTAGGAGGAGGTTTGAGGGATGGTTTCCACTACGCGCAAGTTAGAGCCGCCGTCTGACGACAAACGGTGGAACATCGTGGTCGGCACCATGCGGCGCAACGGTTTTGCGCGGCACGCTTTAATCGAAACCCTCCACACCGTACAAGAATCCTTCGGCTTTCTTGACGAAGAAGCCCTGAATTTCGTGGCGCAGTCACTGCGCGTGCCGTTAAGCCAGGTCTATGGTGTTTCCACCTTTTATCATCGGTTCAGTTTAAAACCGGCCGGCAAACATACCTGTGTGGCCTGCACCGGCACCGCCTGCTACATCAAGGGCGCTCCGCAACTGCTGGCCGCCATTGCCGAGAAACACAACATCAACCCCAACGAAACAACCGCGGATGGCAGCCTCTCGCTGCTCACGGCGCGCTGCGTCGGTTCTTGCGGGTTAGGGCCGGTAGCCGTGGTGGATGGAGCAGTGGTGGGCAAGTTGACGCCCGACGACCTGTTGGCCAGATTGCAGGAGGTGATGGACCACCATGATGATTGAAAAATTCGCAGCAATCACCGCGGAAGAGCGGCAGGCCGAGAACGAACATGACCATACCATCAAGGTATGCGTGGCCGCCGGTTGTCTTTCTTCGCAAAGCAACGAGGTCTTGACCGCCCTCAAGAATGGCCTCGGTGAACATCGCGGTTGCCATGTCAAGGGGGTCGGCTGCATGGGCCTCTGCTCGCAAGGGCCGCTGGTCGCGGTGGCAACGAAAACCAACGCAACTCCCCAAACCGTCATGTACCAAAACGTCAAGGCCGAGGATGCCACGGAGATTGTCCAAGCCCTGGGCAAAGAGCCGGTGGCCCGGCTGGCCTTGAATACCGACGTACCCTTCTTTCAGCGCCAGACCAAGATCGTGTTGGAAAATTGCGGCGCCATCGACCCGGAGCGGATCGAGGAATACATCGCGGCGGGTGGGTACCAGGGCTTGCTAACAACCCTTACCGAATCCTCTCCCAGCGAAGTCATCGACGAAATCGTCCGCAGTGGCCTGCGCGGGCGCGGCGGCGGCGGCTACCCCACCGGCCTGAAATGGACCACGGTCGCTAAAATGGACGGCCCCGGCAAATATGTCATCTGCAACGCCGACGAAGGCGACCCCGGCGCCTTCATGGACCGTTCCGTCCTGGAAAGCGACCCCCACCGCGTGCTCGAAGGCATGGCCATCGCCGGTTACGCCGTCGGCGCCAGCGAAGGCTACATCTACGTGCGCGGCGAATATCCGCTGGCCGTGGAACGCCTCAAGATCGCCATCCGCCAGGCCAACCGGCTGGGCGTGCTGGGCAGCAAGGTTTGCGGCACCACCTTTGATTTCAACGTCCACATCCGCCTGGGCGCGGGCGCTTTTGTCTGCGGCGAGGAAACCGCCCTCATCGCCTCCATCGAAGGCAAACGCGGCACCCCGCGTCCCCGCCCGCCGTATCCGGCCGAACATGGCCTCTGGGGCAAGCCCACCCTTATCAACAACGTGGAAACCTTTGCCAACGTGCCGGCTATTATCCGTAAAGGCGGCGCCTGGTACGCCACCATCGGCACGGCAAAGAGCAAAGGCACCAAGGTATTTGCCCTGGCGGGCAGCATCCAGAACACCGGCCTCATCGAGGTGCCGATGGGCATGAGCCTGAGTGAAATCATCCACGAAATCGGCGGCGTGCCGATCGGCAAGTGCAAGGCGGTACAAACCGGCGGCCCGTCCGGCGGCTGTATCCCGGCCGCTTATTTTGACACGCCGGTCGATTACGAGTCGCTGAAAGCCTTAGGCTCCATCATGGGATCCGGCGGTATGATCATCATGGACGAATCCTCGTCAATGGTGGACGTGGCCCGTTATTTCATGGAATTCTGCATGTCCGAATCGTGCGGCAAGTGTGTCACCTGCCGGGTGGGCACGGTGCACATGTACAACTTGCTGGATAAAATTTACCAGGGCAAAGCGTGGCGCCGCGACCTGAACACCCTGGAAAAGTTGTGCGATCTGGTGATGAACACCAGCCTGTGCGGTTTAGGCCAAACCGCTCCCAACCCGGTGCTGAGCACGCTGCGCTACTTCCGCCACGAGTATCTAAACAAGCTGCTGGATGGTGCGGAAGACGGCCGCATGGCAACGGCCGCGACCACGCAACCCCTGGAGGCCCGGCCATGAATCAACCAACACAGGCTCGCATATTTACCCTGAAGATCGACGGGGTGGATGTGGCGGCCCGCGAACATGAAACCATTCTGGAACTGGCCCAGGAAAACAACATCTTCATCCCCACCCTGTGCCACCTGGAAGGACTTACCGAGTTTGGCGGCTGCCGCCTCTGCGTCGTCGAGGTGCAAGGCTCCAACCGGCTTTTCCCGGCCTGCATGACCACGGTCACCGAAGGCATGGAAGTGACCACCGACTCGGAGCGGCTGCGCGTTTACCGTTATATGATCCTGGGCATGCTGTTCTCCGAGCGCAACCACGTCTGTTCAGTCTGCGTCTCCAACGGTCATTGCGACCTGCAATTTCTGGCGGCCAAACTGGGCATGACCCGGGTGGAAATGCCTTACCTGCATCCCAGTATGGTGGTAGACGCCTCCCACCAACATTTTATCATGGACCACAACCGCTGCATTTTGTGCCAGCGCTGCGTGCGGGTCTGCGGTGAAATAGAGGGCGCCTTTACCAAAGGGGTGATGGGGCGCGGCGCCAGCAGCCGCATCATCCACGATCTGAATGGCGCGTGGGGCGACTCCAAAACCTGCACAAGCTGCGGCAAATGTGTCAATGTCTGCCCTACCGGCGCATTGGCGGAAAAAGGCAAGTCAGCCGGCGAGATGGTGAAGCGGCGGGATTGGCTGCCCTACTTACGATCAATGCAAGAGGACTAAGCCATGAGCGCGAAAGCAAAACTAGCAACCGTCTGGCTCGATGGCTGCTCCGGCTGCCACATGTCCTTGCTGGACATAGATGAACGTATTCTGGCCGTCGCCGAACAGGCGGACCTGGTCTACAGCCCGTTGGTGGATTTGAAGGTGTTCCCGGAGATGGTGGACGTGACCCTGGTTGAGGGCGCGGTCAGCAATGAAGAAGATTACGCGAAAATCAAAAAAGTGCGGGCGCGCACCAAAATCCTGGTGGCGCTGGGCGATTGCGCTGTAACGACCAATGTGCCGGGCATGCGCAATCCCTTCAAGGTTGAGGATATTCTCAACCGCGCCTACCTGGAGAACGCGGCCACCAATCAGCACATACCGGTAGCGGTCATCCCGCCCCTGCGCCAAACCTCGCTGCCGGTGCATCAGGTGGTGGATGTGGACGTATTTGTCCCCGGCTGCCCCCCCTCGGCGGACACCATCTTCTACGTGCTGACGGAACTGCTGGCCGGCCGCACGCCGGACCTGCTGGGCAAAACAAGGTTTGGCATCTAACTGGAGAAATACCATGGGTTCGACAATCATGATTGATCCTGTGACCCGGATTGAGGGTCATAGCAAGATAACCATTCAGTTGGATGATGCCGGTCGGGTCGTTGATGCGCGTTTCCATGTGACCCAATTCCGCGGTTTCGAGAAGATGACCGAGGGTCGGCCGTTTCACGAAATGCCCTCGATCACCGCCCGTATCTGCGGCATCTGTCCCGTCAGCCACCTGATCGCCTCGGCCAAGGCCTGCGATGCCCTGCTGGCCGTCACCGTGCCCCAAACCGCGCGTAACCTGCGCCGCATCATGAACATGGCCCAGATCACCCAATCCCACGCCCTGAGCTTCTTCTACCTCTCCTCGCCAGACCTGGTGCTGGGCATGGACTCCGACCCCGCCAAACGCCACCTCTTTGGCGTGGCGCAAAACGCGCCGCAACTGGCCCAGGACGGCATCGCCCTGCGTAAATTCGGGCAGCAGATCATCGAATTGCTGGGCGGCAAGCGCATCCATCCCTCGTGGATTGTGCCCGGTGGCGTCAGCCACCCGCTGTCCAGGGAAGACCGGGACACCATCCTGGCGATGATTCCCGAGGCCCTGTTGCGCGCCCAACGAACCATCGCCTGGTATAAAACCACCTTCGGCCAATTTACCGAGGAAATCAGTGCCTTTGCCAATTTCCCCACCCTGTTCATGGGCATGGTCAACCCCGAAGGCAACCTCTCCATGTACGCCGGCCGGATTCGCATCGTCAACGCGGAGGGCGAAATTGTGGCCGACCAGCTTGAGCCGGCGACCTACCAGCAATGGCTGGCCGAGGCTGTGGAGCCGGATTCATACCTGAAGTCGCCTTATTACCAGCCATTGGGCTACCCGGAAGGCATTTTCCGCGTCGGACCGTTGGCGCGCATGAACATCATCGACCGCTGCGGCACGGAAATCGCCGACCAGGAGTGGTCGGAGTTTCGCGCCTTGCAGCGCGGCGCGGTGTCGAGTTCGTTCCATTACCATTACGCCCGCCTGATCGAGATCATCTATTGCATTGAGCGCATCCGCAACCTGCTCAACAACCCGGAAATCCTGAACGACCATGTGCGTTCCTTTGCCGAGCCGAATGCCTTTGAGGGCGTGGGCATGTCGGAAGCGCCGCGTGGTACGCTCATGCACCATTACAAGATCGACAAGAACGGCCGCATCATCTGGGCCAACATGATCATTGCCACCGGTAACAACAACCTGGCGATGAACAAAGGCGTCTGCCAGGTAGCCAAGCAATTTGTGCGCGGCGAAAAAATCGAGGAAGGCATGCTCAACCGGGTCGAGGCCGTCATCCGCACCTTTGATCCCTGCCTGAGCTGCTCCACCCATGCCATCGGCCAGATGCCGCTGCAAGTGCAACTGCTCGCCCCGGACGGCACGGTGCTGGACGAGAAATTTCAGGCGTGAGAGCTGGAGGCCAGTGCTATTGTTGCCCGTATGCGAATTTTAATTATTGGGTACGGCAATCCGCTGCGCGGCGACGATGGCATCGGCTGGCGGGTGGTGGAAGAAATTGTCAGTCGCCAATGGTCAACAGCCAATGCGCAACTGAAAGCGACGGCCGTGCAGCAACTGCTGCCGGAACTGTCTGAGACAATTAGTGCAGCGGATGTAGTGATTTTTGTGGATGCCGCGGTTGCAGGAGAGCCAGGAAGGATTGTGGTACGAACCGTGACGCCAGCGCTGTCGGACCCTGGCGCGTTTACGCACCATTTCGACGCCGCCGGACTGCTTGGCTATGCGCGGACGTTTTACGGCCGTTTCCCCCGCGCGTATCTGGTGACAATAACGGCCGCCAGCCTCGGCTATGAAGAAACCCTTTCACCCATCGTAAAAGCCGCCCTGCCGGAACTGCTGCGCCAGATTCAGTCGCTGATCCAACAAGCCGCTTAAAAACGCGCCAGCGGGAGTGGTTGACTTTCCGGCGAGACGCCTTACTATATGCCCCAGGCATGAACCCGGGTCGAGGCCCGCACACAGGGCTTCGGCCCGTATTTTTTTCAGGAGAACCTCATGAAGATCACAGACAACACCTTTGTGGCCATTGACTACTGTCTTACCCTTGACTCCGGGGAGGAGGCGGACCGCTCCCAGGCCGGTCAGCCGCTCACCTTCATCACCGGCACGGGCCAGATCATCACGGGCCTGGAAAAGGCGCTCTTCGGCATGCGGGCCGGCGACACCGCCAAGGTCACGGTGGAGGCGGAAGATGCTTACGGCCAGGCCCGGGAGGATCTCATCCACGAGGTGCCCAGGGACCAATTCCCGGCCGATACCGAGATCCAGCCCGGCATGGCCTTCCAGGCCGAGGGTCCGCAGGGCCCCTTCATGATCGTGGTCAAGACCGTAACCGACCAGACCGTCACCGTGGATCTCAACCATCCCATGGCCGGCCAACGGTTGCACTTTGACGTGACCGTACAGGAGGTGCGGGAACCGTCGGCCGCGGATCTGGCTGCCATGACCGACAGCGGTTGCGGCTGCGGTTGCGGGGATGACGAGGAAGCCGGTTGCGGTTGCGGCACTGGCGACGCGGCGGAGAAAGGGAGCTGCGGTTCGGGCTGTGGCTGCCGATAACGGTTAGCGGCTGGCAGTAAGCCGCCAATCCCGCCGCAGCCGGGCAAGCACGTCGTGGTTGGTCATGTCAAAATGCAGCGGGGTGATGGACACCGCCAGCCGCGCCAAGGCCATGGCGTCGGTGTCCTCGCCCTGATCCCAGGCTGCGGTGCCGCCGCCGATCCAATAATGCTTGCGGCCCCAAGGGTCGAAGGTGTCCTTGATGGCGTCCGAGTAGACCCGCCTCCCCTGACGGGTGAACTCGACACCGCTCACCTCTGCCGCCACACAGTTGGGCACGTTGACGTTCAGCAGGGTGTCGCGGGGCAACCCCCGGGCCAGAACCTCGCCGGCCAGTTGCCTGGCAAAGGTTGCCGCGGTCTCGAAATGGAAAGGCGCCTCGCCCGGGATGGAGACGGCCAAGGATGGCACGCCGAGCATGGTGCCCTCCAGGGCGGCGGACACGGTGCCGGAATAGGAGACATCATCACCCATGTTGCCGCCCGGATTAATACCCGACACCACGAGCACCGGTCGTTCGCTCAGCACCTTTTCAATGCCGATGGTGACGCAGTCGGTGGGGGTGCCATCCACGGCGTAGCGGTCCGGACCGATCTGGCGCACCCGGAGAGGCCGGCTCATGGTCAGGGAGTGGGAGGAGGCGGAGTTATCGCGGTCCGGCGCCACCAGCACCGGCCGGCCGAGCCCGGCCATGGCCGCGAACAACGCCTGCACCCCCGGGGCATCGACCCCGTCGTCATTGGTCACCAGTATTAGAGACACATCCCACCTCCTTAGCGGCCAGCCTTTAGTCAGCAAGATAAACAGGGCTGGCCGCATTTGCACCGCTTTTCTCATGGGCCGGCCCGCGCCAGCTTTTTCCGCCTTCATATTTCAGCCGAAATAAGCTATACTCGGGTTCATCCGGAAACCATATTTCCGGCTGTACGCGGTCAGCGGTGCACAAAATCAGGCTCAAGGCTCAAGGCTGAAAGCTCAAAACTGCCCCCTGCACCCTGACAACTGCACCCTGCTTCACCACCCTGCCCCAGGAGAAACAGCATGCCCTACGTCAATATTCGGGTGGCCGGCACCCTGAACCGGCAACAGAAGGAAGAGATCTGCGCCGGGGTCACCGAGGTTATCAGCCGGGTGGCCAATAAACCGCCCAACTCCATTCTTATCTTCATCGACGAGTTGCCCCACGAAAACATCGGCACGGGCGGCACGTTGCTGCGCCCACCCAAGTGAACTCGCCGCGCCAGCGCCTGCCTGCCCTGTGACTGCCATGGATGCACCAGACGACACCGAGGCCATCCGCCAACGCCTTGCCTACCTGCGAGAACAACTCGACTTGCATTCTTACCGCTACCACGTTCTGGACGACCCGCTTATTGCCGATGGCGAATACGACCAGCTCTTCCGCGAACTGCTCGCCCTGGAGGAGCGCTATCCCGCGTTGCGGACGGGGGATTCCATCAGCCAGCGGGTGGGTGGGGCACCGCTCGCCGCATTCCAGAGCGTCGAACACCGGCTGCCCATGCTCAGCCTGGAAAACGCCTTCACTGAGCAGGAACTATTTGACTTTGAGGAACGGTTGCGCCGCTTCCTCAACCTTGACACCCCCATCGCCTACATGGCCGAGCCCAAGCTCGACGGTCTGGCAGTGGAGCTCGTTTACCACGAAGGGCAACTCACCGTAGGTTCCACCCGCGGCAACGGCCAGGTGGGCGAAGAGATCACCGTCAACCTCAAGACCATCCCCACCATTCCCCTGCGCCTTACGGTCTTTGGTGACCAGCCCCTGCCCGCGCTCTTGGAGGTGCGGGGCGAGGTCTTTCTCTCCATGCGCGGTTTCGCCGCCCTGAACGAACAGCGCGCCCGGGACAACGAGCCCCTGTTCGCCAACCCGAGAAACGCGGCGGCCGGAGCCTTGCGGCAACTGGACTCGCGCATCACCGCCCAGCGGCCCCTGGATTTTTTCGTCTACGGTGTGGCCGACCCGGCTCATCTGGCGGCGACCAGCCACAGCGCAGTCCTGCAAAAACTGCGCCAGTTGGGCTTCAAGATCAACCCGCACGCACGCCAATGCGCCTCCATGGTTGCAGTGGTCGAGCACTTCCACGAGTTGGGCAGGCTGCGGAGCACGCTGCCCTACGACATCGATGGCGTGGTGGTCAAGGTTGACGACCTCGACCTGCAGCGCCGATTGGGCAACAAGGCCAGAAGCCCGCGCTGGGCCATGGCCGCCAAGTTCGCGGCCTCCCAGGCCACCACGGTCCTGCGCGACGTGGAGTTCGGGGTGGGCCGCACCGGCGCGGTAACGCCAGTGGCCCTGCTGGACCCGGTGGTCGTGGGCGGGGTGACGGTGAGCCGCGCCACCCTGCACAACGAGGACGAGGTCCGCCGCAAGGATCTGCACCTGGGCGACACGGTGCTGGTGCAACGGGCCGGCGACGTCATCCCGGAGGTGGTCAAGGCCATCAGCGAAAACCGCCCTGCCAATGCCCGACCGGTGCGGATGCCGGTTTCCTGCCCGGAATGCGACAGCCCACTTTCGCGCGCGGCCGGCGAGGCGGTGACCCGCTGCCTCAACCCGCACTGCCCGGCCCAGCGCTTGCAGGGCCTCATCCACTTCGTTGGCAAGGCTGGCATGGATATCGACGGCCTGGGCAAGGCCAGCCTGGAACAGCTTGCCGCCGCCGGACTGGTCAACGATATCCCGGACCTCTATACTTTGACCGCGGAGCAACTCCAACCCCTGGAGGGCTGGGGTGCAAAATCGGCGGAAAACGCCATCGCCGCCATCAGCAAGAGCAAACAGACTACCTTGGCGAAATTCCTTGCCGCCATCGGCATCCGCCACGTCGGCGAGGTGACCGCCGCCCTGCTCGAGCAGCGCTTTGGCACCCTTGCCGCCCTGCAGGCCGCCTCGGAGGCCGATTTTCTTGAGGTTGAAGGCATCGGCGAACAGGTGGCCGACAGCCTGTTCCGTTTCTTTACCGACGACACGGTCCGGGCGGTGTTGACCAGGCTTGTGGAACTCGGCCTGGCATTCACCCCGCCCCGGCAGGTGGCAGCCGGTCTGCCCCTGGCCGGCCGCGTCTTTCTCTTCACCGGCACTCTGTCCGCCTGTTCCCGCAGCGAGGCCAAGGCCATGGTCAAGACGCGCGGCGGCCAGGTGGCCAGCGCCATGAACAAGAAAGTGACCGATCTGGTATGCGGTGAGGCGGCCGGCAGCAAGCTGAAGCAGGCCGAGGAGCTGGGAATCAGAATTTTAGGCGAGGCGGAGTTTCAAGAGCTGGTCCAGGGGACCAGCTCAGGTGGATAGACTGTTGGTGTTCAGGTTGATAGTAAGGGATTCCCAAGCATTCCTAACAGACTACAGTCTAAACACCTAATCACCTTCTTTAACGGGAGACAAGCATATGCCAATAAAACGCGTGCTGGCTACGGTCACGGGAAACGTCCAGGGCGTCTATTACCGCACCTACACCCAGGACGAGGCGATCAAACTAGGGCTGCACGGCTGGGTGCGCAACCTGCCGGGCAGCGGCGTGCAGGCCGCCATCGAAGGCGAGGCCGACAAGGTGGATGCCTTGGTGAAGTGGCTGCACACCGGACCGCCCACCGCCTCTGTCACCGGAGTGGAGGTCGTCGAGGAGAAGCCCTTGAACGATCCTATTCCCTTCAACATCCGCTACTAGGGGGCGATGAATAGCGCCCCTACAAGGGGATCGGGAGCGGGCCCACGCTCTTCCTCGTTGACAAGCATGCCGGTGTGCCTTAAAGTAGCGCCCTGTTTGCCAGTCCAGTACCTGAACGAGGATTACCATGCCCGTGGATCTGCCGCTGAACGCTAAACCCGTTCAACACAAAACCAGCCTCCGCATCACCTGCCCCGAGTGCGGCAACGATACGGATTTTTTCGAGGTGGCCGACAGCGTCATTCTCACCACCCACTACAGCCAGAACGAGGATGGCAGCTTCACCCAGGACGAGGACGAATCGCAGATCCTGGGCGAGATCACCTTCTACTGCGGCGAATGCAATGCCGACCTCACCCAGTTTCACCAACGCTTTCTGGAAATGCTCTTTTGAACCACGGCCCTGGCCATAGGCCGGCCGCGCCGCGCCTGATCACGGACAACGACACCCTCCGCGCCTCCTACCATGACCTGCAAGAAGGCGCCCTCATCATCGGCCGCCTGCGCCTGGCCCCCAGCGAGGAACACCTGCTCCTCGACCTGAAGGAACGCGGGGTGCTTCTCTTCCCGGCGGCCCTGGCCCAGCAGCTCTGCCGCTCCAAGAGCTGTCAGGCCGCCCTCCTGACGCCCTTCATGCCACCCGACACCGTGGCCGTCCATGACCTGCACACCCTTCTGGCCACCGTCAACCGCTTTGGCGCGGCGAGGATCACCCGGGTGGTCAGCAAGCACGACCGCAAGAACGGTGGCATGGGGGTGCATCTCTGGCCGTCCATTGAGGAGGTCTTCAACCATTGCTCGTGCGGCAGCCTGGCCCTGCCCCTGGTGGTGCAGCCCTTTTTCCCAAACGCCACCGACATCCGGGTCATCATCCTGGGCGATTACCGGGAGGCCTATATCCGGCACAACCCCAACAACTTCCGCCACAACCTGCACTGCGGCGGCACCAGCCGGCCATGCGAGCTTACCCCGGCCCAACACGAGCTTTGTGATCAGGTCATGGCCCGTGGCAAGTTTCCTTACGCCCACATAGACCTGCTGGTAACCGAGGACGGCAAGAGCTATCTGACCGAAATCAACCTGCGCGGCGGCCTTCGCGGCGCCCGCATCACCGCCGGGCAATACCGGGACAGGATTGATGCCATCCACGCCCAGGCCCAACAGGCTTTTAACACCAACCAAACCACGAAGGGAAAGCTATGACCTTCCAGAAAATCATCTACACCCAAGTCGACGAGGCCCCGGCCCTGGCCACCTGTTCGTTGCTGCCCATCCTGCAGGCCTACGCCCAGGGGACCGACATTGTCTTTGAAAAAAAGGACATCTCGCTGGCCGGCCGCATCATAGCCAGCTTTCCCGAACGGTTAACCTCGGCCCAGCGTCTGCCCGATGACCTGGCTGAACTGGGCCGGCTGGTCAAGGAACCCACCACCAACATCATCAAGCAGCCCAACATCAGCGCCTCGCTGCCGCAATTGCAAGAAGCGATCAAGGAGTTACGGCAAAAAGGCTACGACATCCCGGATTATCCCGAGAACCCGCAAACCGAGGCGGACAGGCAACTGCGCGCCCGCTTTGCCAGGGTGCTGGGCAGCGCCGTCAACCCGGTGCTGCGCGAGGGCAACTCGGACCGCCGGGCCGCGGCCGCGGTCAAGGAGTTCGGCAAGAAGAACCCGCACCGACTGATGAAGCAGTGGCCCGCTGTTTCCACGTCGCGGGTGGCGCACATGCGCGGCGGGGATTTTTACGGCAGTGAAAAATCGATCACCGTCAGCGCGTCCACCAATGCGCGGATCGAATTTGTCGGCGACGCCGGCAACATCACCGTGCTCAAGGAAAAGATCAGCCTGCTGGCCGGCGAGGTGATCGACGCCGCGGCCATGAATGTCACCAGCCTGCGCGCCTTCTATGCCGAACAGATCGCGGCGGCCAAACAGGACGGTGTGCTGCTGTCGCTGCACCTGAAGGCGACCATGATGAAGGTTTCCGACCCCATCATGTTCGGCCACTGCGTCGCCGTCTTCTATCAGGAAGTCTTGAGCAAACACGCGGCAATCATCAAGGAATTGGGCGTTAACGTCAACAACGGCCTGGCGGACCTCTACGCCAGGATCCAGACCCTGCCCGAGGCCCAGCGGACCGAGATCGAGGCGGACCTGCAGGCCACCTATGCGCGCCAGTGCCAGCTCGCCATGGTCGATTCCAGCAAGGGTATCACCAACCTGCACGTGCCCAACAACGTCATCGTCGACGCCTCCATGCCGGTCTTTATCCGCGACGGCGGCCGCATGTGGGGGCGGGACGACCAGTTGCACGACACCATCGCCATGGTGCCGGACCGTTGTTACGCCACGATCTACCAGGCCGTGGTTGACGACTGCAACCAGTATGGCGCCTTTGACCCGGCGACCATGGGCTCTGTTGCCAACGTCGGCCTCATGGCACAGAAGGCCGAGGAGTATGGTTCGCACGACAAGACCTTTGTTGCGCCGGCCAGCGGCACCATCCGCCTCGTTAACGAGTCAGGTGCAGTCCTGCTGGAACAACGGGTGGCGCCAGGTGACATCTTCCGCGCCTGCCAGACCAAGGATGCGCCGATCCGGGACTGGGTCAAGCTCGCGGTAACCAGGGCCCGTACCACCGGAACGCCGGCCATCTTCTGGCTCGACCCAAACCGCGCTCATGACGCCCAACTGCTCGCCAAGGTACGACAATACCTGCCAGAGTACGACACCACCGGTCTGGACATCCGCTTCATGGCGCCGGACGAGGCCATGCGCTTCTCGTTGGCCCGCATCAGAAAAGGTGAAGACACCATCTCCGTCACCGGTAACGTGCTGCGCGACTACCTCACCGACCTCTTCCCCATCCTGGAACTGGGGACCAGCGCCAAGCTGCTCTCCATTGTGCCGCTGATGAACGGCGGCGGGTTATTCGAGACCGGCGCCGGCGGCTCGGCGCCCAAGCATGTCGAGCAGTTCCTGCGGGAAGGACATCTGCGCTGGGACTCCCTGGGCGAATTCTGCGCGCTGGTGCCGGCCCTTGAGCATATCCAGACCACCTTTAACAACCAGACGGCCGGGCTGTTCGCAAAAACCCTGGACCAGGCGATCGGCACCTTCCTGGAAAACCAGAAATCCCCATCTCGCAAGGTAGGGGAACTGGACACCCGCGGCAGCCACTTCTACCTGGCCCTCTACTGGGCCCAGGCCCTGGCCGGCCAGAACCAGGATGCCACCCTGCGCGAGCGATTTGCCAAGGTGGCACGGAAGCTGGAAGAAAACGAGGCCAAGATCGTCGCCGAACTGAACGCGGCCCAGGGGTGTACCGTGGATATCGGCGGCTATTACCGGCCCGACCAGGACAAGGCCAATCAGGCCATGCGCCCAAGTGCTACCTTCAATGCTATTGTGGATCACGTTTGCTAGAGAGGAAAAAGGCAAACTGCCGGCCAGACATAATGGTCGTCAGGTATAAATCTTCCCACGGGACATTCCGGATGTCAGTTCAGCGCAAAACGACCAGTGATATCAATTCGGAATACCTTGTGAGCATGGTATCCGCGGTCAGCAAATGCGCGGGCAATGCCATGGCCTGGGCCACCAGTAAGCGGTCGAAAGGGTCGCGGTGATGCCAGGGAAGATGGGCGACGGCGTAACAGTGCTCGCTCCGTATCGGAAGTTCGCCAAAACCAGTTTCCAGCGCCAGTTGATGAATATCCTCGGGTGAGAAATCAAAGCCAGCACGGTTGAGCGACTGCTTGATGCTTATTTCCCAGATGCTTGCCGCGCTGAAGTAAACGACATTGGCAACATCGCGCAGCCGATCCGATACATCGTCCGGCAATCGTTCCGGCGCGATGACGGCGCTCAACAAAATATTGGTATCGAGCAGGCAGGGTGTTGCGGTCATTTCAATGGCCTGCCTCGAACATTTCACGGATCTCGTCACCGCTCATGGCATCAAAATTCTCCGGCAGCGAGAACTTACCCTTCCCCAGCCCCAAAGGACGCGGCTTCTCCTTTGGCGACACCAACGGCGCCAAGCGGGCCACCGGCTTACCGGCCCGCGCAATGATGATTTCTTCACCGGCAGCAGCCTTATCGATAAAACGCGACAAATGCGTCTTGGCCTCATGAATATTCACGGTTTGCATGGCATGCCTCCCACACGCTGATTATGGCTAAGCTTAGTCCAGTCACACAGGACTGTCAATCAATTTTCCTGGCTACTAAAAATGCTGGGGGGGATTTTACGGAACGACCTCGGCAAGCACCGTGCCGGAGGTGGCCAATAACAAGACAACCCCAATTCCTTGCAGTTGGTCCGCCAAACCAGAGCCGGGGTCAAAGCCGAACAGAGAGATCTTGGTGGGCTGCAACATGCTTTTACCCTCCCCCGAATCATCGGATTACGATTCACTCGCCAACACAATAACATCGCCGTTGGGACATTGTTTCTGTGTCGTTAGAGCGTTGGAGAAGAACAGCGCGCAGCCCTTGGCATATGTCAGGGCCATGATATCGGAGAGGCGCCGCACGCCGGGGATCAGGGCGGTGCTGCTTGTGGCCTGCGGCTAGCAAGCGACCGCCATATAGGAATCGTCGGCGTGTCAACAAAACGGATAGCACAGTAGCGAGGACGGCGTTTTCAAAAATTATCCCCTCGAAAATCATTTACCATTTGCATTGGCGCCTGATCCACAGCCCGAACTGCCGGGCTGATGCATGTGAAGGCGTTAGCCTGCTTGGTCATGGTTGTCAAGCATAAACTCTAGCCCTGTTCCATGTACTGTTGGGGTTTGACCCCGACCGAGAGAAAGCGAGAAAGTATGGTCGCGTCTGGACGTAGGTAGTTATTGGTTTGACAGGTTAATGCATGCGGACTTTGGGGCACGTTGTTTCCAACCGTGCATTTTCCCCTGTCATACTTGCTAGGCCGAAAGCATAAAAGTTAAAGCAGTATTAGCAACAACGTGCCCCAAAGTCCGCTCACATTCCTGTTGTCTATTGCAAACTTGCAAGTGACAACCCCTCAAAAGGGTAGCCGGCCATCCTCCAACCTTCCACGCCACCGTCGAGAACCCTGACATTACTGAACCCTTTATCGCTATATTCCGCTGCCCGACCGGCAGCACCCGCCTCTTTGAGTCAAGCTCAATAATAGAAGATGATCTCTTGGTCCCTGGCCAAGGAGGGAGACAATTTTTGAAACTCATTCAACGAGATGGCGCCTTTCACTCTCATGCTGCCGAACCTTTCGTCGTCCTCGTGCGCACAGACAAACATGGCTGCACCGGACAAGACTTTGCGCCTTGCCTCTTCCAATGGAATTCCTAATTGTTTTGTCATGTTACCCCCATGGACGCGCATTCTATTAATAGGAATAATGTCAGGAGCCGCAGGAAATTACTTGAACGAAACGGCTATTTTTCACAAGGCCGTACAGGGGAATGCCGTACATCCTTGCATGTCGCATGACCATGCTACCACCTTCTCCCAACACGGGAGAGCAGAGGGCTTTTCAGCCGCATTTTCCGGCATCCTTGGGGTCCGCTATTCGCTACTCAATCTTCCGGCCATCACGGACCGCCAGAACATGGCCGGACTGCTTGCTGTAATACTGGCGCTCATGTCCACAATGATCAATGCTTTCCCAGGCGCCCGCCTCGCCCTCGCCATTTGCAGTCGCCGACCAGTAATTGTCCTCAAGCTTCATGACGCACCCGAACCCTTGGCGCAGGTCGTACATATAAAAAATGTCGTAGAGTTCGGTTACGGAAGGCAGGCGCCAATCGCCATAGCCGCCGATGCTCAACTCCCCCGCATAGGAGACGGCATCATCAAGATCGCGGATAATCGGGGATCGCGCCTTAGTCCACATCAGACCGGACTTGGTGTCTTGGCAGATACCGTTTGGCAAATCCACTACCATCGGGCGCTGTGCAACGGTCGAGGCGCAGCCGGTCAGACAACCGAATAACAGCGCGATTGCACAACAATTACGTACCATTCTCATATTCCCTCGCTTGTTAGGAAGAACCATCCTTCGTCTTCTCCCTGACCGGGAGAGCGTAAGCCTTATCAGCCGCATCGGGCGGCATTCTTGGGATCATAGGTGCCGGACCCCATCATGAAAAGATAATCGTTGAGCTTCAGTTGGTCGTCCAGACTCAGATCCTTCCACGCGCCGTTTTTGGCGCATTTTGGATATTTTTCCGCAAACACTCGATTCCAGGCCGTGGGAACCTTTGATTCGGTTTGCAAAAATTTCCCTTGATTGCTTTTTCGGTTATGGCAACTCTTGCACAGGGTACGGAAAGACTTATAGCCAACCATGAGATTGGGCATGGTCATGGGGCGACAGGTCTTGGTGGTGGCGTCGTACCGCTTCTCCTCGGCATGGGCGGGCGCAACGGTCAGCGTCCCGGCCGCCATGAGCAATACGATGAGTATCGACATTTTTTTCATAAATGTTCCCTCCCCGAACGACATGGATTCCTGGTTGCAAAAAAAGGACTTTGCCTTATAGACGACAGGAGGCGCGGACGGGATACAATCTTTTCGAGGCGGGCGGGAAGGGCTATTTCTTGCGAGGCTGTTTCCGGTCGCAGCAGAGTTCGTTGCGTTCGTCCCGGTAGAAATCGCAGCCTTGTTCCAGTTCTTTCTTCAGCAGGGCGCGGGCGCGATGGAGGCGAATCTTGACCGAGGCGAGGGAGATCTCCAGAATGTCGGCGATCTCCCGGTTGCTCAACTCCTTGAGTTCAGCGAGGACGAGCACGGTCTTATAGTTTGTTGGCAGTCTATCGACGAATTCCCGGATACAGGCGTTCATTTCCTCTTGGATGACCTTCTGGTCCGGCTGTTTCCCTGGCGCGGCTGTCCCGCAATGCTCCTCTTTTTTCGTCAGGTCGTCCAGGGAGAAAAGCTTGGGGCCGTCGTGCCGGGCGGCCGGCGACTTCAGCCGGTCCAAGGCGGTGTTGGTGGCGATCCGGTAGATCCAGGTGGAGAGTTTCGACTCGCCCTTGAAGCCGGGCAGGGCGCGATCAACCTTGGCAAAGACTTCCTGGGCCAGGTCATCGGCCTCATGGGGTCCGACCATCTTCGCCAGGTAACGGGAAATGGGGGTGTGAAAGGAGGCGTAGGCCTCTTGAAACTCGGGCGTTGTAGTCATTTCAGGTCATTGGGTGAGTATAATTTCCATGTCGATTCATTGCTGCACTTATAAGGTGTGTAACGCAGTTGGGCGGTAAAGGCAAACATTTATGACAGGATTACCAGACCCCCTCCAAGGCGATACCTACTGCCACCGGCAGCTTAACGGGAAGAAATCCTACCTTCACGGCAGTAAAGTTCATCGCCTTCCCCTGCCCTGTTCCGCCATGAGTCAGGCCTGTCAGCTCCCGGGCTTTAATTGCTGATGATCTCGACTCCGTCTTGTGAATATTTCCTGCTGCGATCGCAAGGCGCAAAAAAATGGGGCTGCCCCAGTTGGGAGCAGCCCCTAAAAAATAAATGAATGAGGTGGTTTTACTTCATGATCTTTTTCCGCGCCAGCCCGGCAAAACCGACAAGCCCGGTCCCAAACAGGAACATGGTCGCCGGTTCAGGGACCGGAGTCTGCTCGCTGGTACGGGTGATCACATCGTTGCCGCATTGCATGGTCCAGTGCATTGTCATTGGCCCACCCGTATAAAGTGACAACAGCGCAAGGTCAAAGCTGCCCTCAATAACATTGGAGTAAAGCAGGTTGGCATTAGCATTGACAACATTGTCGGCGATTCTCTGTCCGGGCGCAAAATTGCCATAGGCGCCGCTGAAGGTGCCGACAATATCGGCCGCGGCATAGGTGGCATCAAAAGGCCCTGCTGATGCATGTTGCGCATAGTAAGGGGCTGTCCAGGTTGCCCCTGCCTTCGTCATATCCACCAAGGTATACACAACTGATGCGCCGGCAACGCTGAAGTCGATGGCATACTCATAAAAGGAGTCGCCGTCCACATTGATTGCGATGTCGCCCGGGTTAAAATGCAGGTTGCCGTAGTTTCTACCCAATGCCAGGTCAAAACCGGTCTGCAGGCCGAAATCCACGTGAGAGTTATCAAAATAAAGCCCGAGGCGTTCGGCATCGTAAGCCTGCCCGCCGACGCCCGGCCCAACGACACCGTTGCTGTCCGTGTAATGTTCTGCCCACTCAACAGTGTTAAAGTTTCCATCTATCAATGGAAGAGCGCGGGCATTCGAGGTTTGCAAGCTCAAGAGAGCGTAGCATACGATGAAAGGTGTTAGTTTTTTGTAGTTCATGGAATTGCTTGCCTCTTTTCTTAGGGTGAATAGAATTAGTAATTTTATTTTATTATTTTAATATCACTAGTGTCCCAACGTTTAGCTGAATAAAAACAACTGGTTATGAGGGTTGATAGTTTTGGTTTTGCAGTCTTCCTCTGTAAGTGCTTGTAATAATGGTAT
>DYDL01000492.1 GCA_020717925.1 Desulfocapsa sp.
ATTTTTTCCCGCCGCTTTGTCAAATCCTTTCCCGCCCTGGCCCAAGGTTTTGAAACCGAAACCGAGCTGACCGTGCACGCCCTGGAACTGCGCATGCCCATCGCCGAGATCGTGACGCCCTACCAGGCAAGACCGAGCGGCTCGGAGAGCAAGCTGCGCACCTACCACGACGGGGCCAGGATTCTTCTGACCATTCTCAAGCTTTTCAAGGAGGAGCGGCCGTTCACCTTTTTTGGCATCCTGTGCGGGGCGCTGACCTTGATCGCCCTGATCCTCGCCTACCCCGTCGTGGTCACCTATATGCGGACTGGCCTGGTGCCGCGTTTCCCCACCGCCATCCTGGCGACCGGCATCATGATTCTGGCCTTCCTCAGTCTGGCCGCCGGTTTTATCCTCGCTACCGTCACCAATGGCCGGCGCGAGATGAAACGGCTGTTTTACCTGGCGATTCCTGCCCATTACCGATAGTATCCAGGCATGACACGGATGCTGGGTATCCCAAGAGAGTTTCCGCGCTTCTGCGCCGTGGGCGCCATCGGTTTTGTGGTAGATGCCGGGGTATTGCATGTCATGGCGAGACAATTTGGCCTGGACCCTTACAGCGGCCGCGCCATTTCCTTTCTGCTCGCCGCCACCGTGACCTGGCAGCTCAACCGCCACTATACCTTCAGTGCTGCCGGAGAATCGCGACTCTGCCGACAATGGGGCCGTTATGTAGCGGCTAACGCCATGGGGGGCGGTCTCAACTATCTAACTTATTCAGCGGGTGTCATGCTGTTTGATATCGTGCAACAACACCTGTTGCTTGGCGTGGCGGTTGGGTCGGCAATCGGCCTGCTGGTAAATTACACCGCTTCCAGACACCTGGTTTTTAAGCGGGCGGCAGCAGGATGGTGAAGGTGCTCCCTTTGCCCGGCTCGCTTGTCACCCGGATCTCGCCGCCATGGGCCTGGACAATGTGTTTGACGATGGCCAAGCCCAGGCCGGTGCTGCCCATGGCGTTGCCGCGGGCCTTGTCCACCCGGTAAAAACGTTCGAAGAT
>DYDL01000493.1 GCA_020717925.1 Desulfocapsa sp.
AAGTCGGGCAACGACGTCAACCTGGTAGGCACCAATATCGCCTCGCAGGGCAGCACGACCTTGGATGCCGGGCATGACGTAAATTTCAAGGCAGCCACCAACACCTCCGACAAGCTTAAGGTGAGCGGCGGCATCGATCTGAGCGGTTCCAAGCCGGCGGATGGCGGCAAGGATGCAGGCAAGAAAGCGGCCAGCCCCGCGCCAAGCGACTCCAAGACAGCGCAAGACGACAAGGACAAAAACAAGACAAAGGAAAAACTCACGCTGGACGTCTCCGGTGGCACCTCGACGACCAAGACCGGCGGCTCCATCAACGCCGGCTCTATCGAGATCAAATCGGGCCACGATACGACGCTGGAAGGAACCAAAACCGAGAGCAAGGGCGACACCTCAATCAACGCCGGGGGCAATGTCAATCTGGCCGCCGCCGAGAGCACGCATTTCGAAGGCAGCATCGGCGGTGCAATCGGCAACAAGGGCGGCGGTCTGACCAAGGCCTCAATTGATGGCGGGGTTGCCAACCAGGTAGTGGATATGAAATCCGGCGGCGACACGAATATCGTCTCTGGTGGCAAGACGGTCATGGAAGGCACCACCATCAATGCCGACGGCAAGGCCAAGATCGACGCGCAAGGCGGGCTGGAAAAGAATAGCGTGGTCAGCGGCGGCAGCGACCTGGGGCTGGATCATGCGGGCGTTGACCTCAAGACGAAGGAAACCGAGATCAATGCCAAGGGCATCGTTACGCCGCAGGCAAGCAAGCCGCTGGCGCAGGTTAGGCTGGAGAAGGAATTCGATCAGATCAAGAACAATCCTAATCTTTCCCGGGAGCAAAAGGTAAAACTGATGCAGGACAAAATCAAAAACGATCCGGATCTAACCGGCGCGCAAAAAGACAAGATGCTCGCGGATCTGGCGGCGCAGCAAAAACAGTAAGGCACTTCTCTGGATGTCAAGGTCTGTTCAAGGACTTAATGGAGAGGTCTGCCGCAAACAGGCTGACACAGGGTAACCATAGGTTGCCCCTGTGGCCGGTTCCTGGTTGGCCGAGGTGCCTTAGCG
>DYDL01000184.1 GCA_020717925.1 Desulfocapsa sp.
ATATATTATTTAAATAATGAATGTATATTTTCCCCAGCCGTATACCTGCTGCCCGCCATCTTCTCTCTTCGCAGCTTATCCAGCGCAGACCCCAACCCTAACGGAGGAATTATATGGAACTTCATGTTGAAGCCCGCAATATGGAAATGCGCAAATCCTGGCAGGACAAAATCGACCAGGAAAAAGAACGGTTGGTCCGGCATCATCCCGGCCTGGTGCATAATTTGCGGATCACCATTGACGAGACCTCCCATCACCAGGGTGGCGGCTACGAACTGCGCCTCGTCGCCTCGGTGCCCAATGATACGGTGGTGGTGAAACGCAAGGGCGAGACCGTGCGCCCCATGCTGGTTGAGGCCTTCGACACCCTGGGGCTGCAACTTAAAGAGCTGCAGCGCAAGCGGCGGCAACCCGCCAAAGGCGTGGAAGAAGGCGAGGGTGTTGCCCACAATACCGGTGTCATCAAGGCCCTTTACCCGTTTGAGTCCTATGGCTTCATCGCCACCAACAACGATCGCGAGGTCTATTTCCACGAAAACGCCCTGAAGGCCATTACCCTCGACCAACTAGCCGAGGGCGATGCCGTCCGTTTCGGCGAGTCTGAAGGGGATAAGGGGCCGCACGCCACCTGGGTGAAGCTGGCGAAATAGAAAATCCCTTTTACGGGGCGTTCGCCTTCCGGGCGGCGCCCCATTTTTTATGGTCCAGGATCAAACGTCATGACACTGCCCAGGCAAGCCGACCTGCCCGACTCCTACGCCGCTGCCGGCGAACCAGCACTGACCGAGCGCATCGTCGCCCGCAAGGCGGAACTGGCCGACCGGCTGCTTATCCTCTGCCATCATTATCAGCAGGAGACGGTTTTTGCCCACGCCGACGTTACCGGCGATTCCCTGAAACTCGCCCGCGCGGCGGCTTCCGCCCGGGACCGCCGCTTCATCGTCTTCTGCGGCGTGCACTTCATGGCCGAATCGGCCGACATTCTCACCGGTGCCGACCAGATCGTCATCCTGCCCGATCTGCGGGCCGGCTGCTCCATGGCCGACATGGCCGGCCAGGAGGAGGTGGCCGAGGCATGGCAAGAGTTGCTGGACGCCGTGGGTCAGCAGATGCGGATCATTCCGATCACCTATGTCAACTCCTCGGCCCGCCTCAAGGCCTTGGTCGGCCAAAAAGGGGGGTCGGTCTGCACCTCCTCCAATGCCGAGCGGGTGCTCACCTGGGGCCTGGGCCAGGGCGAAAAGGTCTTTTTCTTCCCGGACGAACACCTGGGCCGCAACTCGGCCGCAGCCTTGGGCATCCCCGAGGACGAGGTGCTCCTTTGGCGGCGTGGCAAACCCCTGGGCGGCAACTCCGCGGCCGCGCTCAAAAAGGCCAAGGTCATCCTGTGGAACGGTTACTGCACCGTGCACATGCAGTTTACGGCCGAGCACGTCCGGCAGTGGCGCGCCAAGGAGCCCGACATCCGCGTCATCGTCCACCCGGAATGCCGCCGCGAGGTGGTGCAAGAGGCCGACATCTATGGCTCCACGGAAAGAATCATCCAGGCGGTACGCGACTCTCCGGCCGGCGCCAAATGGGCCATCGGCACGGAGATCAATCTGGTGAACCGGCTTGCCCGGCTGCACCCGGACAAGGGCATCCACTCGCTCTCTCCCTTCCAGTGCCTGTGCTCCACCATGTACCGCATCAAACCCACCTACCTGCTCTGGGTGCTGGACAACCTCGCGGCGGGCCGGATCGTCAACCGGATCACCGTGGACCAGGAAACCGCGGCCCAGGCCAGAATTGCCCTGGACCGCATGCTGGAGATTTGAAAATCATGCGTGGCATCTATCTGGATAACAACGCCACCACCCCCCTGGACCCGCAAGTCCGGGAGGCCATGCTGCCTTACCTGACCGACCGCTTCGGCAACCCTTCAAGCGGCCACCGCTTCGGCGAAGAGACGCGCCTCGCCCTGGAACAGGCCAGGGAGCAGGTCGCCACCCTGATGGGCTGCGCCCCGGAACAACTCTTTTTCACCAGCGGCGGCACCGAGGGCAACAACACCGCCATCTGGTGTGCCGCTTGGGCCGACCCGCGCAAGCGACACATAATCTCCTCCGCGGTGGAACACCCTTCGGTCCTAGTGCCCCTGCGTTTCCTGGCCGAACGTTTCGGCTATGAGATCGAACTGTTGCCGGTGGACCACGACGGCGGCCTGGACCTGGACCAACTGGCCAGGGCCATGCGCCCGGACACGGCCATGGTGTCGCTCATGGCCGCCAATAACGAGACCGGCGTGCTCTGGGATCTGGAACGAATCGGTGCCCTCTGCCGAAAAAAAGGCGTTCTCTGCCACAGCGACATGGTGCAGCGGGCTGGCAAGATGCCCACACAGGCGGACGCCTTGCCGGTGGACTATATCTCCCTGGCCTCGCACAAGCTGCACGGCCCCAAGGGATGCGGCGCCCTGTTCGTCCGGCGGGGCGCCCCCTTTACCCCATTTATCATGGGGTCGGGCCAGGAAAACGGCCGCCGGGCCGGCACTGAAAACGTAGCAGGCATTGTCGGCTTCGGCATGGCCTGCGAACTGGCGATGCAGTCCATGCCAGAAACCGAGCCGCGGCTGCATGCCCTGCGCGACGGCCTGGAATCCGCCCTCCTGGCTGACCTTGCCGGGGTAAGAATCAACGGCCGCAACGCGCCCAGACTGCCCAACACCAGCAACATCAGTTTCGAGCACTGTTCCTCGGCCATGCTGATCCAGGAACTGGACGAACAAGGCATGGCAATCTCCGCCCATGCGGCCTGCCAAAGCGGCGACCTGGACCCGTCCCATGTGCTGACCGCCATGGCCATCCCGGAAACCTTTGTGCATGGTACCCTGCGCGTCAGCATGAGCCGTTTCACCACCCGGGAAGAGACGGAGCTGTTACTCACCGCCCTTAAGGCAGCGGTACAAAAAGCCCGCACCGGCCTGGCCCTGTAATCTCAACGAAAAGGATAATCCAGCCCTTGCTCACCCGCCACCTGGACAAATTCCAGGTCAGGCAGAACAAGGCAGGTGAGCACGCCGCCGTAGACCGCGCCGGTATCGATGACGATCTTATGGCTATCGTGCAGCGGAACCAGACAGGGCGTGTGCCCCGAGACCACCGGCTTGCCGAAGTCATATCCTTGGGTCAGATAGTTATCCCTGGCCCAGAGCAGCCACTCCCTGGGCTGCTGTGACAGATGCACGCCTGGCTGCAGGCCGGCGTGAACATAAATGGCCCGCTCATCCTCCCAACAGGTGAGCAGATTGGCATAGAACCATAGATGGTCGGCCGGAATGGTGGCAAGGGCGGCCCGGTCGTAAGGCGGCTTGATCCCATAGCTGGCCAGCGTTTCGCAGCCCCCCATGCTTAGAAAAAATCCCTGCTCCTTGCCGGCGAGAAAACGCAGGAACATCTCCTCATGATTACCCATGAGGGTGATGACACGCCTGACTCTTTGGCGAATCCCGATGACCTCGGCGATCACCCCCTTGGAGTCCGGCCCCCGGTCGATGTAGTCGCCGAGAAAAACTACCGTGTCACTGTCCGGATCCGGGCTAATCCTGGCCAGCAGTTCCACCAGCGCCCGATGGCAACCATGGATGTCTCCGATAACAAATGTTTTACTCATGACACTCCTGTGTCGTTCTCAAACTGGCAGCGGTGCCGAGCGCTCTATCTCCCCATCGGTCCGGCGCCGGAATAATAATGTTGATTGTACCCGCGGCGATTAGGTAGTATAACTTGTAACTGGCCGGGCTGCCTACATTTTCAAGTGAGCGTCCGGTACCAGACCAAGCGGCCAGCCGCTTGAAGTAAGACCCCGCACCCGCCGGGGCTTGCCAACAATTCCATTCCAGCAGCAAAAGGTGCGAACCATGCTATACCCAGAAAACTACCGGCCCGCGGCGCTGGCCACGCTTCTCCTGCTTGCCCTGCTTTGCGCCATGGCGTCCCCCCGCACTGCCAGGGCAGCGGAGACGACTACTCCAGAATACACCATCGGCCTCGGCGATGCCATTGAGGTCCATATCTGGAAAGAGGCGGAACTGTCACGGCCGGCCACCGTGCGCCTGGATGGCCGGATCTCCCTGCCGCTACTGGGTGATCTGGAGGCGGCCGGCAAAACCATCCCAAACCTTACGGCCGAACTGGAAAAACGTTACAGCAAAATTATTGCCGAACCAGCGGTCACCGTAATGTTGCAGGAAAGCCGAAGTCGGCGCTATTACATCCTTGGCCAGGTCACCAATGCCGGCGAATTCCCCCTGGACACGCCCATAACCGTGTTGCAGGCCATTGCCCGCAGCGGCGGCTTTCGCGAATGGGCCAAAACCGACAATATTGCCGTGGTCCGGCGCGTGGGCGGTCAGGAAAAAATACTAAAATTTGATTATGACGCCCTGGTCAAAGGCAAGGATGTCAACCAGAACCTCGCCATTGCCCCTGGCGACACCATTGTTGTGCCGTGAAGCTAGCCGTATGGATTCGACCTTAACATAATACCATTTTTTTGCCAGGAAGGAAGGCTCATGACCAAACAAGGCGCTTCGCTTCGTGTTCCCCGACGGCTGACCGTACTGCTCATATCGGTCTTCTCCATGCTTCCCTGCCTCGCGGCGGGACGTGAAAACAGTGTCACCGCCGGCCTTGCCGTGCGCGAAGGGTATGATTCCAACATCCACCGCACCGAGGAAAATCATGTCCTGCAATGGACCACCACCATCATCCCCTCCCTGGACTTTATCTCCAAAGGGCAGACGGACCGTTTCTCCCTGTTGTACGCCCCAAGCCTGCAGGTGGTTGACCACGAGTCCGCTGAACCAGGCGTGGACAAGCCCGCTGATTTTGCCGAGCAGACAGTGAACCACGAACTGACTATCAACGCGGAAAAGACCCTGGTCAAGGATCTCCAGTTGCTCATCACAGAGGAGTACGTCAAGGCGGATGACCCGGATCTGCGGCCGCGCCCCATGTTTGAACCGGCTCACGGGGTCTATGTCTCGGAAAGTATTGAACGACGTCGTTACTGGACAAATGCCGCCGCGCTCGCCATGCGCTACACCTATGCCCAGGATAGCACCATGGCCATAGGTTATGACAATAGTCGCCTCGAAAACGAGGACGCGCGACTGCCCGGCAGCTACGATCGGCATCACCCCACACTCACCGTCGATCACCACTTCAACGAACAATGGCGCACCGTGGCCGGCTACGCCTATACCAAAGCTGATTTCCAGCAGGCCGAAATATCCTTGCCTGCCATCGCCACCACCGATGATCTCATCATCCATAACCCTACCATGGAATTAGATTATAACCCATGGCCGCACGCTACCGCCTTTGGCTCTTACTCCCTCGAAAAATACCACTACCAAGACAGCTTGCGAGATGATTACGATATCAATGACGGCCGGCTCGGCTGGCGCCAGGAGTTCGGCCACCACAGCACGGCCGCTCTGTCAGCGGGATACTCACAAACAAACTGGGATGATGGCGGCTCTGATGGGGCCTTCAACTTCGATGGTCACGTAACCACCACCTTGGGTCTGGCGAACGTTTCCTGTGGTGCGGCAAAAGGATTCGAGCCCCGCTATTTTGATGGTACCAGCAACGGCCTTTCCAAGTACTGGTTGCTGGAAGCAGCATTCAGTTATCAACTCACTCAGGATCTGACCGCTGATCTTGCAGCCTCATACCGAGAGGACGAATTTCTTGAGGCTCGGCAGGGTATTGAAGAAGACGTGACACAGGCGGCCACCGGCTTCTCATACAGACTGAACCGCTGGGCCGCGCTCTCTCTCCGCTATATCTTCCACGACTTTGCCACAACGGCCGACATAAGCGACCTGGGTGGAGACTACAACGATCACCGCC
>DYDL01000185.1 GCA_020717925.1 Desulfocapsa sp.
GGTGAAGGTGTCGCCGCCGATCTCGATGTCCATGGAGAAGTCGGCGCCCACGTCAAAGGGCGGGTCGATGTAGATCAGTTTCAGGCCGCCCTGGGCCTCGATCTCCTGGCGCAGGGGGCCGTTTTTCAGACTGGAAAGGATGAGCTTGTTGTCGCCCCAGATCAGCTTGTTGGTCCAGCCCTTGAGCTGGCGGCCCCGGTTGTCGAGATCGAACAAGCCAAGTTGCAGGGAGGTGGGCTTCTCGGCGCGCGGCTCGTCCACCTGCTCGATCACCTGGAACGGCAGCACCACGTTGCAGACCTCGCTGGTCTTGCCGTTCCAGACCAGCTCCACCTCACGCTTGTCGGCGAAGAGCAGAAAGCGGTACTTGTCCGGCAGGGGCTTGTCCGCCTCCAGGAAACGGATGATCTCCTGTTGTTCCTGTTCAGTCAGTCGTGGCATGCAAGCCCTCTTCCAGCCGGCAACCGGATTGGTGGCCGGGAAGTTGTGTACCCTTAACCATACAGTTTTCAAACAGTACTTCTATCATTTTCCGCCCATTCGCGCAAACAGCGGTTCATGTTACCGCATCTTTTTAAGGTTATGCCTGCCTGGGGCGAATGCCATGCAGGCATACGCAGGGCGCTGGAGCGCTTGTTGGCAAAGCATTCCTCTGTGGCCGATTTCCTTGACAAGATGGCTATTTTTTAATTATATCTATGCGTTAATGGCTGGAAGGCAGGGTGCCACCTGCCGGTGGTGGCCGGGTGGCCGCAACGATGTTGCAACGTAAGGAGAAAGGTATGGGGATCAGGGCGAGATTCGTACTGGTGGCGGGAGTCCTGGCGGCGGTGGCCATGTTGGTGGTTGGTATCGCCAGCTACCGCTTCAGCATGGGCAACGCCATGACCGAGGCCAAGCAGAAGGCGCAAATCATCTTCGCTTACATCTCTTCGTCCAATGATTATTTCAATGAGCGGCAGGGGCCGCTGATCACCAAGCTGGTGGAGGGCGACCGCTTCTATCCCGAGCTCATGTCGACCTTTGCCATCACCCGTGGCATCTATGAGCGCTTTGCCGCCAAGATGCCCGCCTTCCGCTTCAAACAGGCCACCTTGAACCCCCTGCAGCCTTCCAACAAGGCGGATGACGGCGAGAAGGAGATCATTGAGAAATTCCAGAAGGACCAGGCCATCGCTGACCTGGATGGCACAATAAAAAAGGACAACGAGGAATTCTATTACATCGCCAAGCCGGTGCGGGTGGAGGACAAGGCTTGCCTCAAATGCCACGGTGACCCCTACAAGGCTCCCAAGGATCAGACCGAGATCTACGGGGTGGAGTCGGGTTACAAATGGCAGATGGGGGAAACCGTGGGCGCCATGGTCATCTACATCCCCTTGAAAGAGGCCCTGGCGTCGGCCCGTTCCTCGGCCGCCATCCTTTTTGTCATTGGCGCGGGCTGCATGCTGGTGGCCCTGCTGGGCATCTGGTTCTTCCTCGACAAGGCGGTGGTCGGTCCCATTGTTCATCTTTGCGACCGGGCCGAGGAGATCAGCGTTGGCAAGAATCTCGATGAGGCCATCAAGGCCACCACCCAGGACGAGATCGGCTCCCTGAACAAGGCGGTCGAGCGGCTGCGGGTGAGCATGGTGCGGATGCTGAAGAGGCAGAAATCATGAGCCATCGGAAAACGGTTGTAGGCCAAGGGCTGGCGGCAATGCTGCTGCTCGGGGTGATGATCGTGGTCCCGGCGGCGCGGGCGGTGGACTGTGACGGTCTGTTGACCGCGGCTGGCCAGGAGCCAGGCCTGCTCGAGCAGAGCCAGCTTTTGGGGGAGGCGGTGAAGGCCTGCCCCAAGCACGCCGAGATCACCTACAAGTATGGCTACAGCCTGGAGCGGCTGCGCAAGTATAACGATGCTCTGGAGTATTACAAGCGGGCCGCCAAGATCAACGCCAAGAGCGCCAAGTATTACTTTGGCATGGCCGATATCTACGTGATTCAGAAGGACACATCCGCCGCCATTGCCGCCTATGAGGAGGGGTTGCGGTTGGAGCCGCAGAACAGCAGGGCACGCATGGCCCTGGAAGAATTGGCGCCTGCCAAGGCGCAGGCTGAAGCGGCGCAGGCCAAGCAGGCGGATGAGGCGGCGTCCGCCAAGGAAGCGGAGGTGGACAAGAAAAAAGCCGAGCTTGAGGCCAAGGCGCAGGCAAAAGCCAAGGAAAAAGAAAAGGAAGAGGCCAAGATCACCGGGCCGACGCTGAAGGTGAAAACCCCTAATCCCGCCGAGTTCGCGGGCTTCACCGCGGTACTGGAAAAGGATCGGGCGCAGTTGGGCAAGGATGATCTGTCCACCACGCCGGGCGGGGCTGCCTTTAAGACGGAATTGAGCGCCAAGCAGGAGGCCTTGCGCGCCAGCGCCCAGGCCGATGGGGTCTCAATCGATGCCGAACGCCTGAAGGTTGAAAAATAGCGATCAGCGGTCAGGTTTCAGCCACTGATATCTGACCGCTGGCCTCCACCTCATTACAGAAACGTCTTCACCTTTTCCTGGAATTCTTGTTCCAACTCCGGGTCAGCGATCTCCCGGCACAGGATGTTGACCAGTTCGGGCAGTCGTTTGGCCGAGCACTCGCCATTTTTTCCCCACTCCACCAATGCATCACGCATGACCATCTCGCCCACCGGGCCGATGGCATAGGCCACGCCGGTCTGAAATTCGGTCAGGGTGTGCGCCAGTGGCCCGGTACTGAGCAGGGCGTCAGCGTCCACGGGTTTGGTAGCGGTTATGGGCGAGGCCGTTGTTTTGGGGGCTTGCGCCGGGGCGGCGGGTGCCGGGGCTGCCGCTTTGGCGGGTGCTGGGGTAGTCGGCTTAACGGGTTTGACGGGCGCCGGGGTAGTCTGCTTGGCAGGTTTGGCGGGAGGCGGCGCTGCTGCCGTGCCCGCTTTAGGTGCTGGTGGTTTTACCATGGCCGCGGCCGCCACCTGCAGGTTGGGCAGCAGCATGGTGATGGTCATGTTGAGCAGGGCGACGTTGGCCTCTGGCACGCAGAAGGTGAGCAGGATGACGTCTTTGGCAACCGGGCTGACCAGCAGCAGGTTGTCCGCGAAATGGAACTCCATGCTGGTGATGGTGTCGCGCGCGGCAAACAGGCGGAGCAAAGAGGGACAGCTTCCAGCCAGTTGCTTGCCGTTGATGCTGGTCGGCAGGTCGATGTCCGTTAGCAACCCCTGCGTGCGGTCGCAGACCACGGCGCCGGTGACCTCGGGGAAAACCATTATGTCATGTAGAAGATTTTTCATGGCGATCCCTATTGCCCGGAAATCCTGCTCATGTTTGGCAGGATTTTATTGAGGATGTCGATCGGCGCCACACCGGCGGCGATCTCCAGACCGAGGGTAAAGGTCGGCCCCACCAGCACCGCCAGCTTGTCACCCGTCTTCTGGGTCAGGATGACGTGCCGCGGTCCGGATAAATTGAGATCCCGGGCCAAGGTCAGGGCGGTGTCGGCGACCTGGCCCACATAGGCAAGCAACGCCGCATCGCCAACCCCTTGGCTGTCGACAAGCGGTGCGCCATCTCGGCCGATGCCCACCACATGCTGGATGCCATCCAGACCACTTGCCATATCCATTAATTCGGCAGGTGTTTTGGCCTGTTCCAGCCCGGCGCTCTCCTCCATGATCTCCATGGTGGCCGGCTCCGCCCCATCCGCCATGAGTGGTTCGGTATCTTCCATGGCCGACAGTTCTTGCTCCAGATCGTCCCAGGCATCCGGCAGCTCTTCCATGGTTTTTGGTGGAGGGGACGGCGCCTCCGCGGCCGGGCTGGCGGCGACCGGTGTCAACGGGGAAGTGCCGCCGTTGGTGTCAAAATCGAGATCGCCGAGATCCAGTTCAGCGCCAGTGCCCTTGACATCCGGCGCCTGCTCGCCTGACTCCCGCTCCGCGTCCTCGGGCGGATGATCCAGTTCGTCCTTCTTGCGAGCCGCCTCGATCAGCACGAAACCCAAAGGCACATCAATGACCTTGGGGCGCTTGCGGCACATGTTGAGGATATCGATCTCGGCGTGATCCCAGCAGAGGATGGTGAAGGCGGCATCCAGCCCGGTGATGGTGTCGGCCTCGGCGTCAAGGAGGTCGCCCTGCCTGATGAACAGGGTGCCGGTCTTGCCTTCCGCGGTGACACTGAGCGTACAGGTCTTCCGTTCCAGTTCGAGGAGTTGCAGGAAGGAGCCGACGGATATGCCAGCCACGTGCCCCTTGGAGCCGGCCTTCAAGCCCTCCTTGATCTTGCCGAGCAGTACGTTGAACTCAATGGGTTTTTCGATGTACTGGAAAGCGCCCAGGTCCAGAACCTGGTCCTCCATCTCCGGAGTGCCGAAGGCGGTCATGACGATAACCGGCACATCGGGTGTGGCCTTGCTCATATAAGCCAGCAGGCCGAAGCCGTCCATCTCGGGCATCTTAAGGTCGGTGACCACCAGGTCAACCGCCTCATCGTCCAGGACCGCTACCGCCTTTTTGCCGTTGTTGGCGGTGATGATGGTAAACTGCTCCGACTGCTCCTGGAACATATCGGTCAGGCTCAGGAGGAAGCTCTGTTCGTCATCAACAATGAGGATCTTTTTCATGTGCGCCTCAACGGAGTGGCCGTTGTGTAATGGCAGCGCGGCCAACGGTCTGGCGCTGCCTCTGAATATGGTTCGTCCGTCTGAACATGCGTTTTAGCGGATGCAGGCGGTGCGGACGTGGTGTAGGTCAGTCGCGCCGGCCAGCACCTTGATGATGCCATCCTGCAGCAGTGTCTGCATGCCGGCTCGCTTGCAGGCCTCCCTGATATCGGCCACCGAACGGTTGCCCTCGATGAGCCGTTTCAGTTCTTCGTTATTGATCAAGAGTTCGTGGAGCGCGCACCGGCCGCGCAGACCGGTGTTATTGCATTTGGGACACCCCTGGCCTCGAGAGAGGGTAATCGGTTGGTCGGCCGCGATCGGCACGGGCCATACCGGACTATCCCCGTAGATTTTGATTATGGTGTCGCGGGTTTCGTCATCGGCCGTGAAGGACTCCTGGCAGTGGGGGCAGATTCTGCGGACCAGACGTTGGGAGAGGACGCCCAGCAGTGCATCGGCAAAATTCAGCGGGTCCATTCCCATGCCCAGGAGTCGGGTAACCGTTTCAGGCGCCGAATTGGTGTGCAGAGTGGACAGGACGAGGTGACCGGTAAGCGAGGCGACGATCACCGTGCGGGCCGTCTCCTCGTCGCGGGTCTCGCCCACCATGATGACGTCCGGGTCGGCCCGCAGGAAGGCCTTCAATACCTTGGCAAAGTCCAGGTCGATTTTAGGCTCGACCTGCACCTGCCGCAAGCCGTCTTGCACGATCTCCACCGGGTCTTCCACGGTCCAGATTTTTTTTTCCGGGGTGTTGATGTAATTCAGCGCGGCATGCAGGGTGGTGGTCTTGCCGGAACCGGTGGGGCCGCAGCACAGAATGAGACCGTAGGGCTGATCCAGCAGTTTCTTTAAGGCGACGAGATTGTGTTCCTGAAGGTCCACCTTGTCGATGGGCAGGGCCTGGTTGCCCGAGGCCAGTACCCGCAGCACCACGTCCTCGTTACCACCCACCGTGGGCACCGTGGCCACGCGCAGCTCAATGGTCTGCCGCTGCCTGGTCTTGAATTTAATCTTGCCGTCCTGGGGCAGTCGTCGCTCCGAGATATCGAGCTTGGCGAGGATTTTCAGGCGGGATACCAGGCTTCGTTTGTACAGGAAGGGGATGTTCTGGTAATGGGTGCACTCCCCGTCGATACGGAAGCGGATGGAGGTGCCGCGCTTGCCTGGCAGGGCTTCAATATGGATATCAGAGACGCGCCGGGACACGGCGTCTTCGATGATCTTGTTGGTCATCTGCACC
>DYDL01000494.1 GCA_020717925.1 Desulfocapsa sp.
ACATGCTCCACGCGATGCCGCCAGTTGGAGCCGAGAAAGTAAAACCGGAGGCTGTCCTCGTCCGGATTGATCTCGGCCAGGAGTCGCTCCCTGAGCATGGCCCATTGTGCCGGGTCCACGATGCACTCGAAAACCGAGAACTGCACGCGCTGGCCGGAGTCTTTGCAAACCTTGGCCACCCGCCGCAACCGTTTCTGGCCTCCTGGTTCTGAAACGGCAACATCATAGCTAACTAGCACAAACATGATGCCCTCGCAAAAACTAAAAAGTTCGCCATCGCCATCAGTAATTTCAATATGTCGATGGCGGTTAACGCGTCGGAATCGGGCTGTTTACGATTCCGACAAACATGACGCCTCCTCACTTCCAGAAAAATGGCGGGTAACCGTCCAGGTCACCGCGCAGGTGGCGTGCCAGCAAGAGCGCCTGCACAAAGGGCAGCAACCCAAATTCCACCTTTTCCCCAAGGTACGGGTGCATGATCTCCTCCTGTTTCCGCTTCTGGTACGCAACCAGCAAGGCCTTCCGGGTCTCGTCATCCATGAGCACCGCCCCGGTCTCGGTTTTGCGGAAGCCGTTCTTCCTTACCACGCCGAGGTTGATGAGGGAGAGGGCCAGCCGGTCAGCAAGTACTGGCCGGAATTCCTCCATGAGATCCAGGGCAAGGCCAGGCCGACCCGGCCGGTCCCGGTGGAGAAAGCCGACGGCCGGATCAAGCCCCACGGACTCCAGCGCCCCGCGCACATCGTGCATCAGCAGGGTGTAGATAAATGAGAGCAGGCAGTTGATGTTGTCCAATGGCGGCCTGCGGCTCCGTTCATGGAAGTGAAAATCCTCCTTCTGGCTGGTGATGAGATGGTCGAACACGCCAAAGTAGGTGCCGGCCGCGTCGCCCTCGATACCGCGCAGGGTATCGAGCGAGGCCGCCCCTTGCAACCGGTCGAGCGAAGTGCGGAGCCGCTTGGCTGCGTCCTCTAACGCGCCAACGTCTGCCTTGCCGCCATGATCGCGGAGGGCACGCTGAAGCACGGTCCGGGAGTTCGCCACCTTGCCGATC
>DYDL01000495.1 GCA_020717925.1 Desulfocapsa sp.
AGCGCGGCCTGCCACTCTGGAACCATGACGATCCTCGTCGGCAAAGTCTGGTTGACCGCAGGTGCGCTACTGCCAATGAGGTGGCTCGGTGGGTGAAAGAAGAGCATAGTCGTGGACTTGGTGGACAGAGTGGACGGAGTGGACAGACCCACGAACCACCTTTCCCGAGCTTGCGGCCAACGCCGCACTAGTGCTGCTGGCGGTGGCCTGCCGCTTGCTTGATCGCCAGCTCGCCTCGCAGGCAAAAACCTTTGAAACCGAGGGTGGCTTCACCGAGCGCCTCTACCGCGTGCGTTCCGCAAAACGGTCATCGCGCCCCATGTCCACCCGGTCCAGCAAGTCCACCCCGTCCACCAGTGATTAAGGCAACCATGCAACCACACCAGCAAATCATTGCCCAGGAACTTAACATCAAGCCCGGTCAGGTCGCGGCCGTTGCCGCCCTGCTCAACGACGGGGCCACGGTGCCGTTCATTGCCCGCTACCGCAAGGAGGCGACCGGCCTGCTGGATGAAACCCAGATCACCGCCATCCGGGACCGGCTGGGCCAACTTGCGGAACTCGACAGACGGCGGGAGAATATCATCACCTCGCTCCGCGAGCGCGACCTGCTGGACCATGCACTGCATGCCGCGCTCTTGGCTGCCGCCAATCTGACCACTCTTGAGGATCTCTATCTGCCGCTTCGCCCCAAACGGCGGACCAGGGGCATGATTGCCAGGGAAAAAGGTTTGGAACCCCTGGCTCGCGCCATCTTTCGGCAGGACAAAACGCCGGTGCAGCCGGAGAAATTTATCAACCTGGAAAAGGGCGTGCCGGACGTTGATGAGGCCCTGGCCGGAGCCCGGGACATCATCGCGGAATGGGTCAGCGAAGATGGTACGGTTCGGGCCGCCCTGCGCCATCTCTTTGCCAGCAAGGGTCAGATCACCTCATGCGTGGTCAAAAAAAACCAGGAGGCCGGAGCCAAATTCCGGGACTATTTCGCCTGGCAGGAATTGGCGGCCAAGGCCCCGGGGCATCGGTTGCTGGCCATGT
>DYDL01000496.1 GCA_020717925.1 Desulfocapsa sp.
CAACCAAGCTCGCGCGCAGGGCGCTTACGGCCCCTAATTCTCCCTTGTCATCCGATCAGCAGCCACTTCCAAAGAGGCACGATTGTTATGGTCGAACCATCACGGCTTGTTTCCCCCTCTTCGTCTTCGGTGATGATAGTGAGACGTGCCGATGGAAACGCACCGGCCGAGGCGATAAGCCCTTTGATTTCACGCTCCATGGTAGCAGGGTCTGAAATATCAAGCGACACCTGAATTGCCTCGATGATGACCACTCCTTCACGAACCAGAAAGTCGACTTCTTTGCCATCGGTGGATTTCCAGTAATAGACTTCCTTGGTCCGCCGTCGCAATTCTAGAAAAACGACATTCTCGTAGGCACGGCCAAGATTCCGGCTGGTGGTGAAACTGACTGCCTGCATCAGCGCCATGTCGATGCCGTATATCTTCGAAGGATTGTAGATTTGCCGTTTCAAGGAATAATCGAACAGATCCACTAGAAGAAATAGATACACATCGGCAAGCGACCGAAGATAATTTTTCACCGTATTCTGGCTCTTGACGCCGATTACTCCCTGCAACGATTTGTAGCTGTGGATACACGCGCAGTTGGAGGCCAGAAACAATGCCAGTTCTTTAAGTTCTCGCGTGTTGCGGACACCGCCGCGGGCAATGACATCGCGGTAGAGAATATCCTGGTAATACTGCTCCAAGATCGTTGGGTCGCCGGACTTGATGACCTCGGGGAACCCTCCTGTCAGTAAATATTCCTGCAAGAGGCGCCTGTGTGCTATGCGAGACTCACGACGGTACAGATCGGCCGGCACGGCAGAACCACTGCGAGTTTGTACGAACTCGGCAAACGACAGGGGCCAAACCACGATTCTACGATTTCGGCCAGTGAGTGATGTTGCAATTTCCGACCCGAGCAGGGAGGCGTTCGAGCCGGTAACGAAGATCTTCACCTCTTCGAACTCGTACAAGCGGTTGAGCCACTTCTCCCAGAGCGGTATGTTCTGGATTTCGTCAAAAAAAAGCCAGACCTTCCCCCGGGGCGCCTCCAAC
>DYDL01000497.1 GCA_020717925.1 Desulfocapsa sp.
CCAGTTTGAGGCTTACCGGGAACTGGGCTATCAGTTGACGAAACAGATGCTGCGGGATGGAGAGATTCAGCTAATTCTGGGCATGTTTTTTAAATAAGATGGTCGTCTGCGCAAGTAGTCGCACAAATGGCTAATCCACCTTCCAGTGCTCGGGCCGGGATAACACGTATTCAAGAAGCTTTTGTACCACGGCTTGCAGCTCCTGGCCCGCTTGGTGGAATTCCACGCCGAGGTGGCAGAACTGCTGGTTTTCCGCGCGCTCGATCCAGCGCACCGTAACCCTGGCGAAAATCGGCTTAGCCAGGATGGGGAAGTCGATTTCGAAGAGCAGGATGCTGCCCTGGACAATGTCCGGGGTAATTTGGTCAGCCCTGATCATCACCCCCAGGCCGCCCTCGCTTATGTCCAGCATGGGCACGGCGTCCGGGCGTGACATGACAAAGAGCACCGGGTCGGCCTCGGTGTAGACCACACGGCAGAAAGGCCTTCCTTCTTTCCTGGTCAGCCTTTCGGGAACGATGGGGGCAAGGCGGTTCTCTTCAACAACCGCCCGCTCCTTCTGCCGGTTCTCGGTGACCGTGGCCTGGGGGACGAGGAAGGGTTTTTTACACCTCGGGCATTCCGCCCTTTTCCCGGCATTGCTCAGGCTGGTCTGCAGCACCTTGCCGCAGTTGCGGCAGCGTATCTTGATGGTGGCGGTTTTGGTGGTCATGGCCTGTTGTTATGCTAAGTTGGGGAAAATTGCCATCCTTGCGATCTTGCTTCCAGAATTTGATCCTATCATACCCCGCCCCGGGGGCCAAGTCCTGGTTGCGGGAAAACCGCAGCCCTGTCCGACCTGTCGGACCCGTCGGGCAGGTCCGAGTCGTCGATGGCCAGGCTGCCGAACTGCGGCCTGGCCTCACTCCAGGGCAATGCGCACGTCGACCGGCAGCTTGATGGGAAAGGGGCACTCGGGTGGCAGGGAAACCTCGATCTCCAGCACCTTGTAGTCGACGATCTTGGCCGGGTCGGTGGGGA
>DYDL01000498.1 GCA_020717925.1 Desulfocapsa sp.
AGGCGGTGCAGGAACGGGCCAGCGACATCCACATCAGCCCGGACCAGAAAAAGGCCCAGGTGCGGCTCCGCATCGACGGCCGGCTGCACGAAATCCCGCCGCCGCCCCGGGCCATGCTTGCCGGCATCATCAGCCGCATCAAGATCCTGGGCAACATGGATATCGCCAACACCCGCATCCCCCAGGACGGCCGCTTCAACATCCGGGTGGATGAGCAGGAGATCAACATCCGCGCCTCCACCCTGCCCACCATCTATGGCGAAAACCTGGTACTGAGATTACTCTATGTATCGGCCGGCGCCCTGCCCTTGGAAAAACTCGGCTTTGAGGAAGTTGACCTTAAAAAGGTCAGGCACATGGTGGGCCAGCCCTATGGCATGTTTCTTTCGGTTGGCCCCACTGGTAGCGGCAAGTCGAGCAGCCTCTACGCCATTCTGAACGCGATCAGCACCCCCGCCATCAACGTCATCACCCTGGAAGACCCGGTGGAGTTTCGCATGGAAAACATCCGCCAGGTGCAACTTAACCGCAAGGCGGGCATGACCTTTTCCTCGGGCCTGCGTTCCATCCTGCGCCAGGATCCGAACATCATCATGGTGGGCGAGATCCGCGACGCCGAGACCGCCGAGATTGCCATTCAGAGCGCGCTCACCGGACATCTGGTGCTTTCCACCCTGCACACCAACGATTCCACCAGCACCATCAGTCGCCTGCAGAACATGGGCATCGAGCCCTTCCTCATCTCCGCCTCTCTTCTCGGAGTTGGCGCGCAACGGCTCATGCGCCGCATCTGCACCAACTGCAAGGAGCCGGTGGAACCGGCCAAGGGGTTGGTGGAATTCTGGGGGCTGGAGAATTATTCCGATCCTCAGTTCAGCCAGGGCAAGGGTTGCCCGCAGTGCATGAATTCCGGCTACAAGGGGAGGGTCGGCATATACGAGGTTCTGGTGGTGGACGATGAGGTGCGGGAGATGATCATAAAGCGCGCCTCGTCAACGGAGATAGCCAACCG
>DYDL01000499.1 GCA_020717925.1 Desulfocapsa sp.
CGGCGGCAGAAACTCGTAGCGTTTCGGATCGGCGGCGTATTTCCGGGCGTAGGCCTGCAACAAGCCGACGGAATAGGGAAAGTAGTCACAGTTGGCGAAACTGTTGTTGATCTGGACCAAACCGATTCTGACGCGCTCCATATCGCCTTACATGCGGCTGCCCCGGAACCACTCGCAGAGAACCTGCACCAGCACGCCCGTGCCGTTTCGGACAACGGACATCTTGCGCACGCCGCCAATGCGCTTCGGCTCGTCGCCGGGGATTTCGGCCACTTTGAGCTTCAGCTTCGCGGCGCGGATGGACGAACCCGGCTCCCAACTGTTCATGTGCGTGTAAACCCGCCGCAACCAGCACTCGTCATCTTGTTCACACAGGCTCATCCGCAACACGGCTTCCCTGCGATAGGCGCGAAAGGCCACCAGCGTGTCCGTGTAGCTGGCATTGAAGAGCAGGTTGATCATCCACCTGAAGATTTTGTTACCCAGCCCCGTGAAGAAATCGTCCTCCTCGCTCTTGGCACCGACGGTATAGCGCGAGGCGATGACCAGATCGCAGCCCTCGTTTATCTTCGACACAAGCTGCGGGATGATTTCGGGCAGGCTGTTGCCGTCCGGCGTCGCGGTGATGATAATGTCCCCGGTCGCCATCTGGAACGCTTCGTCGTAGGCCTGATCCAGCCCCTTTTTCTTTTGAGAAAACGCCGGGTAGCCGTGGGCGCGGCAATACTCCACGGTGCCGTCGGTGGAGCCGCCGTCCATGACGATCAACTCGTCATACCACTCCGGCGTGAGCCGGGGCATGAACCATCGCATCCCGTCAATTTCATTCACGGTCGGCAGGACCAGCGTGATTTTGTTTTTCATGGCGTTGCGCGCGTCAGACGTAATTACCCTCTTTTCGCCAAACGTCCAGCATTAGTTCGTGGCAATGAACCGTTCGCGGGGCGTCATGGCCAACAAGCATTAACTGCTGGCAAAATCATGCGGAGCAAAATCATGCAGATTATGATTTTGCCCGAGATGATTTTGCCAAACCAATC
>DYDL01000500.1 GCA_020717925.1 Desulfocapsa sp.
TTGGGGAACATCTTGGGCGTGGTGCAGCAGAAATACTTGTCACCGACCATTAAACAATCGCCCTGGTCGCGGATCACGGTATCACTGGTGATGATCTGCTTGCGGATCGGTAGCGACTCGTCGTATTGCCCGAAGTTACGGTCAGGATAGTCTGCCGGATAGCGATTCAGAAAGCGGCGGCACCACTCCAAAAGAAGCTCCGGCCCCATGAGGCGGGGGTGTAGTTGGGCCGCGGCCAGGGTCTCGCCGATCTGGCGCTTGATCTCCTTGAGCAAACCACCACGGGCGTCCCGGCTTTTCCGGGGCAACTTGACGGCCACGAACAGCCGGAAATTGCGGATGGGGATACCGGCGCACTCCTCCACCCCGCTGGCTCCTTGGCGAACAAAGGCGCTGACCGCCTCCAGGTTGGCCGTAACCAGCGGGTGCTGGCGGGTCCGTGAGCGCCGAAAGAGATCGAGCACCGGTTCCACATGGGGATCGGCGTGGAAGATGAATTGTAGCACCGATTCCGTGGGCAGCCCGGCCCGGAACAACCCTTCCAGGGTTTTCATGGTCTTGGCCCCGGCAAAGGACAGCGGTGTGCATTCCCACAATATGCCGACGGTGTTGTCCTGATTGAGATAGGTTTCAGTCTCCGGATCAAAGGCCACATAGTTCAGGTAGTTCGAAAATGACTCCCGCCGCACCATCTTGCGCAGCTCGGCGAACTTCAGGCCGCCATCAGGGCCAAAAACGAGACGATCAAGAAAGGCCAGCATTGTTATTCCAGCCCCTCGTCCACGTTGGTGAGCACCCAGTTGGCCTGCTCGACCTGCAAATAGGCGTAGCGGGCCATGAATAGGTCACCATTGCCCTTGTAGGGCAGGATCAGCACCCTGAGGACTTTGGGCGGGGCGATCATCGGGGCCTGGGGCTCGTGCAGCAGGTCCGCAACCTTCGTGAGGCGGGCGGCCCCGGCACTATCCGCCGTGGTCAAGGGCCTACTGGCGGACACGAGACTTTTGCCCGTGGCCTCCTCATAGGCGGTCTTGGTGTCAAC
>DYDL01000186.1 GCA_020717925.1 Desulfocapsa sp.
CCACCGACGACATTGCCAAACTGCGGTCCGACGTGGAAACCGGCGCCGTGCACCCTAAGGCCGCAAAGCAGCAACTGGCCCGGGAACTCACCGCCCGCTTTTATGACCAAGATGCAGCCGATAAAGCCGAAGCCAACTTCGCCCGCATCTTCACCAATCACGACCTGCCCGCGGACATGCCGGAGATGACATTTCCGGCCAGCCTCGAACCGGTCTGGCTGCCACGCCTGCTCGTTGATTGCGGTCTGGTCAAGGGCACCGGCGAGGCGAGGCGCCTCATCACCCAGCAGGCCGTGGCCGTGGACAGTAACAAGGTGAGCGATCCCGAAGCCACCCTGCCCGCCACTGGCAGTTATCTCATCAAGGTCGGCAAACGCCGCTTCTGCAAAACGATCTTCACCTGAAGGGCCTTGTCGGACCGTTCAGACCCGTCCGACAGGTCTGATCCGCCCGATCCGTCCGATCATCTTTAACCAGCGCACTCAGATGGTTATCATTCCGGCCATGCAGATCACTGTTCGGTCGCCTATGAATCGTTTCCCTCCTGCACGCTTCCAGCGTTATTCAACCTCACCCTACCTGCTGCATCCCTGCATCGCAACCTGGACATTTGAAAAAATCCCCAACCGATAGTATCATGGTAATAGTCGCAACGGCCTGGCCTAACTTATAAAGGGGAAGCCCATGAACCGCCTGCTGAAGATCCTGCGCAACAAATGGTTTCTGATCGGCACGGGCCTGCTCGTCGCCTACACCCTGGCAGGTTTCCTGCTCGGGCCCTATCTGACGCGACGCTATGTGCCACGGATCATACATGATCAGCTTGGCAAGCAGGCCGCCATCGGCGAGGTGCGCATCAACCCGTTCCTCTTTACGCTGGAGGTGAACGACTTCCGCATGGACGAACCTGACGGGCAACCAATTGTCGGCTGCAAGCAACTGTTCGTCGATTTCGAGTTGAACAGTCTCTTCAAATGGGCCTGGACCTTCCGCCAAATCAGCCTGCTGGAACCAACGGCGCGCCTGGTCATCGAACGCGACGGCTCACTCAATCTCGCCAAGCTGTCCCCGCCCGCGCAGACCCCGCCCCCCCAACCCCAGCCCGCGGCAAGCACCACCCTGCCCCGCCTCATCTTCCAGGATATTCTCCTGGACCAGGGCAAGATCGATTTCATTGACCAGCGCCAGTCGCAGCCGGCCACCGTATCGCTCTCTCCCCTTTGCCTGCACGTCAAGGGCCTCGCCACCTTGCCTGAGCGACAGGGAATGGATGAGGTGATCGCAACCACCGAGAAGGGCGAGACCATCCGCTGGCACGGCAAGATCAGCCTGCATCCGATAATAGTGCAAGGCAGCCTGTCCTTGGAAAACATCCGCATTGCCACGCTCTGGCAGTTTAGCCGCGACAACCTGCTCCTTGAACCGCCGGCCGGCAAACTTACCGTGACCGCTGACTACAATATCGACCTAAGCGGCCAAGCGCCACAGGCAACCATTGAGCATCTCGTTGTTGACCTGAGCGGCCTGGTTCTGCACCTGGCGGACAATGCGATCCCCTTCCTGGAATTGCCCGACACCCGCATCAGCGACGGCCGCTTTGATCTGAACCAACGACAAATCGAACTGGGCAAACTCGCGGTCAACGGTGGCCGGGTCAATCTTGCCAAGGATGAATCCGGCACCTTCAACCTGCAGCGCCTTACCAAGACCGCCGAGACTAAAAGCGCTGACACCGGGCCAGCCCAGGACGCTGCCGGCGGCAAACCCTGGAAGCTGACGTTGAAGCAGTTTGACCTGAACGGGCTCGCCATTGGCTATCAGGACATGCAGGCTAACGCCAGCATCGGCGCTCTGCGGTTGGCCATGCAGGCCGCTGCCGAAGTCGGCGGCGAGTCGACCAAGCTCCAGATGAACGACCTGGCCGTGGAGGTTAACGACATCCAGGCCGGACTGACCAAGGCGGCCTCGCCCGCCGTCAAGCTGAGCACCGTGGCCCTCAAGGGCGGCGTCTTCGATCTTGCGGCCAACCAGCTTAATATCGCCGAGATCGCTGTAACCGGGGGCAACATTGAGGTAGAACGCCAGGCCGACGGCAACCTCAACCTGGCGCGCCTGGCGAAACCGACGCCAAAGCAAACGCCCCCTGCCCCGCCCGCGCAAAGCCAGGCGCCCGGCCAGCCCTTCCAGTTCCTCATCAATCGGGTGGCAATTGCCAACCTGGGCGCCACCCTCTCCGATTTCCTGGTCCAGCCCGACGGTCCTCTGCTGCACTTGGAGAACATCGACGTCGAGCTGACCCATGTGGACAACAAGTCCCCCATGCCCTTTGCCGTGGGGGTCAACGTCCGCGAAGGGGGCCAGCTCAAGACGACCGGCACCTTTAACCCAGCCGGCCCAGCCGTGGAGGCCGTGGTGCAGGTGACTACGTTGGGGTTGCCGGTGTTACAGCCCTACATTAGCCAGGCCGCCGCTGTAGTCCTCAAATCAGGTAGCCTCTCCACCAATGGCACCTTGCGCCATGGCGTCAAGGACGCCAAAGCCAGCACCACTTATCAGGGCGGCGTCAAGATCGAAAACCTGCGAGTCACCGAGACGGACAGCAAGGAAACTCTGGTGGGCTGGAAGACGGTGCAGACCGAGCAACTGCAGTTGCAACTGGCGCCGGACAAGCTTGCCATCGGCGAGCTCAAGGTGGTGCAGCCGGCCGGCAAGTTCATCATCAACAAGGATCATACCCTGAATCTTACCGAGGTGATGAAGGCCAAGGCCGCGCCGGTAAAGCCTGAAGAAAAGGAACAGCCCGCCACCCCGGCAGCCTTTCCCTACCGCGTGGACCGGATGCGGGTCAGCGGTGGCCAGGTCGAGTTCGCCGACTTCAGCCTGCCCACCCCCTTTGGCACCAAGATCCATGAATTGAAGGGCAATGTGGCCGGCATCTCCTCGGCCCCTAACGCCCGGGCCCAGATAAAACTCGACGGCCGGGTGGACGACTTTGGCACGGCCAACGTGGACGGCGAGCTGGCCAGCGGTGACCCCAAGGAATTCACCGATATTAGCGTGGTGTTCCGCAACGTCGAGATGTCCAGGCTCACCCCGTACTCCGGCAAGTTTGCCGGCCGTAAGATCGACTCGGGCAAGCTATCGGTGGATCTGAAGTATAAGATCGACAAGGGCCAGCTCACGGGAGACAACCAACTGGTGGTGGAACGGCTGCGTCTGGGCGACAAGGTGGAAAGTCCTGAGGCGGTCAACCTGCCGCTCGACCTCGCCGTGGCCCTGTTGCAAGACCGCAACGGCGTCATTGACCTCGGTTTGCCGGTACATGGTGATCTGAACTCGCCGGAATTCAGCTATGGCGGCCTGATCTGGAAGGCCTTGACCAATGTGCTCACCAAGCTGGTGACCAGCCCCTTCCGGGCGCTCTCCGCCTTGCTGCCCGGCGGCAACGAGGAATCCATGGACAGTGTCGCTTTTGCCCCCGGCAAGGCCGAGGTCGCGCCGCCGGAAAAGGAAAAGCTCGAGCAGTTGGCCGGGGTGCTGGAAAAACGGCCGCGGTTGAAGCTCGTAGTACAGGGGTGCTACAGCCCGACATCAGACCTGCATGAACTCCGTGTCAACAGCGTACGCCTGGCGCTTAACAAGCGGTTGAATATCCCGGTGGAGCCAGGCGAGGATCCCGGCCCGGTAGACTTCAGCAATTCGGCAACCAGGGACGCCCTGGCCGACATGTTTAAGGAGCGCTTTGACAAGAAGGCCCTAAGCGCCCTCAAGGACGAGACCAAGGCAGCGGCTAAAAAATCCGGCGGCGATGATCCCGGCACCCTGGCCAAGGCGCTCTATGCGCGCCTGGTGGAGAGTGAGCCCATTTCGGACGCCGAACTGGTACGCCTGGCCGACGCCCGGGCCCAGGCCGTGGTCGCCGCCCTAAACGAGGCCAAGCCGATCCCAGCGGAACGCCTGGGAATCAAGGCCTCGGCTGCCATGGAGCAGGACGGTGCGGGTCCGATCAGCGCGGCCCTCAGCCTGGAGGCCGGCAAGTAACATATGGGAACCTTGAAAAATCGCGTCCTGGCGTTTTTTTAAGGCAACCTAAAACCGAGGAGTTCAGGGAGAATGTCCGACCTTGCTGTCGATGATGGCCAAGCACTCAGCAATATCTCCCAAAACTATCTCTTGATTTATTCTCCCAAAATGTCGATCATTGTTGATCATAACCATGAATAACAGGAGTGAGTCATGGCTATCGTGATTGAAGATGTTCATATGGAACGGTTGGCGGAACAGATGGCGAGCGCTGAAGGGGTTTCCATAGCGGACGTGGTGCGCGAAGGGCTTCTATGCTTGGCGGGCCATCGCGGTGTAACTGCCCCAAGGCCGCCCTTGCGAGCACGCTTGGCCGCCCTGGCGGGCGAGATTGATGGCGTGCCAAAGCGCTTGCCGGCCGATACGCGTAGCGACAACGAGATCCTGGGTTACGACGAGCACGGCGCATGGTAATCGACACGTCGGCTGTATTGGCCTGGCTGAAACACGAAGCAGAGCGGGAACGCATTGTCGCTGCACTCGAATCGCATCCGGTTTGTCGCATCTCGGCGGTGAGCCTGTTGGAGGCGCACATCGTTGTGCGAGCCCGTGAACATCCCGCCATGCTTGGCAAACTACAGCGTTTCCTCGATGAGATCAACGCTGTGGTCATGCCATTCGACGAGCAGCAGGCACGTTTTGCCGATATCGCATTCCAGCGCTACGGCAAAGGCCAAGGCCATCCCGCCCAACTCAACCTGGGCGACTGCGCGGTTTACGCGCTGGCCAAGGCTCTTGGGGAACCGCTATTGTTCGCGGGAAACGACTTCAGCCAAACGGACATCGGACAATGCTGATCGGCTTTGCCCGCGTCTCCATGCGTGACCAAAAACCGCACCTGTAAGAGGAAATGGCGAACGGCGCCATGCTCCCGGTTGGCGGTGGCGCGTTTGACCAGCCGCACCACCTCGCGGCTGGCGCTGCGCAGCTCCCCTCCCAGCGTGTACCTGTGGTAACGGGAGAAGCCAGCCACGGTTTTTCAAAACGCACCGCCACGTCTAGCGCCTTTAACTTGCGCCTTGGTGGAGAATGCAGTGGTGAGTTCCCCCTGCATTCTCCTAAGAACCAAAGCGTCAACGGCTGCGTCGCTTTCCTGCCAGGCCAACCAAGCCGGCCAGGCCAGAGACTAGCAGCAACATGGATGCTGGCTCGGGCACGGACGCTGTAATAATAACATTGTCGAGCAACGTGTCATAACCGTGGGCAACCCCTTGCGCGGTAAAAGTTAGTGTGTAGTTGTCTGGGACTAGATTGAGCAAGAGGTTACGGTCCTGCCAGACGCCACCGTGAGCAGCGTCAAAATTTTCGTTGGCGACCATTTGGTGTGCACTGTCGATTACGCTCACCGAGTATGGAGATGCAATGCCCTCAAAATGGGTGTTGTCATACCACGCAAGTTGATACGCGCCGCCGTCAGTGACTGCAAAGCTTTGAGACAACGCTGAACCGTCACAACACTTTTTTATATTGCGGGTCTTGGCACTCTGGCCGAGTTATGCTAGTTTGCGGGACGTGAATTGCGGCACTGCGCGGCGCACAAGGAACTTCTTGTCATTGTCTCACCCGATAGTCCTGGCCGGAGGTTGAATGAAAAATATCCAGCGACTTTTCTCCTTCGTCATCTGTATGGCGGTGCTGCTCTCCTGGTCAGCCGTGGCGCCAGCGGCTGACAGCCTCGAAAGGATCCAGCAACGCGGCTACCTGCTCTGGGGCT
>DYDL01000187.1:0-137 GCA_020717925.1 Desulfocapsa sp.
ATGAGTTTGATCTTTCCCTGGGCACCAGGCTTTCCGACCAATTGTTCGTGGAGGCGGAAACCGTTCGTTCGCTGCTCACTGATCGGACTGTCAGGGAAAGCCTGCGCCTGATCTATCACCCCAGTTGTTGGTCCATG
>DYDL01000187.1:154-5812 GCA_020717925.1 Desulfocapsa sp.
TACCGAGGAGGATCAGCGTTTCATGGTGATTTTCTCCCTGGACGGCATTGGCACGGTTTTCGAGTGGGGGTCGAGATAAGAGCTGAAGGCTCAAAGGTGAAAGGTGAAAGGTGAAAGCTAAGGAAACCACCATGCACTACGACGTATTCAATGGCGATGCCGACGGGATCTGCGCCCTGCATCAGTTACGCATGGCGCAGCCGCGGCCGGCGGCGCGGCTTATTACCGGCGTGAAACGCGACGTGCGGTTGCTTCGCCATCTGGCCGGGGTACGGGACGCCGACATCGCGGTGCTTGACGTTTCCCTGGACAGCAACCGTGAATTCCTGCCCGACCTGCTCAAGAGCTGCCGGATATTTTATGTAGACCACCATTTTGCCGGCGAACTGCCAAGCTCGCCGTTGCTCACGGTCCACATTGACCCCAGCCCCGAGGCCTGCACCTCGCTCATCGTCGATCGTCTGCTGGCTGGTCGTTTTCGCGCCTGGGCCGTGGCCGCCGCCTTTGGCGACAACCTGCATGGCGCGGCCCGGGCCGTTGCCGCCACCCTGGCGCTCACTGGCCCGGAGATAGAGGAGTTGCGGGAGCTGGGGGAACTGTTAAACTACAACGGCTACGGCGCCAAGATCGAAGACCTCCATTTCCACCCCCGGGATCTGTATCTGGCCTTACAGCCCTATAGCGAGCCTTTGGCATTTTTTCGTGAATCCGAGGCCATGGGTGTCCTCAGGGCTGGTTTTGCCGACGATATGGCGCGAGCCCGCGGCCAGACCCCCATGGTGGATGCCTCCGCTGGCCGTGTATTCCGTTTTCCCGACGCTCCTTGGGCGCGGCGGGTGGCCGGGGTGTTCAGTAACGAGAAGGCGCGCGAGATGGAAGGGAAGGCCCACGCCCTGCTGGTGGACAACCCGGATACCACCATTCTGGTCAGCGTGCGCGCTCCGCTTGTCCGGCGCCAAGGGGCCGATGTCCTGTGCCGCGCCTTTCCCACCGGCGGCGGTCGGGCGGCGGCGGCCGGCATCAACGCCCTGCCGCCGGAGATGCTCCCTGATTTTTTGAAAAATTTCATTGAGGTCTTTTCCGTATGACGTATTTATGCCGTACTGTTCTGTTGCTGGCCCTGGCCGGCCTGGCCCTTTTGCCGTCGCAGGCCATCGGCGCCGGCAAGGCCGAGATCAGCACCACCGAACTGAAGGCCGCTGATCTGGTGGCGGACGGCCAGCCCATTGATCTTACCAGCCCCCGCTATGTCGAACTCTTTCAGGAGTTGCGTGAGCGCCACGGCTTCAGCCAGGAGGAGTTGCTTCGGCTGTTCGCCGGGGTCACCATTCGCAAGAAGGTGCTGGAATTGATGGACACCCAGTGGGAGGCCAAGCCTTATTACCTGTACTGGCCGCTGTTCATCACCCCGCAGGTGGTGGAGGAAGGACGCAGGCTGCGGGAGCAGCATAGTGCTTTGCTTGATACAGTGGAAAAACAATTCGGGGTGGAGCGTGACATCGTGCTGGCCATCTGGGGCATCGAGAGTCGCTTTGGCAAATCCGCCGGCACCTATAACCTTTTCCAGACCCTGAACACCATGTACGATGCCTATCCCCGGCGCCGGGATTTCTATCGGGCCGAACTGCTCGCCTTTCTGCTGCTTTGTCGGGAGAGCGGGGTTCCTCCGCTTTCGGTTAATGGTTCGTACGGCGGCGCCTTTGGCCAGACCCAGTTCATGCCCAGCAGCTTCCAGGCCTATGCGGTGGATTTAGACGGGGACCATAAAAGGGACGTGTGGCAGTCGGTTCCGGATGTGCTGGCGAGTATTGCCAACTATCTGCACGAGCACGGCTGGGTTTTGGGCGCGCCGGTCTATCGGGAGCTGGGGGAAGAACTCAAGGGTGAGTTGCTGACCGCGGCTTACAGGAAAGGCCGCAAGGGGCTGGTTCCCTGGCAGCAGGTGGCCGCGACGCAGGGGGTGGCCCTGCCCCCATCGCCAGGGGACCGGGATCTGACCATCGTCGGCCTGGAACTGGCCGATGGCGGCCTGCGGTACGTGGCGGCCTATCCTAACTTTCAGGCCATAACCAAGTGGAATAACTCCAACCGCTATGCCATGGCGGTGACCGAATTGGCGGAGCGGTTGAGGGGGAAATAGTTAAGAGCTCAAGGCTCAAGGCTGAAGGCTGAAGGCAAGAAAAAAACCCGCTCCGATTTTCATCGGAAGCGGGTTTTTTGATCGGGAAGTAGGGCGGATTGATTAGCCGCGGATTTCCTTGCTGCCATCCACCAGGGATGGGACCACGGCCGGGTCGGCCAGGGTGGAGGTGTCGCCGAAGTCGTGGGCCTCGGTCTCGCCGGCCGCGATCTTGCGCAGGATGCGGCGCATGATCTTGCCGCTACGGGTCTTGGGCAGACCCTGGGCGAACTGGATGAAGTCCGGCGTGGCAATAGGGCCGATCTGTTTGCGGACGTGGGCGCGCAAGGCGGCGCGCAGTTCGGCGCTGGGCTCGATGCCGGTCTTGATGCTGACATAGGCGTAGATGGCCTGGCCCTTGATCTCGTGCGGGGCGCCGACCACCGCGGCCTCGGCCACGTCGGGATGGGCGACCAGGGCCGATTCGATCTCGGCCGTGCCCAACCGGTGGCCGGAGACGTTGATGACGTCGTCCAGCCGGCCCATGATCCAGAAATAGCCGTCCTGGTCACGGCGCGCCCCGTCCTCTGGGTCGTAGATGCCGGGGTAGCGCTGGAAGTAGGCCTTCTTGAAACGCTCCGGATTTTTGTAGACGCCGCGCAGCATGCCGGGCCAGGGGCGTTTGATGACGAGATGACCGCCCTCGTTGGCTGCCGCCTCCTGGCCTTGCTCATTGTAAATGGCGGCCTCGATGCCGGGCAGCGGCAGGGTGGCGGAGCCGGGCTTCAGCGCGGTGGCGTAGGGCAGGGCGGAGATCATGATGCCGCCGGTCTCGGTCTGCCACCAGGTGTCGACGATGGGCAGCCGACTATTGCCGATATGCTCGTGGTACCACATCCAGGCCTCGGGGTTGATGGGCTCGCCTACCGAGCCCAGAAGGCGCAGGGAGGAGAGGTCGTGCTTGGCGGGCCAGGACGTGCCCTCGCGCATCAGAGCCCGGATAACGGTGGGCGCGGTGTAGAAGATGTTGACCTTGAACTTGTCAACGATCTGCCAGAAGCGGTCCGGGGCCGGGTAGGAGGGCACGCCCTCGAACATCAGGGAGGTGGCGCCCAGGGCCAATGGCCCATAGAGGATATAGGTGTGGCCGGTGATCCAGCCGATGTCGGCCGTGCACCAGTAGACGTCGTTGTCCTGCAGGTCGAAGACCCATTGGCAGGTGTGGGCTGCGTAGGTCAGGTAACCGCCGGTGGTATGGACCACGCCCTTGGGTTTGCCGGTGCTGCCGCTGGTGTAAAGGATAAAGCTCATGTCCTCGGCGTCCATGCTCTCCGGCGCGCACTGGCTGGTGATATCGCTGGCGGAAAGTTCCTCATGGTACCAGAGGTCACGGCCCGCCTGCATCTCCACTTCGTTGCCGGCCCTGCGCACCACGATGCATTTTTCCACGGTGGGGCAGTCGGCCAGGGCGCTGTCGGCGCTGGGTTTCAGCGGGATGGTTTTGCCAGCCCGCAGCACGGCGTCGGCCGTGACCAGCACCTTGGCCTCGCAGTCCTGGATGCGGCTCTTCAGGCTCTGGGCCGAGAAGCCGGCAAAGACCACCGAATGAATGGCGCCGATACGGGTGCAGGCGAGCAGGGTGACGGCCAGTTCCGGGATCATCGGCAGATAGACGGCCACCCGGTCGCCGCGTTTTACCCCCATCTTCTTAAGGACGTTGGCAAAGCGGCAGACCTCGGTGTGCAGCATCTGATAAGTGTAAACCTTGACATCCTCGTCCGGCTCGCCCTGCCAGATGATGGCGGCCTTGTTGCGGCGGCCGTCGGTGAGGTGGCGATCGAGGCAGTTGGCCGAGATGTTGAGCTTGCCGTCCACAAACCAGTTGATCTCCGGCTTATGGAGATCGGCGTCCAGTACCTTGCTCCACTTGCGGTCCCAGGTAAGCAGCGTTGTGGCCCGCTCGGCCCAGAAGCCCTCCGGATCCTCCATGGACCTGCGGTAGTGGGTCTCATACTCCGCCATGCTCTTGATGTGCGCCTGGTCACGACCCGCGGCCGGCGGCTGGAAGAGTCTCCCCTCACTCATCAGGCTTTCGATTTTCTGGTCGTCCGTTGTGCTCATGATCACTCCCTGGTACGTGGTTGTTGGAATTTTTTGACAACTGCAGCGGGTGATGCGTCTGCCAGCAGTTTTTTCTTTTAAACAGGGCTGTCGTGAGAGGTCAAGGGAAAAATGGGTATTTTTACCCTTGGCGATCCTTGCGGTCTGTCGCGAAGAGCGGAATTTATTGTGATGTGCTCATCCCGAGGTTGTCAGTCATGCCGTCCGGGTGTACAATGCCTTGGTCTGTTGGGGAACTGTTGGGTCATGCCGCCTTGTGAGGGAATCATGAAACAGCCGGATATCGATTACTGGATCAGACAGATGCTCGCCTCCCGCGCCCGCATCTCCGACCTCAACGTCACGGCGGGCAAGCCCCTGCAGGTGGAGGCCGACGGCGTCATGAAGCCGGTGCGGGTCGACCCCGAGGTTAGTGAACTCACCCCTTTTCAGGCCGAGGTCTTTGCCCTGAACCTCATGCGCGGTGACAAGCGGCTCCTAAACGACCTGGTATTGCATGGTTCCTGCGATATGTCCTACTGGGTCGACGCCAAGACCCGTTTCCGCGTCAACATATTTTCCCAGAAGAATCGCCTGTCGGCCGTTCTGCGCCTGCTCGAGACCAGGTTGCCGACCATTGATGGCCTTAGTCTGCCCGAGGTATTCCATGGCATGGCCAACCTGAAGAACGGTCTGGTTCTCTTCACCGGCGCCACCGGCACTGGTAAGACCACCTCGCTCGCCGCCATCCTCGAGGAGATCAACAGCAGCCAGGCGGTGCACGTGGTGGCCCTGGAAGACCCCATTGAGTATGTCCATCCCCACAAGCAGGCCACCTTCAGCCAGCGGGAGCTGGGCGTGGATTTCGATAACTTTGCCAATGGCCTGCGGGCCGCGCTGCGCCAGGCACCCAAGGTTATTCTGGTGGGCGAGATGCGCGACCGGGAGACCCTGGAGATCGCGCTTACCGCCGCCGAGACCGGCCATCTGGTGTTTTCCACCTTGCACACCGTGGACGCCGGCCAGACCATCAATCGTATCCTCGGCATGTTTGACAAGGATGAGGAGGCCCAAACCCGCAACCGCCTGGTGGATACCCTGCGCTGGGTGGTGGGCCAGCGGCTGCTGCCCCGGGTGGACGCAGGCCGGGTGGCCGCCTTTGAGATCATGGGCATGAACCTGCGGGTGGCCGACCTGATCGTCAACGGCGAATCCGAGGGCAAGACCTACTACGAGGTGATCGCCAGTTCTACCCCTCTGGGCTGGCAGACCTTTGATCAGGCCATCCTGCACCTTTACGAGGAGGGTATGGTCAGCGAGGAGACGGCGTTGCGTTATTGTTCGCGGCGCAGCGTCCTTTCCCGCGGGCTTGATCAACTCAAGGCGTCCCGCGGCGAGGCCACCACCGGCATCACCGGCCTGGCCATGGAACAGAAGGA
>DYDL01000501.1 GCA_020717925.1 Desulfocapsa sp.
CTGGCTCGCGGGTCCCCAATCCACCCAGCCGCCTCGCCGCGTTTATCGGCCTCAGTCTGATAGCCCGTCTCGCTCACAAACTGCCGCCACTGGCCAACTGTCACCTCGGTCCGTCCCATCCAGAACGCATTTGGAATGCGCGTCCGGCGTGGCATGTCGCCCTCGTCCTTTAGCAAGTCAACCGATCCTCCTAACTTGCCCTCCTGTCCGACTGCCCACGCGCGCTCGTCAGCCGTGCTGCCCATCATGAACTCACCCGGCGGAACCCGGAGCATCAACGCGCCGACGGAGTTGACGTAGAACTCGCCAAGCTGCCTGCCTTGGATGGCCCCGGCGGCTGACATCGAGTCAGCCGGTTTCAGGCCGAGCAGCATCAGCGCCGCCGTGCTGGAGTGGCCCAGCAGGCTCTCAATCGGTCCGTCGCAGGGAAGCGCTTGGCTGTTGATGAGCTTGGCGGCCTCGACGTCCACCAGGTTAAGAACCACCGTCCAGACCGAGCCGAGCTTGGCGATGCGCCCGCCCATGACACGGTTCACGGTCAGTATCTTTCCCGCCTTGATCATGCACTTGGCATCGTCGCAGACCACCTCCTGGAACTTCTGCTCGTCCAGCACCTGCTTGATTTGCTGGCGATCCATGACATCGAACTTGCCCGTCTGCACGACGGCACTGCGGACAAACATCGCCAGTGTCTGTCCGTCGTCTGGTTTGAGGCCCTCGCCCGTGCTGAAGTCCAGCACAGCGAGCCGCTGTTTTGCCTCTGCCGCCGGTTCGGCTGCTGTGATTGCAGCGATCCACAACGGCGAGAGCAAAACCGCGAAGAAACATTTCGCATTCATGTTGTCACCTTCCGGGTCCAGCCAGCAAACCATGCGCAGGGTATAAGAAGGCGGCCGGTCTGACAATGGCAGAGCAGGTGGTAGTAGGGGAGTAGTCATCGGGGTCATCGGGGTCATCATCATCGGGGTCACATCCCCACATCTAACAATTGGTTGACC
>DYDL01000502.1 GCA_020717925.1 Desulfocapsa sp.
AAAACGCTATCAAGAAAGCAAAGGCGGACGCTGCCGAATGGAGAGATAGCGCTTAAACTCAGACCCCTTAGTGCACTTGCCGGGCAACGTTTCCGCCTTCTGACCTTGAAAAAGGTTTAACATATCAACTATCAGGCAAGCCCCTGCTCATAGTTAAAGGAAAAGGTGTCCGGCAGAGGCTGATCCGAGGCCAGGGCCGCGATGACCTGCCGCCCTTTTGCTGAGGCCGCCCCGCAGTGGCTGAGATCGACCATGATCCGGGTGCAGCCCATCTCCCGTAGTTCCCGCAGACGACCCACCAACGAAAAATCCTTGCCGCTCATGACCTCGGTCAGCCCGCTGTCGGTGATGATCCGGTACTCTTCCTCCTTGTCGGAGTGGAGGACATTGCCGGAACGCAGGCCTTTCAGGGGAATCCGCGACAGGAGTAAGGGGATGGCGCTGTAGACGGCCAGGGTCAGGGGGATGGTCAGGGGGCGGCGGTGGAGGGTGCGGATATTTTTTTGCTCGTCCTCCAGGCTCAGGGTCAGTTCGGTAAGACCCAGCTCCTGCCATGCCAGCGCCGCCTGGGAGTTGAGGGTGTAGCAGCGGAAGCCGCCGAGGAGGATCACATCGGCAAGCCCGGCAAAGAGCGGGAGATGCCCTAGATTATTGATCCTGAATTGCCGGAAACCTGAAGTATGGAGCATTTGCACGGCCCGCCGGTATTCTATCCAGTCGGGGCCAAAAAGCATGGCCGGGACTTCCCAGATCAGCCGCTCTTTCTTCTGCGCCACCTGTTTTTCCATGCCCTTGAGGGCGGCAAGGTTCCGGGAGGTCAGCGGCAGCTCCAGACGCGCCAGATGCTCAACCAGCCCTGCCCCATCCAACAAGCTGATATCCTGGACATCGCGGCCCCGGACGGTGATCTCCTGCGCCGCCACCGGCTGATGCGCGGATTCCTGGAGCAGGGATGCCAGGGCCTGACGGATCGCGGCTCCCTTCACTTCTTCATCCGCTTGTGCGCGGTCGGCGACAGCCACCTGGGCCAGCCG
>DYDL01000503.1 GCA_020717925.1 Desulfocapsa sp.
CAGTATCTTACCCCCAAGGCTGTTGCCCGCTTTATGGCCGGCTTGTTCGACGGCATCGATTCTGTTGCCAGGATACTTGACCCAGGGGCAGGATCCGGCATCCTCTCATGCGCCGCTTGTGAGGCATTGGCAACGGTGCGGGGACTGCAACGCATCGAGTTGGTCGCTTATGAAGCCGAAGCCGGCTTGAGCGCGCTGCTGGACGACGTACTCAAGAATTTAAGGCAATGGCTGCACGCACGAGGCGTGGAATTTTCCTTCGAGGTTCGTTGCGACGATTTCATTCTTAGCAAGGCAGCCTGCATCAAAACTCGGCAACATACCCTCTTCACAAAGGGCGGCGAGACTTTCGACTTTATCATCTCCAACCCCCCCTATTTCAAGATCCCGAAGGCCGATCCGCGAGCCATTGCGGCAGCCCACGTTGTGCATGGCCAACCCAATATTTATGCTCTGTTCATGGCGGTAAGCGCCTATCTGCTTAAACCAGGGGGGCAACTGGTCTTCATCACGCCAAGGAGTTTCGCGGCAGGACCGTATTTCCATCGTTTCCGCGAATGTTTCTTCGAGATAGTGCGACCGGTGGCGGTACACCTCTTTGGCAGTCGCACCGAGGCCTTTGACCGCGATGCGGTGCTACAGGAGCACGTCATCCTGAAAGGTATACGGGACGATGGCTGGAGCGATAAAGCCGGACATCATGCCGTGGAAGTTTCATTTTCCGCCGGCGCCAGGGATCTTGACACTCCGTGCCGCCGCACGGTGCCGATCTCCGAGGTGGTCGACATGAGCAGCCACAACAAGTTCCTCCATATCCCGGTCAGCGACGAGGCACAGGCCATTATCCACCTGGTCAACTCATGGCGTGGCAACCTGCACGCCTACGGGTTGGAAATAAGCACCGGACCGGTGGTACCATTCCGGGCCACGCAGTTCATAGCCAGCGCAAGCAGCAGCACAACGGTGCCGTTGCTTTGGATGCAGAATGTGAAGGCAATGAGCACCACATGGCCGGTTCCGACCCGCAAGCA
>DYDL01000504.1 GCA_020717925.1 Desulfocapsa sp.
GTAGCGGCCAGAAATTGTGGCGAACATAATGGATGACTCCTTTTTCCACTTTACCCTTTTCCTGGGGCTGATGCGGGTTGCAGGCCCGGGGGTTGATCCGCAGGGGCCGGAGGAAGGTAAGGAAGGCTTCATTATAACGGATGAGTGGTCCTTCGCGTTCGAGTACTGCGGTGAGCATATTGTCGGTGACCAGCTCCTTGGGCGTCCCGCCAAAAAAATTGAAGGCGTTGATCAAGCAACGGTGCAGGGTCTGCTGGTTTTGGGAATGGGTGAATTCGAGGTAAAGCAGGCGGCTATATCCCAAAAGGATGGCAAAACAGGAGAGCTTTCGCGAGGTGTTGCCGTAGGTGAGACTGCCGAAATGGCCCCAGTCGATTTGGACTTGTTCCCCCGGTGCGGTCTCAAAGCGAATGAACGGTCGTCGCTTTTGCGGCCTGATGTCGTGGAGGTAGGCTCTGAGGATGCTGCTACCGCCGGTATAGCCTTTCTCGGCAAGCCGCTGCCGGATGACCGCAGCCGAAGCATGGGGATGGGTTTCGAGCATCTCTTTGATCTGTTCCCGAAACGGATCAAGCAGGCTTGGTCGTATGATCTTTTTCCGTTCGGGATTGGGATTGTCGAGATATTTGGCAACGGTTGCCCGGTCAAGGGCGAGCTGAGCTGCAATCCTGTTTTTTGACCACCCTTCATGAGCGAGACGATGGATTTCAAAAACAACACGCTTATCGATCATGACTTCCTCCCAGGTTTGCAAGGATTTGCCGGATGGCGGTGGGATCGGAACGCTGCATATTGTCCCTGCTTCTCAAGGATGAGCGTCTTCGCGATTTGGGGGCGACCGGCAGGGAAAGCACCTGGAAAAGCCGGCCGTCAAAGGCGATGAGGTCTTGGTTGATCAGGCCGTCGCGGGCGGCGATATAGTCATCCACTGAGATGGCGAGCAGCGAACAGATCTTGTCGTAGCTGTAATAGGACAAGCCCAGGCGGTCGCCGGC
>DYDL01000188.1 GCA_020717925.1 Desulfocapsa sp.
CGTACTGCTCAATGCCATGGCCCAGATCACCCTTAAGATGGGCATGCGCAACATCGGTCACTTCAACTTCCGCCTGGAAAATTTGGGCTCCGTGGGCCTCGCCGTGGCCACCAGCCCGTACGTCCTGGCCGGCCTGGTCTGCTATGTGATCAGCGTCGTCATCTGGTTACTGGTGCTCTCCCGGGTGGAGGTGAGCTACGCCTATCCGCTGCTCTCGGTGGGCTACATCGTCACCGCCCTGGCCGGCTACCTCTGGCTGCACGAGGCCATGGGCCCCATGCGCTGGACCGGCATCGTGGTCATCTGCCTGGGGGTCTGGCTCATCACCCGAACCGGGTGAAGGCCAGGCAGATTCCAGGAGTGAATAACGCCATAAGCAGGAGGGAAAGCATGACAACCAGGCACAAGGCCATGCGGCTTTGGCCGCTACTGCTGCTTTGCGGCCTGGCGCCGGCCGTCTGCCTGGCAACGGATACCCCCCTGCCCTTTGCCCCTGGCGAGAAGCTCACCTTCCAGCTCAGATGGGGAGTGATCCCTGCCGCAACCGCCACCCTCCTGGTCGAGCCGCGCGAGGAGAGAGACGGCGTCTGGGGCCAGCACCTGTCCATGATCGCCGAGAGCAATGAATTTGTCGACGTGTTCTACAAGGTGCGAGACCGGATCGACTCCAATACCAACGACGATGTAAGCCAATCCCTGCTGTACCGCAACAACCAGCGGGAAGGCCACACCAGGCGCAATATCGTGGTCAATTTCGACTGGGAAAAGGGACAGGCCATATTCAGTAACTTCGCGGACCGGAACGCCCCCATCGCCATTCCCCCCGGCACCTTGGATCCGCTCGCCTCGTTCTATTACATGCGCACCTTGGAGCTGCAACCGGGCACGGTGCTCCACCGCCCGATCACCGACGGTAAAAAGGCGGTGACAAGCAAGGTGCGGGTCGTGGGCGAGGAGGAGGTCACGGTGCCGGCCGGCACCTTCCAAACCATCCACTTTGAGGCGGACCTGTCGGACGCCGGCGGGGTGTTCGCAAAGAGCAAGAACACCAAGATGAACATCTGGGTTACTACCGACCGCCGCCACATCCCGGTGAAGATCACCACGAAGGTGGTAGTCGGCAGTTTCACCGGCGAACTCATCTGCATGGAAGGGGTGGCTCAGGAACTGCCCGCCACCCCGTAGGCCTGCACGGCCCAGGCCAATTCCTGGCGCACCATCTCTCGAAGTTCCAAAGGCTCCATCACCCAGGCCCCGGCCCCCCAAGAGAGCACCCAGCGCATCACCTCCCTGAGGTCGCTGGCCGGGAAGGCGAGTTCCGCGCCGCCATCGGCCAGCGGGGTCAGCACCTGCCTGGCGTGCCACCGCCGCTCAGCCGCGTAGGGGGCGGTCGGGGGATCGAAACGCAGCCGCACCCGGAATTCCTGATCGCCGCCAAAGATACCGAAGCGATTCTCCAGCAGCTTTTCCGCGTCAAAATTCTTGGGCATGACAAAGGTCCGCTCCTGCATCTGGGCCCGGCGGATGCGCGACAGGGCAAAGGTCCGTTGCGCATCCCGCAGGTGACAGTAGGCCAGCAGATACCATTCCCCCCGGTGCCGCACGACATGAAAAGGGTCGACGTTACGCACCACCCCCTTTTCCGCCCCTGGTCTCTGATAAAGGATGATCAGGCCGCGGTTCCTGGCCAGGGCCTCGGCCACCGTGTCCCAGATCGCCGGCGCAATGCTGGTATGGGGTTCCTGGGTAACGGAGAGCCGGGTGTCAACCCAGGCGGGCTGCACCGAAATCTTGTCCGGCAGAGAGGACTCGATCTTGCGGAAGACCTGGGCCAGTTGCCCATGGATGGGGGTGTTCTCGTAGTGGGCCAGGGCCTTTTCCGCGATACAGATGGCGAACAGGTCGCTCTCGTTCAAGGTGATGGCCGGCAGGGCGTAACTCTCCTCGGTATAGAAATAGCCGTGCCGGGCGCCATCGTAGTCAATGGGTGCGTCCCGCTGGTTTTTGAGAAAATCGATATCGCGAAGTATCGTCTTGCTGCTCACCTCATACTCGCGGGCCAGGGTGGCGCAGTTTGCCAGGCGCCCGACGCTCATCCCTTCGCGAATCCTCCGGTCGATAAAGATATGGCGCAGCAGTTGGCTCTTGTCCTGGGGCATGGGCTACCTCATTTTTTTTATTTTTTTTGGCCTGGGACATCATTTGTCCCAGGCCACATGATAAAAAGAAGGCAAGAGAAAGGCAACCGCAAACTCATCGCAAGGAGAACATCATGATGCTCGACAGCAACGATTTCCTGGAAGGATTTATCGCCGCCGCCCGCACCTTCGGCCTCGATCTGGCCGCCGCCCCGGAGCGTCTCCTTGCGGGAACCCACCTGACCATGGACGATTATCTGGCAATTCCGACCTTCATCAGGCAGGGCAGGGGAATCGCCGCATTGAAGGCCTCGGGGTTTATCGAAAGATGAGCTGGCCGGCGGACGGACCTGATCTTTGGCACAAATCCGGTCTGTCCGCTGCCTCTTTTGGCCTGGAGAAAAGTTTTGTTTGACAAACCGTTTGATTTAGATAAATACTGAAAAATATTCTAATTGATAATTCCTAAATTCGAACTCCTCAAATTCCCAATCGAAAATTGCTGAACCGGTAAAGCTCGTTAGGGGGTCTCCTTTAACACGGGGCATTATTGTCAATTTCATCTGGGGGGTACCATGAGGAAAACGGCACGGCAGTTTCTCACGCTTGGCACCGCGTGCATGATCGGGTTCGCAACCACGCTTACCGGTTGTAGCAGCGGTGACGGGGCAACGGCCAGCAACAACACCAATAGTGACGGCGAGGTGCTCTCAAGCCTGTCGGAAGGCTTTGCCCTGCCGGCTGAACTTTCCGCCATCCCCGCCGCCGAGGTGGAAGGCGCCGGGGTAGCCGCGGCGGTAGACCTGCCGGCAACCTCGGACTATGCCTTAACGGCTGGCGCCAAATACGTAGAGGAGCCGGCCCTCGACCAATTCGCCATCATTGAGCAGATATTGCAGGCGGTTGGCCAGACCCGGTATGCCGACCCCTCCAACATCAACAACGGCCCCTACAAGGCCATGATTGCCTGGGCCGATGAAAAGAACGGCGCCCAGATCAAGAGCCTGCAGCCCTGGGTCGTCGACTCCCGCATGATCGTCATCGACGGCCAGGACGTCAATCGGATCCTCGCCTGGATCGAGGAATCCGACCCCATGGCCCCGGACGGTATCCGCGTGCTCAAGGCGGAATTCAAGATCTACGAGGCCGCCACCCTGGCCGTTGACGGTAAAATTCTGGACTATGGCCAATGGGTATTGAACGTCAAATTCTCCGAGAGCGGCACGGATTTCTTCGTGGCCACCTGCGATCCGAATCCGGATGGCGGTTCGATCATCAAGGTGAATGAGCATAATGAGCATGGCGATGGCACGGATATCATGAAGGGCGTGCTTTACCGGGCCGGGGCCAGCGGCTACGGCAAGGTACAGTATACCGATTGGCAAGGTGTCGATTGGAACGCCTGCGGCGAGGATTGCATCCCGGAGACGCCCACTGCCCAGTACGCTTACAATGCCGACTATCTCGGCACCCAGAAGGGCGAGGCCGACCCGGTCTACAAGGACCGCAACACCAGCTATGAGATGACCCATAATTACGGGCTCTTCTATGATGAGAACCCGCCCGACGGGGTCACGGCCGGCGATGACGTCAAAAAGCACAACCAGTTCGGTTTCCCGTTGAACTATACCAATGGTGACGGCCACAGGAGCTTTGCCTACTACGGCGCCTGGCAGGGCCGCCACCAGATCTGGGCGGGCGACGGGACAGTGCCGGCCGGCACCGAGGTAACAAAGGAGGCTTGGGGCGCCGCTGTTCCCGAGACCTTTACCGTGGCCGCCAGCCTGCAGGGCACCTTCACCAAGCGGACCTATGTGGACGCCGTCCTGGCCGATATCCTGAACGTCCCGGTCGAGACCTGGCTCAACAAAAATTTTGCCCTGTTCTACGATGGCAGCGACTGGCAACAGTGTGAAACCGGCTGGGTTGACTACCATACCGGTTCGCCGGTCTGTACGGATAAGGATGGCATCCCCAAGGACTTTACCCCCTACACCCCGGGTCCGGAACTGATCGTGGCCGAGTCAGACCGCAAGAATGTCAACATCAACAAGTGGAGCATGGAGGGGCCCAGCAACTATGTCTATCTTGCCGATGGCGTGGACGGGGCAGGCTTTTATGAAGCTGTACCTGGACAAAATGGCAAGATGGTGGCCGCTGATCCGGCCGTCAAGTACAACCCCGTGGAGGGCGACCAGCTCAATATCAACATGGGCGGCTCCATCTACATCGCCTATACCGGCGACTTCGATGGGCCCACGACCAGCACCGGCTGGGTGCAGAAGGAGCTGGCCAGCTTCGACAACGTCAACTGGCGCCCCATTTTCGGGGAAAACGATGCTGAATTCACCCCGGACCCGGGTCGGGAATATTACATGAACAGCAATGGCGTCAACTATGTGGTGAAGCGCAAGGCCGACGACAACTTGGCCACCTCATATGACGTGCTGCTGGAGGTACAGACCACGGCCAACCCGGCTAACTGTACTGATGGCGACTGCGAAACCATCCTGCCGGCCGAGGCCGACTACCTGCGCACCCCATGGGATATGACCATGCGCTATGCCCTGGTTACCGATGCCGCTGACCCGAACTACCTGCTGCTCACCTATCTGACCGACGACCCGAACACTCCGGACAATGAGGTGGGAACCGTTTACAGCCAGGGCGGCTGGGGGCTGCAGGCCTGGAGCACCAATGGCACCGCCGGAACGACGGATGACGACTATCCCATCGACGCCGACGGCTTTGAGGTGGCGGTAAACGAATACGGTATGCCGACCGGCGACACCCGGCCGGTGGAATTCAACTGGGAATACTCCGAGTCCGGCGGCTGGGGCACGCAGCAGTATCTGCTCGATGGTGACGGGAACTACGTCATCCTCGCCGACCCGATCATGCTGGCGCAGATGACCGTCAGCAACGGCGCCGGCGCTGAAAAGACCCTCATGCTGCAATTCGACGGCTGGATGCACGGCCTGCCGGACATGCATACCGCCCTGAAGCAGGCGGATTGGGACATCAGCAACATCTGGGAAAAGATCATCAACATCCCGGCCGGCACCGCGGTTACCGATAGCAACGGCATCGGCTACTACCTCAAGCCGCTGGAAACCAGCATCTTCCTGGCGGTGGTCCCGGCTGACACCGAGGGAGTGCCGGAACTCAACCAGGCCGACGACATTAATCTTGACACCGAAATCCCGACCTTCACCGACCATGGCATGGGAGACATGCCTGAGGTCAGCACGGTGAAGTATTCCGAAGGCGTACTGGTCGAGGTCGAGTAACCACGCAGCACTTCCAGGTCTCTGGCCCGACCGCCTGACGGCGGCCGGGCCAGGCCATTACTGAAACGGGTATTTACCACCACCCCGCCCCGCTACCCGCGCATCTTTAGAACTCCGAGCCGTTCACCTTTTTGCGCAGTTTTTTCCGCTCACCGGCCTTGTTCTTGCCCTCCAGCCGCCGAGTCCGCGCCGCCCGCGTAGGGGCGGTGGGGTGCCGCTTCTTGGCCACCACGGTCA
>DYDL01000189.1 GCA_020717925.1 Desulfocapsa sp.
CATCGACTTGGGGGCATGGGCCAGGCCGCAGACATAGACGCCATCCACCGGCAGATCCACGGGCCGCAGCTTGACGTGGGCCTCCAGATAAAACTTCTCGGCGGTGACCGGCACCTTTAGCATCCTTGCCAAAACCGATGGCTCTTCCGGCACGATGCCCACAGACAACACCAGCAGATCGGCCACCCGCTCCACCTCTTCCCCGAGAAGCGGGTCAAAAATCCTGACTTTGACCGGACTCGATTTTCCGCGCCCCGCCGTCACCCGGGGCGGATTGTCCGCACCATAGCGGGTGAAGATCACCCCCAGCTCCCGGGCCTTGCGGTAATCGTCTTCCAGGAAGCCATAGGCCCGCATGTCCCGGTACAAAACCGTGATGGCCAGTTCGGGCTGGATGGCCTTGAGGCGCAGGGCGTTTTTCAGGGCCTGGCCGCAGCAGACCCGGCTGCAGTAGCTCAGATCCTCACCCCGCGAGCCCACGCACTGGATCATGACCACCTGTTTCATTTTGGCGGCAAATGGGCGTCCCGAGGCCAGCCTGCCTTCGAGTTCAAGCTGGGTCAGCACCCGCTCGGCAACGCCATACAAATATTGTTGCGGCTCGTAGGGTTTGCCGCCGGTGGCGATCACAACCACGCCATGATGCACCACCTCGCTCCCCGTCTCTCCGGCAATGGTGGTGGTGAGGTTGCCCACATAGCCGGAGATGCTGGCCACCGTGGCCTTGGTGCGCACGCTTATGCGCGGATGGTGTGTCACCTTTTTGATCAAGGCCTGGATGGCGTGCCGGGGATCAGCGCCAAAACGGTCGGCGGTGAGCAACAGCGCCCTCCCCCCCAGCTTGTCTCCCTGTTCAACCAAAGTAGTTGGGAAGCCCTGCTCGGCAATGGCCAGGGCCGCGGTCATGCCGGCCAAGCCGCCGCCGATGACCAGGGCCGCCGGAGTGACCGGCAACTGTTGTTCCGGCAGCGGAGTCAGATGGGCCGCCTTGGCCACGGCCATGCGCACCAAGTCCTTGGCCTTGTTGGTGGCCGCCTCGGGCTCGTGCATGTGCACCCAGGAGCATTGGTCGCGGATATTGGCCATCTCGAACAGGGCGCGGTTCAAGCCCGCGTCCCGCAAAGTGGCCTGGAAAAGCGGCTCGTGGGTGCGGGGTGTGCAGGCCGAGACCACGATACGGTTCAACTGGTGCTTTTTAATGATATCGACCAGATGTTGCTGGGTATCCTGGGAGCAGGAGTAGAGGTTGTCGGTGGCATAGGCCACGCCAGGCAGCGCTTTGGCATAATCGCGCACCGCCCGCACGTCGACGACCCCGGCGATGTTGATGCCGCAATGGCAGACAAAGACGCCGATGCGCGGCTCTTCCTGGCTGATATCGCGCTCCTCGGGGAATACCGCCTTGGTCATTGCCGTGCCGCGCGCCGAGGCCAGTTGTCCGGAGCAGAGGCCGGCGGCCCCGCCCGCCTGGGTCACCGAGTCGGGGATATCCTTGGGGCCTTGAAAGGCGCCGATCACATACACGCCTGGCCGACTGGTGGCGAGCGGCGCATAGTTGCCGGTTTGGGCAAAGAGATATGGGTTCAGGTCAATACCGGCCACTTGGGCAAGTTGGGCCGCGTCGTCCGGCGCCTCCAACCCTTGGGAGAGAACGACTAGGTCGAACTTTTCGCAATGGTGTTGGCCGTCATCGGTAGCCCAGGTGAGCATGAGCCCGCCGCCGAAGACATCTTCCACTCTTGGTGGCCTGGCATAAATTATGCGCAGATTGTTCTCGGCAATGGCGCGCTCCCGCGCCGCGTCAAAGCCCTTGCCGTGGGTCCGGACATCCATGTAGAAGAGGGTGATCTCGGCCTCGGGATCGTGTTCACGGGCCAGACTTGCCTGCTTGATGGCGTACATGCAGCAGACCGAGGAACAGTAGTTGTTGCCGCAGGTCTCGTCGCGCGAGCCGATGCACTGGAGAAAGGCGATTTTCTTGGGGTGTTTCTCGTCGGAAGGCCGGACGATCTCGCCGCCAGTAGGACCGGAGGCACACATCAGCCGCTCGTGCTCAAAGGCGGTAAGCACATCGGTGAACTTGCCCCAGCCATAGCGGGCCAGCACTTCCTTGCTTACCCGGCCAAAGCCTGGGGCCAGAATTACGGCGCCCACCGGGATATCGAGGATCTCTTCCTTCTGGTCGAAACGAATGGCCCCGGCCTGGCAGGCCACGGCACAGAGGCCGCAGGTGTCGTAATTCAGCCGGAGACACGCCTTGGGATCGATATGGTAACTGGTGGGCACGGCTTGGGCATAATCGATATGCGCCGCATGGGTAATGGCCAGGTTCTCGTTATAGTCGTCGCCAATCTGTTTCAGACAGTAGAGGGTGCACTGGCCGCAGCCGGTGCAGACCTCTTCGTCGATGTAGCGGGGTTGTTTTCTGATTTGCGCCGTGAACCTGCCCGGCTCGCCGTCAAGGGAGATCAGTTCCGACTTGGTCAGAATTTCGATGTTGGGATCCCGGCCCGCCTCGACCAACTTGGGGGCAAGAATACAGAGGGAACAGTCGTTGGTGGGAAAGGTCTTGTCCAGCCGGGCCATGACGCCGCCAATGGCGCCACTTTTCTCGACCAGATAAACCTTGAGTCCGAGTTCGGTAAGATCGAGGGCCGCCTGAACTCCGGCTACCCCGCCACCCACCACCAGAACCGCACCGACCGTTGGCAATGCTGGTGGCGTGGGAATGATTGCGTGCATAGCTTCTCCTTCGCTGAACGTTGTCCGGAAACATTATTCCGGACCTGCCGCGGCTCAATCTAGCCGCGAACAACGTCAGCGCACACGGAGGAAGCTATCCGAGTTTACGCCTGGGGACCGTTCACCTGGCAGAAAGAGCCGCATTCGCGTCCAACCCAACCTGGGCTGGCCGGCTTACGCCGGAGCATTGCTCATATGTGATGCAATCTACGTCTCAAAACGACTCTCCGTGAACATGAGGTTGGAACGCCTGGGCGGAGCAAGGTCGAACGCGACCAGTACAGGCCGGCAGGCATTAATTTCTGAACATATAACCCGCTATTTTCGATGTGACAACCAAAAAACATCACTTGGCGCACCCCTCTCCTGTCACACTTCCACCCGCACCCAGCCGTCCTCTTTGGCGGCGCGGCGGCAGGCGTCGCAGATCCGCACCGCGGCCAACCCCTCGGCGCCGTCCACCGGGTTGGGCCCCCGGCCTTGCAAATGGGCAAGCCAATCCTTTAGCAGCGGCACAATGGCGGGCACGGCCACCTCATGCTCCAGATCTTGCACCGCCATGCCCGCCACCAATTGCAGCCGATCCTGGACCTGATCGCCCTGCAACATGCCGTTCTCGCCGACAAAGGCGTAGTGCCCGCACCGGCCCGCGCCCACCTTACTGGCGTCCATCACGCCCACCAGGCCGCCAGTCATCTCCAGTTGGGCCGTGACCAGATCCTCGACGTTATGGTTCTTCCGGCTGAACATGGAGGCCCGCACCCGCGCCACCTCCTGGCCGGTGATGAAGCGCAGGGCATCGAAGAGATGGACGGCGGAATGCAGGATGACGCCGCCGCCCGCCACTTGCGGGTTGTCGAGCCAGGGGTGCAGGGTGGGTTCGAGGCGCTGGCAGGCAGTAAAGGAATAGAGCTGTCCAAGGCGCGGCAATTCCCGGCGCAGGGCTCGGATCACGCCGTTGTAGCGCAGGGTCTGTCCCACGGTGAGGGGGAGGCCGGCCGCGCCAAAGAGCGCCACCAACCTTCCGGCCGCCTGGCCATCCACAGCCAGGGGTTTCTCCAGCAGCAATGGTTTACCGGCCGCCACGCAGGCCCGCCCAATAGTCTCGTTGAGATCCGGGGTGGTCACACCGATCACCGCCGCCACCTCGGGCGCCCGTACCAGATCACGCCAATCCGAAAAGAAACGCGCCCCCCAGGCCGCGGCCTGCTCCTGGCCTAGACTGGAGCGCCGGCTCACCGCGGCCAGGGCAAGGCCATCGACATCATGCAGAATATGGTTGACGTAGCGCGCCCCATGCCGGCCCATGCCAATGACGCCTACGCCTATTGCTTTTGTCATCATCCCTCCCTGCCCTGGCAATCGTCGACCCCGACCTGGGGTCTTAGTGCCTTTTTGTGACTGTCCAGGTTGTTTAGTCTGTAGTCTATTAGGACAGCGCGAGGCTAGCAAATTATTTTCCACTATCCACCTAAACACCTACAGACTATCCACCTGAATTTTAAAACCCATTCCCCTTGACCTGTGTCAATTGCCATTTCCCGGGAATACGATAGAGTGGCGTCATGGCTACGCTTGCTAATTCCATGGGCAAACTGTTCCCGCCTCGCCGCCTGGGCCGCCTGCGCCTGCTGGTGCAGGGGAGTTTTTTCCTCTACACCCTGTTCATCGGCCTGCGCTTCACCCTCTTCTACCAGTGGTCTCTTGGTCAGTCCGAGCACTACGTGGCCCGTCCGCCCGGGGTGGAGGGCTTCCTGCCGATCAGCGCCCTGCTTGGCCTCAAATCCCTGGCACTCACCGGCCTATATGACCATATCCACCCGGCCGGCCTCACCATCTTCCTGGCCGCGCTCCTCATCGGTTTGTTGATGCGCAAGGGCTTTTGCGGCTGGATTTGCCCGGTGGGCTTTGTCTCCAACCTGGTGGAACGGGCCGGCCGCTGGCTGAAGCTGCAACGCCGCCTGCCCGCCTGGATCGCCTGGGAGTTGCACGGGGTGAAATACCTGCTGCTCGCCTTCTTCTGCTACATCATCCTCTGGCGCATGACCCTGCCGCAGATTACGGCCTTCCAGTCCGCACCCTACAACCTGGCGGCGGATGCCAAGATGCTGCTCTTTTTTCTGGCGCCCTCCAGACTGGTGACCGTGGTCATGCTCTGCCTGGTCGCAACATCCTTTGTCATCCCCAACTTCTGGTGCCGCTTCCTCTGCCCCTACGGCGCCCTCCTTGGCCTGCTGGCGCTGATCGGGCCCTTGAAAATCCAGCGCGACACCGCCACCTGCATCAACTGCCAACGGTGCGAACGGGCCTGCCCCGGCGCCATCCGCATTGCCAGCAAACCCCGGGTGCTGGCCAACGAATGCGTCGGCTGCCTGGAATGCGTCGCTGCCTGCCCGGTGCCGAACTGCCTCACCCTGCGGGCCGGCCTGAGCCACAAAGTTTCGCCCCTGCTGCTGCCGGCCACGGTGATCACCCTCTTCCTCCTCTGCTTTGTCGTGGCCCTGGCCACCGGCCACTGGCACTCCTCGGTGCCACCGGCAGAGCTGAGCAAGCACTACAGTCAGATCAACAACCTGCCGCACCCCTCCTATTAGATTTCAAACCAACCCAAAATAAGTTTGCAACGCATTAGCTATATGCTAACATAGCTCATGTACTCGATCGAATACTCTCCACCCGCCCGCAAGGTCTTAAAAGCCATGCCGCGCAAGCTGGCGGAGCGGATCATGGATAAGATCGAGGCACTGGCGGCAGACCCTTTCGCCCCCAACAACAACGTGAAAAGATTGACCGGCCATCCGGGTTATCGCCTGCGGGTGGGAGATTGGCGAATTTTGTACACGGTGCACGCGCAGGATCTGCTGATCGCCGTTGTGCGCATTGCTCCAAGGGGAGGTGTTTATCAATGAAGGCACGGATCGTTGAAAAAGACGGCAAACCTGAATTCGCGGTCATCCCCTACG
>DYDL01000505.1 GCA_020717925.1 Desulfocapsa sp.
GGCGGCCATTCGCATACGGTTGTTGAGACCCCGGTGCGGATCGGTGATTGCGCCGTCGTGCAGGCCGGTGATCACGGGAGGTTCCTGGGGTTGGTGGATGTCACTGTTGAACAGGGAAAAATGGTGGCGGCAAACGGCCACCTGGAGAAGATCGACTCCACCGCAGGTACTGCCGACCAGCAAACCGCCGCACTGGTGGATCGGTATAATGTGCAGGTAGATCGTATCTTGAAAGAAAAGGCCGGTTTCGCCACCGTCGATTTAATTCAGGAGGGGGCGCGCCAACAGGAGACAAATCTGGGGAATCTGGTGGCCGATATTGTCCGTAAAACCACGGGGGCTCAGGCGGCGATGGTCAACGGCGGCAGTCTGCGCGTAGGCATTCCCAAGGGTGAAATTACCATGCGCCAGATCTATGCCACGCTCCCGTTTAATAATTATCTGGTGGCGGTCAAGATGAGCGGGAAGCTTCTGCTTCAGGCCCTGGAACACGGGGTATCAGGAGTGGAGCGGGGCGAGGGCCGTTTCCCCCAGATCTCGGGGATGAGCTTTGTCTTTGATCGCAGGCTGCCTCCCGGGCAGCGGATTGAATCGGTCACCATCGGCGGCCAGCCTCTTGATCCGAATCACGAATATACGATTGCCACCCTTGATTTCATGGCCTCGGGCGGGGATGGCTACACCGCCTTTGGCGAGGCGATCAAAAGTGGCGGCGATTTTGTGGAAGTCGGTGGGGCGATGCGCAGCAGTCGACTGGTCTATAATGACCCCGGCCAGTTTCTGCGGGATGTCGTGCTGGATGCCCTGGTCAGAGAATCACCGGTAGCACCTGTGGCTGAGGGGCGAATTGTCGAGAAACGATAGCTCGACCTGAAGTGCAGTTCTTTATTTTTGAACAGGAGAAAAACATGAAACGACGTCTTGAAATGTTGATCGTGATTGCAGTCCTTGCCATGAGCCTTGCCGGTTGTGGCGGCGGTGGAGCCGAGGTGCGCAGTGAGGTAACGACCACCACGGTTGGCCAGC
>DYDL01000190.1 GCA_020717925.1 Desulfocapsa sp.
GGACCCGCGGAATCGCCCACAGCTGCCGTTTCAGGCGCGTTGGCGGCATTCGGGGCGTTGCCCGTACTGGAACACTTGGAACGGGTGGAAACTTGTTTCATGACTCTCCCACGCTACGTGAACCGAGGTCGCCGGCCACCCGCGGTGATTGTGCGCCATAGTACCTAACTGCAACGACTTACGGATTCTTCACCCCTTGGGGGTGAAACATCCCCTTCTTTCCCTTCTTTCCCTTCTTTCACAGGCCCTCACCTCGCGACCTCGCGATCGCGTTCAGAACCTCCCGCTCCATCTCCTCGCGAAACCACCTGTCCGCTTCCTTCTCGGCCGTCTCGACGAAGTGCAGGCGCGGTTTGATCTTCTTGCCCTTTGAGAAGAAGTAGACGAGGCGCGTCACGGCGGGGCCGACGCGCTGGAAGATCCCGACCTCGGGCACGAGGTAGGTCTTGGTGCGCGTGACGCCGGCACGTCGGCGGCCGGTCTTGGTGCGGTCGAAGCGAAGGCGAGCCATGCGTAGCTCGGGCGTGACTTGCTGGCTGAACTGGGGGCGCGCGGGCCCACCGACAACGGGCTCGGCGACGCGCTTGGCGTTGGCTGTGAACGGCTTGCGTTCAGCACCACGTTCGAACGCGGAGAGCAATAGGCGGGGCTTCTGCCCGACCCCAATCTCGGCGTAGGGGCGTCCCTGCCGGACGTTGGCAAACGGCTTGATGACCGCCGCCTGGCGCTGGATGAACTCCTTCTTGCGGACCGTGAACTCTTCCTCGATGCGCCGGCGCTCGACCGTCTGGATGCGTTTGGCGGTGTTGTTGATGGCGTTGACGACTGCGTAGGCCAGGCGTCGCTGTCCGTTCTGCAGGCGCAGGACCAGCGGGGCGGAGTCGATCTGCAGGTCGATCCTCATCGCGGGCCTCCGGGGTCGTTGCCAGGAGAGGCGCCCGCAGGCTGTCGCACCTCTCGGCTGTGCTGATAGATGGACTCGAGGGTGAGACGGCCCCGGGACATCTCGACGAGGGCCATGGCGCGGGCCGGTTGGGGGGCATGGCCCTGGAGCCATTCGTAGACGGCCTGGTTGGTGACGCGCAGGTCGGGGTCGTGGGCCAAGCCGGCGACGATGCGGGGCACGCCGAAATCGGCTACCCAGCGGCCGAACTCGGTGTCCCACCGCGACGGCACCCGCTTGAAGCGTCCTTTAGCCAGCGCGTCGTGTCGAAACATCGCCTTCCTCTTGGCCTGGATACGGCAACGCCCCAAGCCCGGGTTCGGGCCCGGACGTACCGCAGCCAAAGGACAAAGGGGTGGGGAGGGCCGAAGATGGGGACAGGCCAGTTGGGGGGAAGGAAGACAACGAGGGAAGATGATGTTGAAGTAGGCCGGCTATCCCGAGTACTCTCCATGGTTGTGTATGCCGCCTATCTGCTGATTCAATCCGCCCTTTCAGGGGAGCAAGTGAATGCCGCTTCCACAGCCGCGCCAAGGGAACAGGCTACGGATCAAGGATCGCCCGCTAGAATTTTCCTTCTGGCCCATGGAGAGGACGTCGCGACGCTACGGTCTGGGCACGCGAGTCTTTGCCACCGATCCGTGGACGGTGATTCGCAGGAGTGTTGAGCGGCGGTGCCCATCGACCGAGCGCGATGCCGCGTTTGCTTTGATTGAGCAGGCGGAAGATTTCTACACGGCCGCTCACTCTGGCGTTAAGGCCGCGAGACCGCTGTTGCTCTACTACTGCTTCATGAACCTCGCCAAGGGATTCGTTCTCACCGCGCGGCAACGCCAGGACGTGAACAATGCCATGCATGGGCTCTCAGAGAAGCTCGATCCACCTCCAAACAACCAGGAATTGACCAATGCGTGGCTCGATTCGTATCAGACCGTAGCTGCAGGACCGGTTCCTCCTTCGGGTCAGAAGATCAACATGTTCGACGAGCTCTTGCTAGCTCTATCTGCCCCAGGCCTGGGTGCTAACAATGTCAGATTGGACCTGAAGCAGCTTATGCCCCAAATCGTACCAGGGCACCGGCTCTGGGTGGAGGGGATGTCCGCCAGCGAAAAGGAACGATTCATAGCAATAGAACGTATTGAACTCTGGCAGAACGCCCAGGGCAAACAGATCTGGCTTCAGCTATATCTTCTGGCAGACGACTTGAAACGAATAAACATCAGTCACCAGGAGTTTCTAGGTCGCGCGCGGCTTGCTAACACCTTCCACGAAGTGGCGTGTAATGAGTCCAAGGACGATCGGAAGCTCATGTGTTTCGAGCAGCGCAACACCACGGGCTATGGACACCGTCCGTCCGATTCGGTACCTGGCCTGGTGCAATCCGTTCGCCATTTGCTGTGGCGTACTGTGCTTGCTGTACCGCCTTACCGGAAGTACTACGCATATCCGGCACCTCTCGGCGAACACCCGCAGATTCTGCCACAGATCGCTTCGATCTATGCAGTGACCTTCTACCTCGGATCGATTGTGAGGTACCGGCCCCATCACTTCGATCGAATCCTCGCGGGTAAGTTTGGCGCGTTCATCGAGGCATTCTTAAACGACCAGGCGACCCAGTTTATCTATTTGATGGCGTCCGAATTCGCTGAGAAAGAGGTCACGAAGGCCGCAATTGTGTAGGCGGGACAGTTTATCGCGCGATCAACAGGTCTACCGTTGCTATGTACTGTGACGCTATAGCCTATCGAAGTTCCACTCGACCTCCCGAATCGCCACGTGATCCCGCGATGCCCCGTACGTCCGAATGACCACCCGCAGGTGGTTGTTGAGCCGAGCGAGCCCCGACTCAGCGATTTCCTGTCCCTCATGGTAGGTCCAGGACGTGCCGGTCAGTCCCGACTCGGTGTGGACTAGCGTGCCAAGCTCCCCGTACACCAGGACGTCATACTCAGTGTCGGCCTCAGGTGCGGTCGTCTTGCCCGAGTTGACGTAGCTCCACGTCCCAAGCCGGTTCCGATGCGACCATGACACGGTCAGCGCGCCGGTAATTGTCACCGGATAGGGCTGCCCGTTGAACCGGACATCGGTCGGGCAATAGACCTTCTCAGAACGGGCAGGTGTTGTGGCAGCCACCATCGAATCTAGACACGAAGCGAACAGATACGCGCTCTGGTTATTGTAGGGCTGGAAGCGAAGGCTGTTGTTGATTGTCTCGGTCGGCGGCACGGGTCCGCGGATGTTCACGATCTTGCTGCCGTAGGAAATGAACCAGACGCGAGTCCCGGCCGGGAACGCCGTGGGCGCCGTGTCCAGACAACCTCGGGCGACGGTCTGAAGCGTGATCCCACTCTCGCCCTGGACCACGCTTTGGAAGGCGATGAACTCCTCCAACCCGTCATGGGTGAGCCAGGCCACGTTGACGCCGAGCGAGAAGTCCGGGGCGCTGACCGTCTCCACGAGGTCGGCATCGAGGCCTGAAGCGACGATGATCTCGCCCGTGAGCTCGTCGATTGCCGTGCCGAGGGCGCCCGATGGTGTGAAGAAGGGGATGCCCACAGGCGGTCCCCAACCGCCAGAGCCATCGGCCACGTATGCCTTGTACCCCAGGGAGATGCCGGTCACCCCACGTGCCGCCATCGCCACTGCCAGCTGCACATCAGATCCCCTGTTGCCGTAGTCCTTGGTTGCCTCGTAGGGGGCGGCAAAGGCCACTTGATCGGTGAGCGCAGGTGCATCACCCGAGGGATCTTCCCAGCCGGACGGGGGCGGGGCGGTGTACCCCGTCCATTCCACGGCAAAGATGTCCTCCATGGCCTCGATCTCGATCTTCCCCGAGTCGAGACGCCCGGTCCCAACACGGACGACCCTGCACGCCATACCGGTGATACCCAGGGGATCCCAGACCAGCTTGAACACCGCGCCCGGTCTGAACGCCCATGCAGAACGGTCCGCGTCGATCGTGATCGTGGCCAGGGGATAGGCCAAGGCTGCCAGGGCGCGCGCCGCGGCCAACTGTGCCGTGGTCGGATTGGAGAGGCCGCGCAGGGTGAGTTCCTGGAGAGAGACCTCGCCGCCTTGTACCTCGATCGAGGCCAGGTCCTGAGCCTGGGCAGTCTTCTCGATGAATCCCGCCGCTCGGTCGACGTAGCCCACGCGCACGGAGTTCTTGAGGTCGCCCCACGACGGCCGCGCGAATGACTTCACGGTGCACGAATCGACATCAAGCACAGGAATGGTCTCGGGATCGTAGTCGTAGCGCACGAGCCGGATCGTCAGCAGTCCGGTCGAAGGCTCGACGTACATGACGCCATCGATGTGGCGCAGGATCTCCAGCACCAGGTCCTTCGCGGTGGTGGTGCGGTCCTGGAGCATCGAGAGCCCGAGGCCCTCGGCGGCCAACGTCTGTCCGACCGACCGAAAGGCGGCCACGTCGAAGAACCCGACCGGCAGGCCGAGACCGTTTTCAGCCGGCGGTGAGATGAGAATGTCGTAGATCATGGCCGCGGGATTGGCATCGCCGTCAATGTCGTGGGCGCCGTCTGTGAGGCCCAGGCTGTTGGGGCAGCGGCGCACCACGAAAGAGACAGCCTTGATGTAGGGGCTCGTTCCCAGGTAGACGTGTCGGAAGACGGCGTAGCTGACGCGCCGCCAGGCCGGCAGCGCTTGCCCGATCCGGCCCTCGAGGTAGCTGTCGGGCGATTGCGTTGCCGTGCCGTGGTAGACGTACACGCTGCCGGTGACCCCACCTTCCGAATCGTCTCCACCGAAGAAACTCGGAGCGTTGATATTGACCTGAGTGAGTTCTGGCAGGCGGGCATAGCCGGCAGTGGGGGCCCGGTCATCGAACCGGATCTGCAACACGCGGTCGATCTCGCCGCCACACAGGACCAGCTGGGCGCCGAGGTAGTAGCGGTACCCGGTCGTGATGTCCTTGTGGGAGAACAGCCCGGTCTTGACCCTCTCCGTGATGGCCTGAACCTGGAGATCGCCGTACCAAGTGACCATCGGTCCGGCGAGTTTGCAGGTGCCCCAGACGATCGGGATCGAGCGACCTTCGCCGATCGTCGGGAACTGGAAGTCGCCCAGAGCGGACGGAGTCGGGGAATCGAACTTGGGCTTGGGGCGCAGAACATCGTACAGGACCGTGCCCACGATGTAGACCAGCGCCATGATCCAGAAGGCCATCAGTCGATCCTCCCACTGAAGGGATTACGGCCCGGCAGGCGCGACCAGCCCAGGTGGTTCACGAGATTGTCGAACTTGTCCTGGCAGGTGGCTTCGAGGTGATCGCAGCCCCAGTAGGCCCGGACTTCATCGAGCGAACTGAGGCCGGGCAACGGGGAGATCAGCGTGACCGTGTTGCCTTGGTGATCGACGATGAACCGGGTCTCGCCGGTGGCGGTCTCAAGGCGACCGCCGCGGTACCACTGGTCCGGCCGCAAGGCGAAGCCGCCTGAGACCACGGTGGCGCCGTTGACCGACGTGACGGTGATCAGGTCTCGGCTCGCGGTGGGGTTGGCGCCGCAGGGGCCCGAGAAGAGGGCGTGGTTGCATGGCGTCTGCAGGGCCAGGATCGGCACCGTGCGCGCGAGCATCGCCATCAGGCTCGCCCCGGTGAGGATCGCTTCGGATTCCTCGAATCGCGCCCGGATCACCTTGCCGCTGAAGATCGTCACCGCGAGGGATTCTTCGCCGCGGTGGGCCCGGTAGACGGTCACCCA
>DYDL01000191.1 GCA_020717925.1 Desulfocapsa sp.
CGTCCATGCCGATCAGAAGGTGGTACTGTATTACAACACCTCCGAAAAAAAGACCATGGCCTGTTACGGCACATTGGACAGTTCCGGACAATGTCCATCTCCTTACATATACAAGTCGCTTGCCCAAGTGAAGTTCCTGTGGTCGGCGGCCGAGAGCCTTTACAACATCACGAACGGCAATATCACCACGAATCGTTCGGATATCACCGTTGCAACGGATGCCGCCTACATCAGTGCCGTTGCCAAGCGCAACATCTTCACTTGGAACGACTTGGACAACAACGGCATCGTGGACTCCGGAGAGGTACTCCCTTTTGTGGCGGACTGGGACAGTAAGCCCGTCAACACCGACAACGACGCAATCCGCGGCAGCCGCGACACTGTAATTTACAAGGACTTCGGCGTAGCCAGTCAGACCGACATGAACAACCTTATCAACTGGATCAGGGGACTTGACCAAACCGGCATGCGTACCAGGGACGTGAATCTCGACACCAACGGCGACGGCGTCGGCGAAGGCATCCACTATACCTGGCGGCTGAGCGACATCATCAACTCCACCCCCATGGTGGTGGGACGGCCCGCTGAGAACTATGATTTACTTTACAGGGATCGAACCTATGCCGAGTTTGCGGCCCATTACATGAACCGGAGGAATGTTATTTACGCCGGCGGTAACGACGGAATGCTGCATGCCTTCAACGGTGGATTCTACCAAGAAAAGCTGAAGGGATTCTGTCTTTCCGACACGGTGGACACCAACGGCAACTGCTCAAATGAGGCAGGCAAGCCAGCCCTGGGGTCCGAACTCTGGGCCTACGTGCCCTACAATTTGGCCCCCCACCTCAAATGCCTCGCCTCGCCCCTCTACTGCCACAAGTATTATGTGGACCTGCGGCCCCGAATTTTCGACGTGCGGATTTTCCAGGAGGAAGCTGCTTGCGATCCTGATCGCCAGGATCCCGCCTGTTTCCATCCTTACGGCTGGGGCACGGTGCTGGTGGGTGGTATGCGTTTTGGCGGCGCGCCGGTCTCGTCTGCGGATCTGGGGCTGATCTATAACGATTTGGCGCACGCAACCACCGCGCCAGATAACCGTATTTTTGCCTCGTCCTATTTCGTTTTCGACATCACCAACCCAGAAAACCCGCCCGTTCTCCTTGGCGAGACAACCCATATGAACGGTGTGACGGCGGAAGGCACTGCGGAGGCCCAGCTTGGTTATACCACCGACATCTCCTCCATGGTACCGATGATTACTGACGTGGCTAGCAACAATACGGACTGGTATCTTATTTTTGGAAACGGGCCTTCCGACTTGCAAGGCAACAGTACCTTGAAGCCCACGGTTTTTGTCATGCCCATGGACTGGCTGGCCGGCACCACCGGCACGCCCCATGAACTACGCTTCCCCTCATACACCGCCACGCTCAACACCGCCCTTGGTCATGATTTCGGCGCCTTTGCCCTGCCCTTGTCCGGAACCTCCAGCAAGGGATTTGTCTCCGACCCCATTACCGTTGACTTCGAACTCTTGCCCGATTATAAGGCCAACGCAGTCTATATGGGCACGGTGGAGCATAATCCGGCATACCCCGCCACATCCACCAACCCCTGGCTGGGCGAGATGTTCCGTTTGGTAACCGGTGAGAGGAGCTATGACGGCACTGGAAATCTTTCCCAGGCGACCTTGACTCCCATGGACTGGAAAGTCAATCTGCTCTTCGACGCGCAACGGCCAATCTCCTCCGCGTCATCCGTAGGCTTGGACGGAATAAACTACTGGATATACTTCGGTACCGGGCGTTTTCACCACGCGAACCTCGACACCTTGGACCACACCCGGCAATCCTATTTTGGCATCAAGGAACCAATGACACACGCACTCAACGGGACGCATTGCGAACATCAGTTCACCTGGGAGACCGTGGAGAAGACACCCTTGGCCCACAACGCGATTCCTGGCAGTGCCGGCCTGCTGGACGTGACCCCGATTTCCATACTAGCTTCTTCCGCCACGGTGCAAAGTACGGAGGCGCCCAGTTCCACCTTGCACGGGCAGCCCTATCAGGCGCTCATCGACTATATCGCCGGAACCCCTGTCACGGGCTGCGCAAAGGACAACAACGGCACCGACGGTTGGTACCGAGACTTCCAAATGCAGACGACCTCTCCGCCGAATAATTCTGATTTTGCGGAACGCAACCTGGGCCAGGCCACCCTTTTGGGCGGTTTGTTGACCTTTACCACGTACAACCCCTTCATATCCTCGAATGGATGCGATTGGACTGGGACGAGCAATATCTATGGCCTTTACTACCAAACCGGCACGGCTTGGAAGTCTCCGGTTTTTGGCGGTTCGATTGCTGGCGAGATCGGCGGCAATGTAGTCTACAATGCAACCATCGGCGAGGGAATGACCACCACTCCCAACTTGCTTGTGGGCTCGGGACCAGGCACCACCGCCTTTGTCCAAACCTCGACCGGCGCCATTATCGCCATAGAGCAACCCAACCTGCCCGTACAGACCGGTAAAACCGGCCGCAAGAGCTGGTTCGAAGGTATCCCGACGACTCCTTAACGAGGGAGGCAAGGAAAGGAAGTTGTGCGGCGCCGCCGGGCTTCGGTCCGGCGGCGCTTTTGCTTGCGCCCCGGCCGGCCGCCTTGTATGCTTTAGCGTGTTGCTGTCTCCGATCCTGCCCTGCGGAAATTCTAGCCATGAGCTACTTCGACAACGAAACCCAACTCCTCGACCTGCTTGAGCGCCATCAGCTCATTTCCGCCAGCCAGCGCGCCCTGGTCAAGGCCCGCCAGGAGCCGATGCGCCAGCAAATGCTGAAGCAGCGGCGGCGCAAGAGCAATCACGTCCGGCCCGGAGGGGTGGATTTTCTTGATGTGCTGGTGGCCCTTGGCCTGGAGATGGCAGACGGCCTGCCGCTAAGCGAGGAGACGGTGGTACGGCTGGTGGCCAAGGAATTGCAGTTGCCCTTCAAGAAGCTCGATCCCCTGGACCTCGACCTGCAGATCGTTACCAAGACCATACCGCGCTCCTTTGCCGTCAACCACCTCATCCTGCCCTTTGCCATGAAGAACGGGGTGCTGGAGGTGGCCATCTATGACCCGGACAATCGCCAGGTGCTGCGCGAGATCGAGCGTGCCGCCCAGACCAAGGTAACGCCCTATCTGGCCACCAAGAGCGACATCACCCGGATGCTCGCCGAGTTTTTCGGCTTTCAGAGTTCCATCTCCGCGGCCGAGGACCGACTGGCCGGCCCAGGTCCGGCCGCCGTCGATCTCGGCAACCTCGAGCAGTATGTGCGCATAGCGCCGTCGGGCGAACTCGCCTCCACTGACCAGCACATCACCGCCGCGGTGGACCACCTCTTCAACTACGCCTTTGAGCAGCGGGCCAGCGATATCCACATCGAGCCCAAGAAGGCGGTGAGCCTGGTGCGCATCCGCATTGACGGCGTGCTGCACACCATCTACAAGCTGCCCAAGTCGGTGCATGGCGCCATCGTCTCCCGGGTCAAGACCCTGTCGCGCCTGGATATCGCCGAAAAAAGGCGGCCCCAGGACGGCCGCATCCGGGTCGACCGCGAGGGCAAGCAGGCCGAGATCCGTGTCTCCACCATTCCCGTGGCCTTTGGCGAGAAGGCGGTGCTGCGTATCCTTGACCCGGATATCCTTTTTCAGGACTTGGAGACCATGGGCTTCTCGGAGCGCGACTTTGGCGTGTACCAAGGCTTTTTGGCCCGGCCGCACGGCATTGTCCTGGTCACTGGCCCCACCGGCAGCGGCAAGTCCACCACCCTCTATTCCACCCTGAAGACCATCGCCACCCCGGAGATCAATGTGGTCACGGTGGAGGATCCGGTGGAGATGCTGCACGAGGAGTTCAACCAGATCTCGGTCCAGACCCAGGTGGATGTCACCTTTTCCAGCATTCTGCGTAACATCCTGCGCCAGGATCCGGACGTCATCATGATCGGCGAGATCCGCGACCTGGACACCGCCACCAACGCCATGCAGGCGGCGCTCACCGGCCATCTGGTCTTCTCCACCCTGCATACCAACGATGCGGTCTCCTCCATCACCCGGTTGGTGGATTTGGGCGTGCAGCCCTTCCTGGTGGGCTCAACCCTGCTGGGCGCCATGGCACAGCGGTTGGTGCGCCGCATCTGCCCGCACTGCATCGAGGATGTGGCCGCCGATGTGCCGCTGCTCTTGGGCTACGGCTTTCCGGTAGTGGAGGGCGAGGAGCTCATGCTGAAGCAGGGCGGTGGCTGCCGCCACTGCCGGGGCACCGGTTATTTCGGTCGTTGCGCTATCTTCGAGATCTTCCCCATGTCACCCGCCCTGCAGCGGCTGACCACGGCCCTGGCCGCGGAGGCGGAGATCCGGGCAACCGCCATCAAGGAGGGCATGACCACCCTGAAAATGGACGCCTGGCGCAAGGTGCTGGCCGGCATCACCACCTTCCAGGAGGCGATAAGGGTGGCGGGGGTGGATTGAGGATAGGTGGATAGTCTGTAGGTGTTTAGCCTGTTAGGTAGAAGTGGACGTCTGAGAAAGAAATCGTTGCTTAACTGGGGCGATTTATCGTATAACAGCAGACCTTTCGGCGTATTGGACGCTGACATCTGATAGCTCATAAAGGTATTCACTTTTGTCTGGCAAAGTTCTCGCGACCAACAAGAAGGCCTATCATGACTTCCATATCGAGGAGGTCATCGAGGCCGGTATCGTCCTGGTCGGGGCCGAGGTCAAGTCTTTGCGGGCCGGTCGCGCCAACCTCAAGGACGGCTATGCGCTGATTAAGAACAGCGAGATCTTTCTCTACAACGTCCACATCTCGCCGTACGCCTTTACCACCCAGGACGTGCCAGACCCTCTCAGGGTCCGCAAGCTGCTCCTGAACAAACGTGAGATCAAACGGCTCATCAACAAGGTGCGCGAAAAAGGGTTTGCCTTGCTGCCGCTTAAGACTTATCTTAATAAACGGGGGATGGTGAAAGTTGAGCTTGGCCTGGGTAAGGGCAAGAAGCTCTACGACAAGCGCCACACCCTCAAGGAAAAGGAATCGACCCGCGAGATTGAGCGGGCCATAAAAAAGTACAGAGAATAGGGGGGCGAAACGGGTTCGACGGGGATACGGAAGTTTGAGTTGCATGCCGAGGTCTTTCTGCTCGTAAAACAGGGAGAACGTAAATATAGTCGCAGACGACTATGCATATGCCGTAGCTGCATAATTATGCTACCGTCCTTCCGGCTGCTCCTGCGAAGCCGGGTCTGGGCGTCGTTCAGCGGGATAGTTTCCGGGCCGCGCCTGTTGGCCCGAAGGCGAAATTCAAGCGGGCTAGCGCCGAAAGCACCTTGTTCTGAAGGGGCCAAGGAGCGAAATATAAAGTCAGAACTAAGCATGTAGATACTGGAATGGAAGTGTTTTCGGACGCGGGTTCAACTCCCGCCGCCTCCACCATTTGATAGTCCGGCAAGGTCCGGAGAAGTTCAGAAAGCCCGCTTCCACGTAGGAACGCGGGCTTTTTTGCGTCCAGTGCCATACTGGGAAATCCATTGAAAACGGGTATTGAAACGGGTAGGATAACGAGTAGAGGTCGTTGTCATTTTCTCCCTACCACCTCACCTTTTACTGGCTCCATTAACCCGACAA
>DYDL01000506.1 GCA_020717925.1 Desulfocapsa sp.
ATCCGTGCCGACAACCTGCCGGCCGGCACCGGCGTAGTCTTTACCGTCACCTTGCCTCTGCCCTAATCTGTCCGGGGTCACCATCAGGTGGCGCACTTTGAACTTGAATTTACCAAGAGAAAAAGTATACGCGCAAAGCTAGGAAATACGCGTGCGTTTTTGTATTACAAAATGTAAAATATATTGTAACACAAAAACAGGAGACCATCATGGGTACAGTATCCATACGAATTGAAGACGAACTCCTTGCCGAGATTACCCGACAGGCCAAAGAACTGCGCGTGTCGCGGGGAGAATATGTGCGGCGGGCCATCACCGACCTGAACGAAAAGGTGGTCCGCGACCTCAAGCGGCGGCGCCTGCAGGAGGCGTCGCTGAAGGTCCGCAAGGAAAGCATGCGGGTCAACCGGGAGTTCGCCGCTATCGAGGATGACCCCGATGCGTAAACGCGGCGAAATCTGGCTCGCCAACCTCAATCCGGGCCGAGGCACGGAACCGGGCAAAACCAGGCCGGTGCTCATCGTACAAAGCCTGGCCCTGCTTGAAGTGGACCACCCCTCCACCCTGGTGGTTCCCCTGACGACCAACCTGGTTGACGATGCTGCCCCGCTACGCCTACGCATTCAAGCCGAAGCCGACCTGCGTCGGGATTCCGACCTGCTCCTCGACCAACTCCAGGCCATCGACAACAAACGTTTGGTCAAAGGCCCGCTCCTACGCTGCGATGGCACCTTTATGGAGCAGGTGCATCAGGCCTTGCGGGAGATACTGGATTTGGGGTGAAGGCGCGAAAAGACAAGCTCTAAATATCTAAAGCAGGAACACCCCGTTTGGGGCCCAGAATGTCCCCTTCGGCCTCGCCCAGCCGCGCGTGTTTTATAGCCGGTCAGTCATATGAATTTCCGTGCGACTTGTCATGGTGTAGACGCGACCCCAAGCCTTCTCCCAAAGGCCCGGACCACGTAAATGCTTGTCTCGACGGCCCTCTGGCTGTTCA
>DYDL01000507.1 GCA_020717925.1 Desulfocapsa sp.
TCTTGCCGGACTGGTCGGAGATCAAGATGCGGCGGATATTACCCACCCTCTCCGGTTCGATATGCTCATAGGTCAGGGGGTTGCGCTTGACAGCCGAGACATGAATGCCGCCCTTGTGGGCAAAGGCGGAGCGGCCCACGTAGGGTTGATATTTGTTTGACGGCAGGTTGGCCAGCTCATCGACCAGCCGCGAGGTCTCGGTGAGTTTGCTCACCCTGCGCACGGCCTCGCAATCACAGTCCATCTTCAGGGCCAGGGCCGGGATGATAGAGGTCAGATTGGCGTTGCCGCAGCGCTCGCCGTAGCCGTTCATGGTGCCCTGCACCTGACGCACCCCAAGACTCATAGCCAGCAGGGAATTGGCAACCGCTGTCTCCGAATCATTATGGGCGTGGATGCCCAGATCCACTTTGGCCCCCCGCTCACGCACAAAAAGCTGGACCCGTTCGATAATAGGCGGTACATCCTGAGGCAGCAGACCGCCGTTGGTGTCACAGAGGATCAGGCGATCGGCGCCGCCATCAATGGCCTTTCCCAGCGTTGCCAAGGCGTAGTCGGCATTTTTCTTAAAGCCGTCAAAAAAATGCTCGGCATCATAGAATAAACTCCCCACATGAGGCCGCAGATAACGAAGCGACTCCTCGATCAGCAGCAGGTTGTCGGCAAGCTCGATGCGTAGGGCGTCAAAGACATGGATATCCCAGGACTTGCCGAAGATGGTGATCACCGGCGTCCTCGCCTCAATCAGGGCCTGGAGGTTGGCATCCTTGTCTACCGGATTGGCGAACATTCGTGTTGAGCCAAAGGCTGACAGCCGGGCGTGCTTCAAGGTCTGGCCGTGCATGGTCTTGAAAAACTCAACCGCCTGGGGGTTGGAACCAGGCCAGCCGCCCTCGATGAAATCAATCCCCATCTCGTCGAGCTGATGGCTGATGCGCACCTTGTCGCTCACCGAAAGATTAAAGTTCTCGGCCTGAGTCCCATCTCGCAACGTGGTATCATAGATCTCTACT
>DYDL01000508.1 GCA_020717925.1 Desulfocapsa sp.
GCAGCGCCGGCAAGTACACCATTGCCTTTGATCCCCTGGACGGCTCCTCGAACATCGATGTCAACGTCTCGGTCGGCACCATTTTTTCGGTGCATCGGCGCAGGAGCGCAAACGGCGTGGGCGAGGAGGCGGATCTGCTGCAAAAGGGGCGCGACCAGGTGGCGGCCGGCTACATCATCTATGGATCGAGCACCATGCTGGTCTTCTCCACCGGCAACGGCGTGCATGGTTTTACCCTCGATCCCAGCGTCGGCGAGTTCTTTCTTTCCCACCCCAATATCCGTATCCCGGAGCGGAGCAGGTATTTTTCCATCAACGAGGGGAATTACCGCTTCTGGTCGGATAACACCAGACGTTATGTAGAATATTTGAAGGAGCAGGACAAGGCTACCGGGCGGCCATACAGCGCCCGCTATATCGGTTCGCTGGTGGCGGATTTTCACCGCAACCTCATTGTTGGCGGTATCTTCCTTTATCCGATGGACAACAAGAATCCGGCCAAGCCCAGTGGCAAATTGCGGCTGCTCTACGAGGCGGCGCCGCTGGCCTTCCTGGTCGAGCAGGCCGGCGGCCGGGCCATCGACGGCGAGGGTCACGACATCCTCGACATCATCCCCACCGAACTGCACCAGCGGGTGCCGCTCATCATTGGCAGTCGGCAGGATGTTGATATGGCGGAGAGGTTTTTGTCTGGCAGAGGGTGAGTTTAAAGGTGAAAGGTCAAAGGTGAAAGGGTAAATGTGCAAGCAATAATGGCAAGCAGAGCTTAAGGCTGTAAGTTGGAGGGATGCAGAGTGCACATATTCACTAAAGGCGACAAATAAAGACTTGCAGGCATTGGTGCCCGAGCTATCTTTTTCACCTTTCACCTTTCACCTTTCACCTTTCACCTTTCACCTTTCACCTTTCACCTAAAACAGCTTCACCGCCCCCCGCAGCCTTGCCACTACAAGTGCCTTGCCCAGATGTTCGAAGAGTTCGAACATGCTAGGGCCCTTG
>DYDL01000192.1:0-2395 GCA_020717925.1 Desulfocapsa sp.
CAGGGCACCGCGATCGGCGATATCAGCGGGGCGCTCGCCGCCCGGGAGAATACCGCCCTCGAAAGCAGCACGAAGGCCGGCACCATTACCCTGAATGCCATCGGCGGCGATGTGGTGATCAACCCGGGTGCTTCCCAGGCCTTTGCCGGGGGTGGCACCACCTACGCGAGCGGTATGGTAGCCACCACCAAACTGGTCTCTGGCAACACCCTTTACGATATCGGCCTGGCCTCGCCTAGCTTGGTCTATGATGGCGTCTTCGGTAACTACGAAAAACAGAACACGCGCTACAACATCACCGACAGCTACTCCGGGCTGGGGTACGGCAACGGCACGGTGCAATACTTTCAGGGCTTTGTGCAAGGCAGCGATGGCGGGCAACTGTCAATTTGGGGCAACGCCCTGGCCCTGAACGGCAAGCTGGACGGCCATGCCACGGCCGGTATCCATCAGACCGCAACGTCCGAAAAAGTGAACACCTTGGGGCAGGCGGTTACCAGCGGCCTGCGCCGGCCGCTTGGCGGCGTAATGGACCTCCAAGGCCAGACCGATAACCACTTTGACGTGGTTGAGGTCGCCAATGGCACGGGTTCCGGCCCCAGTTATACCATGGCCGACCCGCTGCCGACCGTCACCTATAACGGACTTTCCCAGGCCCTTACCATCCTGCCGGCTGAGATGATCAGCGGTGCGGGCCTCTCTTCACTAACTATCGGTTCTGACACCTCCCTGGAGATAGACGAGGATGCCAAGCTGAGCCTTGAAGCCGGCGGGACATTGAACGTGACAGCCCGCCAGGTGGTGGACCGGGGCGCCATCACCATCCATGGCGGAACGGTAACTTTTATTTGCGACGAAAACTTTACCTCCTATCCTGAAACCCCTCTGACGTATATCCCCTTGCCGGAGCGTATCCTGCTAACTACCACCAGCAGTATCGACGTCTCTGGCGAAAGGGTGGACAACCGGCTGGCCGGGATGGGGGGCGCCAACCAGTTGCAGCCTGCCATGGTTAATGGCGGCGAGGTCTTCATTCTGGACCAGATTAATTCCGTCCGAGGCGGCGGCGAACTGGTAATCGAAAAGGGGGCAACGGTGGATGTCTCCGGCGGCTATGAGCTTTCCTTCCGGGGTGTCCTGCGGGGAGGCAATGCCGGCACCATAAACCTGCAGGGTAGTGCGCTGGTAAATGAGGGCACCCTGGTCGGCCGTTCCCTGGCCGGGTTTGACGGCGGCACCATCACTCTGCATGCCGACCAGGTGCTGGTTGGCACGAAGGTGCCGCTCCTGCCGACCAATTATGACGGGAGCGAACTCCTGCCTGTTGATTTTTTTGCCGGCTATCTGCCGAACGATCTCATTGGCGGGATAAGCGGCAATCAGTTGCCGGCCACCAAGGCCAGCGGCATGGTCTTTGATCCCGCCAGCCTGCATGACTCAGGTTTCACCCATATCACGGTGAAGAGCAGCGGGGATTTGCTTGTGCAAAGCGGGATCGAGCTCTCCCCCTCGGTCGCGAGGAATATATCCCCCCTCGCCGATGGGTTGGTGGATGGGCCACAGGCGTCCCAGGTCATGTATCTTGCCGATGACTTGCTGGGCACAACCTCACTAAGTCTGACGGCTGGCAAGGAGCGTGATGAAGCTAACAACCTATACCCAAAAGCACTTGATTATTCTTTCGCCACACTGCGGGTTGCCGAAAATGCCACTCTCCGGGTGACCCCTGCCGCCACGGGACCGCAATCTTCTATCTCCCTGCTGGCCCCGACAGTGGAGATTGCCGGGCACATTCTGGCCCTGGCCGGCAATGTCGGCATAACAGCGGCATCGACTAATAGTGGTTTGCCGCCGAGTATTACAGTTAAGGATACCGCGACCATCAGCACGGCTGGGGTCAATATCCTGAATCCATCCCAGGGCGCCAATAAGACGCCGGCCACCTATCATGCGCTCAACGCCGGCACCATTACCTTGGAAACGCCTAAAAATACGGAAGGCAGCGTTACCGTTGAGCAAGGCGCGCTCCTCGACGTCTCCGGCAGCGCATCGGTCATTGCCGGTTATTACCCCGATGTCAACAACAGTCGTGCCCTGGCGCCGGTTTTCACCGCAGGCAATGGTGGTGGTCTGGCCTTAGTGTTTGACCAGGCCCTCTCCCTGCAGGGCACAGTACGGGCCGGTGCCTCCATGGCCGGGGTGGATGGCGGCACGCTGTCGATCAATCGCGTGAACACGGATGCGGCGCTGACGGTGAGCGACAGCGATATCGGCTCCTATCTTGCAGATGGCTTTGATTCATTATCGTTGATCAGCGTGAAAGGGCTGGAGTTTAGCGGCCCAATTGACCGGGTGGTGGTGCGTAATCTCGTCCTCGATGCCCCGGTTATCAGCT
>DYDL01000192.1:3109-5630 GCA_020717925.1 Desulfocapsa sp.
CGGGCACTCTCTTTCTGGCCGATGTCCAAGGGACGGTCAATCCGCTGGCCGGTAAATATGTCATCCTCCCGGACAATTCGGAAAAGCAGTCCGGTCAGGCCGTTTATCTAAACGGTTCGGAAAAACTCGGCCTTAAGGCAGGGGTCTATTCCCTGTTGCCGGCCGAGTTTGCTTTTGTCCCGGGCGCCGTGGTGGTGCAGGCTTTGGGGACCACGGTCTTGCCGGGACAAAAGGGTGAAACCGCCAATCAGGGCTCGATCGTGGCCGGTTATACGACGCAGATGGGCATTACCGTTGCCGCGCCGTTGCAAACCGCCTTCTTGTTACGGTCGGCGACCGACGTTCTGCGGGAAGGCAACTTTGTCAAGGGTTCCCATGTGGCGGGTGACGGGGGCACCGTCACCCTGCATGCCAACAGTGCTATCCTGGATGGTTCCATCGCGGCCATGGCTTCGCAAGGGTTTACGGGCGGGATTCTGGACCTGGAATTGAAAAAGGAGATCGATGTCGGCTCGGGCACTTCCCCGTTGCCGGAGAATTTCTCCTTTGCCACCGCCATGCCGGTTGAATTGACCGGTAAGCTCGTGCTTGACGGCGGGTCGCTTTCCGACGCCGGCCTGTCGGCACTACAGCTTGGCACCATTGCCCGTGACGAAAACCACCAGATTATTGCCGACCAGACCACCGATGCGATCATCCTGCGGGAAGGGAGTCTGCTGAATATTCCCACCCTGACCCTGGCCGCTGAGCAGATTGCCCTGGGGGCGGGTGCCACTCTCGCAGCCGATGCTGGCGCCGGGTCAATGACCCTGAACGCGGACCGGGTGGAGGTGGCGGAAGGGGCTGAGCTGCATGCCGCCAAAGCCCTCTCCTTGGAGGCGGATACCCTCGACATGCGCGGCTCGCTCGTGGTCGATGATGGTGGTTCCCTCGCCCTGTTGTCGTCGTATTTGTACTTCCTGCCCGAGGGGGTCAGTTATCAGGACGTGGTCAACAGCGGCGGCCAGGCAACGGGGATGTACCTCACCACCTCGCTGCGGCAGGCGATGACCGCCCTGCAGGCGATTACCCTGCAGGGCAGGGATGGCATGCAATTTCTGAGCGATACCTCGTTGTATGTGGCCGGGGCACTGACCCTCGACGCTGCCCTGTTCACGGTCAACGGTGCGCATCAGGTCGACCTGCACGGGGCGACGGTCAATATGATGAACAGCGGCGGCGCCCTCGCCACTGGCGGCAACAACCCCGGCAGTCCGGGAGCGTTGACGCTGAGTGCCGATCAGCTCAATATCGGCAACGGCGATATGCTGGTCGACGGGTTTGGTACGGTCTCCCTTGCCAGCAACAATGACCTCGTCTTACGGGGCAAAGGTTCCCTGACAGTCAACGGTGCTCTCGCCTTGAGCGCCAGCCAGGTGACTACCTCGCATTTTCAGCAGGGCAACGAGCCCTTTCAGCCGGCGGATTTTGCGGTCAACGCCGTGGACTCGGTCCTTTCCGTGTTGCCCGTCGCTCCTCCAGGTGGGGCGACTGCTATCACGGAGGCACCGGGTGGCAGCCTGGAGTTGACCGGTAGATCGGTCGATATCTCCGGCACCGTCAATGTGCCGGATGGGCGTTTAGCCGTTACCGCCACGGGTAAGGTCGTGGACAACGACGGCATCTTTATGCAAAATACCGCCGTGCTGGCGGCGCGCGGCAATATTTACGAAAACAAGATACAGGCCGGCGGGCAAGAGCAGGTGCTGACCACGGTTGCCCCGGGTGGCAGTATCAGCCTTAATGCGGCGGATGGTTCCATCAATCTTGCCGCTGGCAGCCAGATCGATGTCTCGACCGTTAAGGGTGACGGCGATGCGGGCACAATCAGTCTGAACGCGCCAACGGGCGGCGTTGTTCTTGGGGGAGAACTCCTGGCCCACGCCGGTGGCGGTGGCGGCGGCGGTGTTTTAAAACTGCAAACCAACAGCATCGCGAACTTTACCTCCTTTTATACCGGCATGGCGCAATCAGGCTTCAGCCGCGGCCTCTCACTTGGGGTGCGGACCGGCGATATCGTCGTTGGCCCCTCTTTGCTGGTTACCACGCCGAATCTCACCCTTGCTTCAGATGGCGGTGATATACGGATTGAAGGCACTATCGATGCCTCGACCGCCGGCGACGGTGGCTCGGTCAAACTGTATGGCAAGAATGTCGTGGTTGATGGCGGCACCGTGCTGGCAAACGGCCAAAACGGCGGCACGGTGGAGATGGGTGCCGAGGTCGGGTCCGCCATCGGTGATGGCGATGGGTGGATCACGCTGGAGAACGAAGCGCGTATTGACGTTTCCGGCAGCAACGGCACGGGCGGCAAGGTAGCGATGCGGGCCGGCATCAATAGCGACAATGACGACGTCAAGATGAGTCTGCATGGCGCCATCGTCGGCGCCGCCTCCACGGTGGTAGAGGCGGTACACGTCTATACGCTCCCCGGCAATACGCTTACCGAGGCCTTGCTCAACAATTTGGGCACGGCAGCCCA
>DYDL01000509.1 GCA_020717925.1 Desulfocapsa sp.
GAGTAGGAGGAACGGGGCGCCCGTCCCTCCTCTCACACCACCGGACATGCGGGTCGCGCATCCGGCGGTTCGGCAAACGTCAGGACACCGATACTGCCCCAGTCCTCTAACCCGTGTTGACAGTCTGTGCCGGGAACGGCTCTGCCCTCTGGCTATTAGGTTCGGGCTTCACCCTCGCCGCCTTACCAGCAGTGTCTCTATCCGAGACAGTCGGCTTTCTATGCTCGTTCCACGAACTTTCCGTTCGGGGTTCATTTGCCGTTCAGCCCTTCCCGATTCTTTCCTGCGACACTCGGTACTATGGCGTCGGCTGACTCCTGCCACCTCAAGCCAATCTCTCGATTGACATTGCGATTTTTTTTTCGCGTGGCGACAGGTCTCCCCAGATAAGAACGCTGACCTTCTCCGCACACTTGCCCGATTTACTGCTTTGCCTCTTGATAACTTGGACTTCGTGATACCTTGCCCACTCGTCCAGACTCGCAGCCTCGTATCGGGTTTGTGTTCCTCAAGTCGCGGATTTGCCTCGGGCTTCCTTCAGACCTTGCCTCGCGGCAACGCCCTTGCCTCTGGCTAATGGTTAGTGCCATCAACCCCCATAAAGGACTCACACCTTCAAGTCAACGCCCATGCTGGGCGTACAAGGCAGTGCGATAGTTGCACTATCGCACTATTGCACTATCCCAACCTACATTACTCAATCCAACTTGATCTGCTTCCCCAACACCGCGACCAACAACTTGATCGCGTTTTGCAGATCGTTGAAATCAATCATCTCGGATGGCGTGTGGACGTAGCGCGTCGGCACGGAGAGACAACCGGCAGGCACACCTTCGCGCGTCGTCTGCATCGCCATCGCGTCCGTCGTGCCACCCGTGAGCACTTCAAACTGGTACGGAATCTTCGCTTCGCGCGCGGTTTCCGCGAGCAAGTTCTTCACCGCCGGATGCGCGAGCATCCCTGCGTCCTTCACCTTGATCGCGGGACCTTTGCCAAGTTGCACTGCC
>DYDL01000193.1 GCA_020717925.1 Desulfocapsa sp.
TCGCTGCCAAGCGGTCAGCCAGGCCATGGGTTAATTCTCATTTAATAAACAAAGGAGGCGTCATGCTCGTGCGGGATATCCTCAACCAGGAAAAATTCTCCTTCAGTTTTGAGTTCTTTCCGCCCAAGGAAGACGCGCAGTGGGAGCGGCTCTTCCAGGCCATCGCCGATCTCATGCCGCTCAAACCCTCCTATGTAAGCGTTACCTATGGCGCCGGCGGCTCCACCCGCGACCGCACCCACCATCTTGTAGTGCGCATCCAGCAGGAGACCGACCTTACCGTGGTCTCCCACCTAACTTGCGTGGGCTCGACCCGCGAGGAAATGCTGACCATCCTCAAGAAGTACGATGCCTCCGGGGTGCATAACATCCTGGCCTTGCGGGGCGACCCGCCCAAGGGGGTAAAAGATTTCCAGCAGCCAGCCGGCGGTTTCGGCCATGCCGTTGAGCTGGTGGCCTTTATCAAGCAACACTTTCCCCACTTCTGCGTGGGCGTCGCGGGCTTTCCCGAAGGCCATCCGGAAACCCCCAACCGGTTGCAAGAGATCGACTTTCTCAAGGCCAAGGTGGCGGCCGGGGCTGACTTCATCGTCTCCCAGCTCTTCTTCGACAACCGCGACTTCTACGACTTCTGCGAACGTTGCGAACTGGCCGGCATTACGGTGCCTGTCATTGCCGGCATCATGCCCATCACCTCCCGACACGGCATGGTGCGCATGGCCGATCTGGCCGCCGGCGCCCGGGTGCCGGCCCGACTGTTGCGGTCCATCGAACGGGCCGGCTCCGACGAGTTCATCCAGAAGGTCGGGGTGCACTGGGCCACCGAGCAGGTACGCGACCTCATCGACCACGGGGTGCGGGGCATCCACTTTTATACCCTGAACAACTCCCGGGAAACGCTGAAGATTTACGAGGCCTTGGGGGTGCGGGACTCGGTGCAGCTCTCGGCCTGAGGCGCGGTGCCGGCCGGCACCGCGCAGCTTAATAGTCTGAAGGTGTTTAGACTATTAGCAACGGCAAACTACCAGGCACTGCTTCTGTAGCAGTTGCTTTGGCTAACAGACTACCGTCTAAACGCCTGAGCACCCTGCCCCACCACCGGAGAACATTGAATGGACGCCAAGACCTTCATGGCATGGTACGCGCCCGTAGCGGCCAACGTCTGGTGCCAGGGCCTGGCCGTGGTCCTGATCTACCTGCTGCTGGCCAAGGCCATGGACCTCTTCATCGACCGCATCCTGGTGCGCCTGGCCCACAGGACTAAGTTGCGCTTCGACGACTTTCTGATCGCTTTCCTCCATGCCCCCATCTGCCGCACCATCTTCGGGCTCGGCGTGCTGCACGCCCTGATAGTCCTGGCCCTACCGCCGCCCTGGCAGACCGCCCTGCCGGCCCTGGCCAAGACCGTGATCCTGCTGGTCTGGCTCGTGGCCCTGCTCCAGGCCTTTAATCAACTCGCCGAGGACCGCCTGGCGCAAGACCTGGCCCTGGGCAAAATCGGCGCCGACCTCTTCAACCTGGTGAAGAACCTGGTGCGGGTTGTGCTGGCGGTTATAGCCTTCCTTTGGCTGCTGGCCATCTGGCGCATCGATATGACGCCGCTCTTCGCCTCGGCTGGCATCGCCGGCATTGCCGTGGCCCTGGCCGCCAAGGACACCCTGGCCAACTTCTTTGGCGGCCTCTCCATCTTCCTGGACAAGAGCTTCAAGGTGGGCGACTACATCATCCTCGAATCCGGCGAGCGGGGCGTGGTGGTGGAGATCGGCATCCGCTCCACCCGCATCAAGACCGAGGACGACACCATCGTCAACATTCCCAACGCTATCCTGGCTAACTCAAGGATTATCAACGAATCCGCCCCATTGCCGCGATCCCGCATCAGGGTACCGGTGGGGGTGGCCTATGGCAGTGATCTGCGAGAGGTGGAGAAGGTGCTGCTGGCCTTGGCCCGGGCCAACCCGGGGGTGGCCAGCGAGCCCCAACCACTGGTGCTGGTAAGCCAGCTCGGGCCGTCGTCGGTGGACTGTGAACTGCTGTGCTGGGTGGACAACCCGGGCCAGAATAACCTGGTCCGCCATACCCTGTTGCTGGCGATTCACGACACCTTCCTCCAGCAAAACATCGTCATTCCCTTCCCCCAGCAGGATGTGCATATCAAGCAGGCGCCCTAGGCAGCCGCGGCCAAGAGCGATGAAAAAAACCTTGTTCTTCCTGGTTTCCACCCTGCTCCTCTTTTTGCTTTTCCAGGGCGGGCCGGACTCTTCCGCCTCCCGCTCCATGACGCACGCCTGGAACCTGGGGCATGTCGCCTGCTTCGCCTGCTGGGTCCATGGGCTCAGCACCCTGGCCTGGTTCAGGCGGGCAGGATTTGCTAGGCAGCTTCTCCTCACCGTGATCTTTGCCGGGGCCGTGGGTGGCGCCATTGAGGTGCTGCAGGGCTTTACCCACCGTGACCCTGACCTGTGGGACGTGGGCCGCGATCTGTGCGGTGGTTTTGTTGCCCTGGCCTGGGTGGCTCCCCGCCACGACAAATGGTCCAAGCCGAAACGGTGGGGACTACGGGCCTTTGGCCTTCTCCTGCTCGGTATCACAGCCCTGCCCCTGGCCGGCGCCCTGTTCGATGAAACCATGCAACAATGGCAATTCCCCCTGTTGGCCGATTTCACAAGCCCCCTGGAACTGACGCGATGGAAGGGTGATGCCGACTTTGCACTGGACGCGGGGCTGGCTGCCTCCGGCCGCCGGTCACTGAAGGTATCCTTGGCCCCCAGACCATATTCCGGTGTTGCCTTGCGCTATTTCCCCGGTAACTGGCTGGGCTTCACCACCCTGCGATTCTCGGTTTTCAACCCCTCCGAGCAGCCGCTGACCCTGACCTGCCGTATCCACGATCAGTTGCACGAAGAAAGGTCGCAGGACTTCAGCGACCGCTTCAACCGCTCCCTGGTCATCGCCCCGGGCTGGAACGACATCGCCATCCCCCTGCATGAGGTGGCCACGGCCCCAAAAGACCGAACCATGGACCTCTCGCGCCTTCGCCTGGTGGGGATATTCGCGGCCCGCCTGACCGAACCCCGTGAAATTTACCTGGCTTCAGTGCGCCTGGCGCGCTAAGTTCCGGCCATGGATAAAAACATTATCGTGACTCCTGGCACCATCCGGCTCGGCCAGTTCCTGAAACTGGCCGGTCTCGTCGATACCGGCGGCGAGGCCAAGGTCAGGGTGCAGAGCGGCGAAGTGCGGGTGAACGGCGAGGTGGATACCCGCCGCGGCCGGCAACTGGTGCCCGGCGATCTGGTGGAGATGGGTGGCGTGACGGTGCGGGTCACCTTGGCAGACGAACCAACGGGGTGAACTTATGATCAGAAAAATAAGCTGCGGCTATGTGGGCGGCGCCCGCTGAGCCATGGAAATGGTGCAGAAAAAAATCGCGGCTATCGCCACGGTGCACCGGGAATTTGCCGCCATCATGGGGCGGGAAAAATGTTCGACCTGCGCCTGCTTCCACGCCGACGTGCTGGCCGCTGTCCATCAGGCCATTGTTGATCTGCGGCCGACAAACAGTGATCCCCGCCTACTGACGGCGGAACGTGACTTTGCCGGCTGGCTGGAGGCGGCGGGCCACAAGACCCTGCATCAGTGACTGGGCTGCACCCCCTGTGTGCCGGTGCCGGCATACAACGCCTTCACCACGGCCATGGACCGGCTGAACGGCCTGGAACGGGGAGCACGGGAACCGGTCCGCAGCGAAACCTATCCCCCGGAGAAATTCGACCAACGCCCCTGGCCTTTGCAACCAGGCGATTACCAGGTTTTCCGGCCGTACGCCGCCACCGTTGTGCTCATCCTGGGCACGCCGCCAGGGCTCGCGCCCGCGACCTTTGCCACCCTGGATGAGGTGGCCATGGCCGGCCACCTTACCACCGAAAATATCGGCATCGAGTATGTGGTCAAGAATTGCATCGCCAACCCGCACCTGCGCCAACTCGTCCTGATCGGGGTCGATATTCCGGGCCATCGGCCGGGAGATGCCCTGCTTAAGCTCGTTGCCAACGGGGTGGACGCGGCGGGTCGCATCGTCGGCGCCCTGGGCGGCCGGCCCATGCTGATGAACCTGTTACCGGTTGAAATCGAACAGTTCCGCGCCCAGATCGCGATCCACGACCTCATGGCTGATACCGACCCAGCCGGGGCAATAAAACGCCTGCCCTTCCCGCCCCCTTTTTCCCAGGGCCTCGCGATAACCCTGGTGGAACCGGTCCAGGCCTTGCCGGCCAAACGGCTGCAGCTCGACCCGGCCGGTTACTTTATCATCCTGCCCCGTCCCGGCAGCACCAACCCGCTCTACGTCGAGCACTACAAAAACGACGGCCGCCTGGCCCACATCGTCGAAGGGCCGGACGCCGCCACGGTCTGCGCCGCCATTCTGGACCTGGGCCTGGTCTCGCGGATGGACCACGCCAGCTATCTCGGCCGGGAACTGGCCAAGGCGGAGGTGTCGCTGGTGACTGGGGGAAAATACGTCCAGGACCGGGCCCAGGGTGACGTCGTCTGCGGGACGCGAACCCCGATGCCGATTAAACTTCCAGGCTTATAACTGATTGGAAAATTTTTGATTATTGGAAACGTGACTATCTCACCAGGCAAACCTCATAGGAGCATTTTTGACCTTTGAAAGCTTGGAAAGCTCTACGCTCCCGGTGTAATAAATTATTTGTATTGCATGGTCAGTTTGCCAGGAAATCATTGGGCAACCCGTACCCAGGTTGCATCGACGGGACGATGCCGTGGTCGCTATCTCCCAAACCAGTGGCTTCGTCATGTCATGTTGTGCTGTTGTTGCGCCCGGAAAATGGGCCGTGTATGCCATTTTTGTTCGTCGACTCATAGCCTAGGAGTCTCGCAGGCCTGTTTACTTCAGATGCCCCTCGCGTATGCGCCCATGCCGGGTGTACACACCGGCGATTCACATGAACGAGCAAGCGCCGGCGTGTGAGCTTGCGTGTTATGCATCTTGACAATGTGCAAAAAATGTACATACAATGTAACTATGGTTAAATTCGAGTGGGATACAGCTAAAGCGACCTCAAACAAGAAGAAGCACGGCATTTCGTTTGAGGAGGCTCAATCTGTTTTCTACGACGAATTCGCTGTGCAATTCTTTGATGAAGATAATTCCGTGTCAGAAGAAAGATTTCTGATGCTGGGTTTCAGTGATGAGGCCCGCCTTCTAATTGTCTGTCATTGCGAACGTGATCAAGGCAACATTGTTCGGATCATCTCGGCAAGAAAAGCCACAAAAAACGAGAGTAACTATTATCAGGGAGTTAGACCATGAAAACTGAATACGATCTGTCAAAAATGAAATCCCGCCCAAATCCTTATGCGTCTAAGCTCAAAAAATCTGTCACGATGCGGTTGAGCGAAGATGTTATTGGCTATTTCAAACAAATGGCTGATGAAAAGGGTGTCCCGTATCAGAGCCTTATAAATCTTTATCTACGAGACTGTGTATCAAGCCATAGAAAAATCGATATTTCTTGGCAAAGCCATACCTAAATCGATGTAAGCCCAT
>DYDL01000510.1 GCA_020717925.1 Desulfocapsa sp.
CAGGCCAGAAATTCGGACAATTTCAGCCGATACCTGGCCACGCTGCCCTCATGTAGGCGTTGCAAGGCATCCAGCACCATTTTGGCGAACATTGCGGCATCATCAGTCGGCACCAGTTTGGCCGCCAGTTGCTGGACTGTCTGTGCGGATGGCTCCTTACCTTCACGAACAATAGACCGCACGGCCTTGCTCAGGAGCTCGCGATAGCGGATACGCAGGGGGTCGGGCTCGGCCATGGTCTGGGTGATGGCGAGATACCGCTGGCAGGAACGTTCATAGGCCCAGACAAACACATCGCGCAGCAGATCGACCTGATTGAATTCATAGACACCGAGCGTGCCATCCACATAGGCCTGCTCGGGTACGTCGATGAACGACAGGGGGCACAGGTTGTGGCGAAAGAGTGGAATGTTGGCGCCCAGCCTGGAGACCCGCTTGTTGACATCTTCGAAGGGCTGGAGGTACGGCACCTGCACCATCACGAAAAACGCTTGCTCAAAGGGGTCGGGAATGGCTTCGGCCTTCCGCAGCAGCAGCCGGAAGCACTCTTCCAGCACCTGGGGCATGGCCAGCGGATGGAAGACCGATCCCGAGATCTCGACCGGTCTGCGCCGCAAGCGCCCGCAAGCGTCTTCGTCCTGGAGCAGGTTCTCCGATAACAGGGCGTGCAGGTTGAGAAAGGTGAAAGTATTGAACCCGATCTGATCGGCCCCTTCGACCAGCATTTCGATGGCCGCCTTGTGGTTCAGGATCATCTGTGTTTCCAGAAGATCCTTGCCAGCCGCCGCCTGCCCGAACTCAATCAGGTTTTGCGTGTCGAGGCGGCTGTAGGTATTGCCTTCCAACTTGGACGAGGCCCAGGAGAGGTCAATCAGTAAACGGTGCATGAGTTCTCGGGCATAGGTGCCGGCGGGGCGCTCGTCAGGAGAGGTGCGGCCCATGGCGTGCAGGTCACCCCGCAGGGCTTCGGAGAGATAGAAGGTAACGCCTG
>DYDL01000511.1 GCA_020717925.1 Desulfocapsa sp.
TGCTCACGGGATTGGCTGTCGCCAATTCCTCCGCCCATGGCGGGCGGGCACCTGAGTAGTTACGACGCGGCTACAAAATCAGCTTGATGTTCCGCGCAAATCGCGGCACAGGAAGGCCAGCCGCTCGCGTTCCGAGCGACACGTTTTCGAACAGGAGAAACAACGCACATGAAAAACTACGTCAAGGACAAGGTCATCATCATCACCGGCGGTTCGTCGGGGTTCGGTTTGTCGGCGGCGGAGATGCTGCTGGAGATGGGCGGCAAGGTCGTCATCACCGGCCGCGACGCCGCGCGATTGAAGGCGGCGGAGAAACAGTTGAACCATAAGAACCTGCTCGCCGTGCAGGCCGACGCGGTGAAGACCGGCGACTGGAAGAAGCTGGTGAAGCAGACGGTGGACAAGTTTGGGCGGATTGACGTGCTGGTCAACAACCACGGCGCAGGCGTCAAGATCGCCAACGTCGAGGACATGGACGACGAGAATCTCGAAGCCGTCCTCGACATCAACCTCACCTCGATCATCCGCGGCTGCCGCGAAGTCATTCCGACGATGAAGGCGGGCAAGCGCGGCCACATCATCAATGTTTCCAGCGGCTGCGCCTACCACGCGTGGCCGAAGTGGGCGGTCTATACGGCGGCCAAGGCCGGCATGGTCGTCTTTACGCGCAGCCTGCATCTGGAAATGGCGGAATGGGGCGGCAAGGCCACGTCGTTCATCCCCGGCGCGGCCAAGACCGGCTTCTGCGCTGCGGCGAAGATTGACGACAGTTGGCAGGAAGGCTATCCGGGCGCGGAGGATTTCGCGCGCAGCCTGGTGCACTGTATTGACGTGCCCGACAACACGGTGATCGAGGAAGTGGACGTCTGGGGCACCAGGCAGGTCAAAGACATGCTCGTGCCGTATTGAAGACACCATCGAAAGAAGGCGATAGCCAGTAGCTATTGCAACACTTGAACGGTTTGAGATTCA
>DYDL01000512.1 GCA_020717925.1 Desulfocapsa sp.
CCGCACCAGTCCGTTGTTTCAATCCGCGCCCCGACCGTGCGGCCGGGGCGACAGTTGCGGGCGCAATTCCAGCCAAAGAAAATCGCGTTTCAATCCGCGCCCCGACCGTGCGGCCGGGGCGACCTTTTTACGCTTAACACGCCGCGTGCCAACAACGCGTTTCAATCCGCGCCCCGACCGTGCGGCCGGGGCGACATGAGCCGCGGCCGCGCCAGGGCCGCGCCTGAAATGTTTCAATCCGCGCCCCGACCGTGCGGCCGGGGCGACCTCATTCCAGGCCCGGTCAGCCTCTTCCAGCACGTTTCAATCCGCGCCCCGACCGTGCGGCCGGGGCGACCCGCCGTGTCCCGCGCCCGCGCCCGCGCCTCGGAGTTTCAATCCGCGCCCCGACCGTGCGGCCGGGGCGACCCATCACAATCACCGCCCGCTTCGTGATACGCCTGGTTTCAATCCGCGCCCCGACCGTGCGGCCGGGGCGACTCACCGTCGCCGACTCGATGCGAGACGCGGACATGTTTCAATCCGCGCCCCGACCGTGCGGCCGGGGCGACGCACCCATACAAGGTTGTGACGGCGAACATCACTATGTTTCAATCCGCGCCCCGACCGTGCGGCCGGGGCGACGCGATGCGGGACGCGGCCATGGCCCCCGCCCGCGTGTTTCAATCCGCGCCCCGACCGTGCGGCCGGGGCGACGAAATCGCGCAGATGTTCCGCGCCAGTCGCTAGCGTTTCAATCCGCGCCCCGACCGTGCGGCCGGGGCGACTTGGCATCCGCCTGAGCTGTTAACCAGGCATCGTTGTTTCAATCCGCGCCCCGACCGTGCGGCCGGGGCGACCCTTGCAGGCGCGGGCCTTGCAGCGGGAAATGGCGTTTCAATCCGCGCCCCGACCGTGCGGCCGGGGCGACGCACACCGCGCACCACACCACCTCGGACGGAGCTGTTTCAATCCGCGCCCCGACCGTGCGGCCGGGGCGACACAAAAACGCG
>DYDL01000513.1 GCA_020717925.1 Desulfocapsa sp.
CACCCACGGTCATGAGCTTCGGCCGGATGCGCTTGACCGCGCCGTGCATGATCGCCTCCTTCAGATCATCTTCGCTGTGCATCCTCCCTTCCTTCTGCCACTGATCGTAGGCCAGATCGAGATAAAGCAGCATCACCACCCCGGTTTCCGCGTCCAGGCCGGCCAGGGCGATCATGCCGACCCAGACCGCGATGCTCATATTGTAATTCAGAAAATAGAGAAACCAGAAGGAGCCGACCAGGGAAAAGGGCACGGCCAGCAGCACGATCACGGTTCTGGCCACGGATTTGGTGCTCAGAAAGATGATGACAAAGATGAGCAGCAGGGTCAGCGGGATCACCAGTTTCAACCGCTCATGGGTCTTGACGAGATACTCATACTCACCGCTCCATTGCAGGCGGTACCCGGGCGGCAGCTTGACCGCGGCCGCGACCCTCTGCTTGGCCTCTTCCACATAACCGCCCATATCCCGGCCCGAGAAGTCGATATAGACATAGGCGGCGAGCAACCCTTCCTCGCTCTTAATCTGGGTGGGGCCTTTGACCATGTCGATATCAGCGATCTGGCCAAGGGTGATATATGCAGGGGTGGTCGGCGCCTGGGAACCGGCCATGGTCTGGGCGTTGCCACTGGCAATAGGCACCAGGATACGCCTGATCGCCTCGATGTCACTCCTGAAATCGCTGCCATATCTGATGTTGACCGGGTAGCGCTCCCGCCCTTCGACCGTGGTCGTCAGGTTCATCCCTCCCAGGGCCGTGGCCACCACGTCCTGGACATCCGCCATGGCCAGACCATAACGGGCGATCTCCTCCCGCCGGGGCGTGATATCGAGGAAGTAGCCGGTGGAGAGCCGCTCGGCATAGGCGCTACGCGTGCCGGGAATAGCGCTGACCGCCTTTTCGATCTCCATGGCAACCCGCTCGACCACTGCTATGTCCGGCCCCAGCACCTTGATCCCCACCGGCGTCCGGATGCCGGTGGCCAGCATG
>DYDL01000194.1 GCA_020717925.1 Desulfocapsa sp.
ATGCGTAAGGCCGCAGGGGAGGGCCGAACAACAAGTAATCGGCTTTGCCTTGATTCCAATTCCGAGGCTGGCAGAATCCAGACCTACACCAACCACACACTCCAGCTGCTTTGCCTTGATTCCAATTCCGAGGCTGGCAGAATGTAAGCGCGCGTCGCATCGAGTCCGTGACGGCTTTGCCTTGATTCCAATTCCGAGGCTGGCAGAATGCCTGCCAGCCACGAGCATCGCCTTTAAGCGCTTTGCCTTGATTCCAATTCCGAGGCTGGCAGAATGCGACACACGCGAGGGCTTGGCTTTCAGCGCTTTGCCTTGATTCCAATTCCGAGGCTGGCAGAATACGCGGCGTGGGCTACCGCCGATGCGGAGCGCTTTGCCTTGATTCCAATTCCGAGGCTGGCAGAATGACGACTCGGACGTGTGTTAGAGAGAGGTAGCTTTGCCTTGATTCCAATTCCGAGGCTGGCAGAATTCGACATGGGAACTCAACGCGGTGAATATAGCTTTGCCTTGATTCCAATTCCGAGGCTGGCAGAATCGATGCCCCTCAACTCTCGCGTTTGTTTGAGCTTTGCCTTGATTCCAATTCCGAGGCTGGCAGAATCACTCGCGTCACGTCATTGACGGGATACGTGCTTTGCCTTGATTCCAATTCCGAGGCTGGCAGAATGCGTGGCTCCGCGCCCACGTGAAGCATGAGCTTTGCCTTGATTCCAATTCCGAGGCTGGCAGAATACGTGACGCGGCGATCACTAGAGCTGACGTGCTTTGCCTTGATTCCAATTCCGAGGCTGGCAGAATCAACAGGCCTACGGGGTGGATGATTTACGCGCTTTGCCTTGATTCCAATTCCGAGGCTGGCAGAATCGGTTGTGGTAAGACCGCTTGAAAGAGCGGCTTACCACAACTGAATCTGTTCGGGCTGTTCTTCAGCGGAGGTTTCTTCAGCGGGAGAACCTTGGATCACAAAGGAGCGTTCCCATTGCGACCGCGTGACGAAAACAGCCCGGACACTGCCTTCGGGTGGGAGGTTCTTCTTGACCCGATCCAGATGCGTCTCTTGGCGGGCGAACGTCACACACGACCGCGCATAGACGCTGAACTGGATCATCTGGTAGCCGTCGTCGAGCAGCCAGTTCCTAAAGTCGGTGGCAGCCTTGCGCTGTGCCTTCTCTTTGACTGGCAAGTCGAAAGCTACGACGAGCCAGCCCATTTTGAATTTCTCGGTGTCCATGGCTTGTAGAACCGTGGTTGGTTTTCCATGACCGCCCGCCGGAAGCTGCGCATCACGCCATCGATGCAACCGCGGATTTCCAGCGTGAAATCCAGATAATCCGCCCGCTCCAGCGGGAAGCCTGTCACCCACTTGCGGAACTCTTTGCTGACCTCCAGTTCCGTCGTTTCCTGATGATCTTTGGCCCACTGGATCACCCGCCAGTCCACACAAGGCCGGAACGGTTCCATCACGTCATACGCCAGCGGCGTGCTCCGCTCGCGCGCGACGTGGGAAATGCCGAACGTCGGGTCAAGCCCCAGCGCGAAGAGCTTCTGAAGCACCGTTGAGAGCAGCACTGCGTAACCATAGTTGAGCAGGCTGTTGAATCCGGGCTTGGCCCGGTCCCGGACGAAGTCTGGGTCATTGAGGCTGTGACCTACGATCTGCCAGTAGGTCTTTGCACAGACGGCTTCCTTGTGCGGCTTCTTGCCAAACGCCGTCGCGCGCAGATGCTCCAGTTGCGGATGGTCCGGCGTAAGGTGTTGGGCAAGGGAGAACTGGTTCTGGCATTTCGCGTCAACCGTCCGTTGCCAAAGCGTTTCGCAATCCTTCGGCGTCAGCTTCACCATTGCGCGGGTCAGGAGCGTGTCGGTGGAGCGATTGGCCGGCAACACGAGGCTGACCGGCTTGAACGATTCGCAGATGATGAGCGCGACGCCGTGCTTGGCGGCGTCGAGGAAAAGCTGGCTGTGGATGTTCGCGGAGTAGCTGGTGATGATGATCGCCGCCACGTCTTCGATTGGCAGCCGTTTCTCACCCTCCGCCGTCGTGCACGTCAACTGGCCGTCCCGGCAACTTAACGAGCACTGCGGCGTGTCTATGCTGACGATGTGGTAGGACATGAGCAGACTCCGGTGAACGACGTCCTGAGTATCGTCATGCCGTCTTTGATCAAGGTTCTGAGCTGGACCTCTCGCTTCTGTCCTTCGCCCTTGCTTTCCAAGCGCACCTTGTCTGGCGCTCCCAAATCCAAAGTCATAGTTGCCTTTGAGGAAAAGACCCTCCAAGTGCCTTGGTAGCGGCCTTTGGGAACTTGGATGATTTGGCCATTCCGCAGCACACGCGGAATTCTTCCGCCATTAGCTAACTTCAACTTCTTTAGGCGATCCCAAACCTTGTGGAAGGGAATGATGGTTGGTTCAGGATCAAGTGCCACGCCGAAGTTGTCCGGGATAACCAGAACGCCTTTGTTCTCTTGGAGCTTGCCCGGCAGAAGACCGAGTAGCTTCGTGACCTTCTCTGTAGTTTCCTTCGGCGGAGGAAGTGTCCCATCAGGCTGGCGGATGCGTTGGCGGATAGTCGCTTCGCCATCTGCAACCTTTACCACACGCCAAGTATTCTGCTCGACGCGCAATCCGTCCATACGGGCGGGGATGTGCTGGACGACGCGTTTCTCGGCGAGGCGATGGCGGATTTGCTCTTTCAGGTCGGGTCCGAGGTCGCGCAGGCTGAAACGACCTTCGCTGTCAAAGCCGAAGACATCGAGAGCGGCGAGTTGCGCGCGTTCGGTCTCGTTGAGGTTGCGTTTGACGATGAGTTCCCAGACGCGGCCATTGTTCGGGATGAAATGCGATGCGAAGCCGAGAACGCAGGCGTCCAGCGCGTGGTGCAGGTGGGTGATGCCACGGATTTCATCCTTCTTGCGGACTTCGCCTTTCTCGTCGAGAACTTGCGGATTGGCGAGGCTGAGACATCCGAGAACTTTCCAAGCCTTGCGAACTTCGCCGGTGACGGAACCGGGCAGGGACACGACCACGGGTTGGCGAAGGCATTCGCGAAAAGCCCGCCGCAAGACCTGCGCGCCCATGCGAACCAGTTGTGAAGTCTGCGTCAGGTCTCGGGGCGTGAATTCTTTCTCCTCATAGTTTGGCAGAAGCATAAGACGCTTGCGCCGTTCCTTGCGGCGTTTGTCGTCGTCATGGCCTTTGGAAGATTCCAAACCCTCGACGAACTGCCTGTAGCGCGTAAGGCTCTGGATGGAAAGTTGCGGGAGACCTGGAACCGCTTTGCCTTGTTCTTGCTCGACGAATTGCCACGCGGTTCGCTTGCCCTTCCATTTGTTGATCTCCGAATAGGTGATGACGAGAGATTCCAGCGCATCGGAAGTCCGGTCGGAGCGAGGCACGATATGGTCTTTGTCCACCTTACGTTCGGAGAGATTGACCGATTCGTATTTCTGGCCGGTGTAAGGACAAGTCCAACCGAGGTCATCAGCGATGCGTGCTTTGCGGATCAGCCCGGCGCTGATGCGTGTGTTTCTGCCGAGCGCCTTCTCCAGTTCAGCGGCGACATGATGATGGTTGGCGATCCGCAAGCCGAGGTCTTGCGCCTTCTCTTTGGCTGTTTTGCCAGACATCTCGCGCAGATCGCGGTTGACCTCGATGGTGATGCGGGCGATGCGGTTCTTATCGCCGGCGGCATATTCTTTGACGATGTCCCTTAAGGCTCGCTCCAGGATCAACAGCCGGTGGCGCACCAGATGATTGTTGGTTTGCTCGGAGATTTCCCGGTTCGACTGTTCCTCGCGAATCTTCTCGGTGAGGAAGAGGCAGCCGCCGTCCTCCTTCGGATGCTTGCCGTCCATAACCTCCTCGAACGCTTTCTGAAGCAGCGGCCGGGCGTAGGCGGCGCGGCCATTGAGGCGAAGCGGCTTTGTCGGGAAATACTTGGTCAACCATTCCTCGCGAGTCAGTTGTTTGCCCTTCTTCCGGGTGCGCGTCCCGCTGCCGTCAAGTTGCTGCTGCAAGACAGCATCAAAGGCTCCGGCGTCTCCACCTGTCTTTGCCAACTGTTCGCGGATGGCGGCCAGAGGAAATCTCTTGCCGCGTCGCCACTGGCCGCGCAGGCGCTTTTGCAGTCGTTCCGGCAGCAGTGCCCAAAACGGCGCTAGATCGGCGGAGCGGATAAGCTTCTGAACCGGGTCGAGCAGGAGAGCTTCTTTGGCGTCCGGGTGCATCAGCATGGTGTCGAGATTGTCCCGGATGGCGTTGGTAATGTCGCGCACCGCCTTCTTGAACTCGCCTTCCGTCATCGCTCCGGTTTCACGCATTCGCGCGTCGAGTTTCCGACGTTCGTCTGCGGTGAGCGGCGTGAGTTCGCGCTCGCCAAAGCGCGCAACCCGGACATTGGCCAGAGTCATGGCCCAACGGAAACGGAGAAACTCCGGACAATTGCGCGATGGCACTTTTTGGCCGCTGATGGGGCATGTGGAGATGATGCGGTTGTCGAAGCGTGGCACGAGTTGGCCGAAAAGCAGGCCGCCTTGATAGCGTTTCGGAAGCTTCAACTCCGGGCAAGGAATCGCCTGCCAAGCGTTTCTATCGTTACCATCGCGGCCCAGCAGTGCCCGTTCAAAGTTCGCGTCCACGGCTTTGAGTTTGCCTGAGTGCGCATGGAGAATCTGGCGCACTTCGCCTTCGACGATAGCCCGTGAAAATGCGGCATTTAGACCCTTGAAACGTTTCATTGAGGATCGCTTTTCATCGCTCTGCGTATCCACGCCCAGCACTTTGCAGAAAGTGTCGGCCATGCTCTTGCTGTTGTTTTCGCGCATCAGTTGTCGCGCGTTTTCCTCCTTTTCGGTGTCTTCTTCTTGCGCGGCGGCTTCGGCTGCGCTCCAGCGACGGTTGCCGTCATAGCCTCGGTTGTGCGCATACCAACGGAGCACGTCCCACAGTTCCGACCAAGTAAGCACCTTGTTTCCGGCGAGCACGCGAGCCGCGAGATGCCACGGCCATGCACAGCCGGGCCGATCCAACTGCTGATTGTCAAGCGCGCCGAGATGCTCCAGTAGAACCTTCAACCGTTTGATACGCTGGCGAGTGCTGCGAATATGCCGCCGCTGGCGCCGATAAGATCGGCGGGTGCTCGCTAAGCAGTCGTCGGCTCGGAAGATGACCGCCCCACAGCCGAGGATGCTTGGCCTCGATGTTTCTGGAGTTTGCAGCACGGCCCAGCCGATGGAGCTATGGCCGACATCGAAGCTGAGGTGGAGGTCGGGGGTTTTTGTGCTGGCGTTCATTTCGGTCTCCTTGTATTAAGGTGTCGGAATCAAGACAAAGTTAGATAACGCAAACCGTTTCCCTGCACGCAAGGCGTGACACATCGGATCAAAAGCGTTTCTAAAACAAACCCGGCGCGAGTCTCCCTCGCGCCGGGTTTGTTTTTGGAGGAATCGGTTGAAATCAGCAGCGAGGCCTTGTGGCGGAATTCGTTTCCCTGGCGGACGGCTTCG
>DYDL01000023.1:0-9936 GCA_020717925.1 Desulfocapsa sp.
AAAACGAATCATGCCCTTCAGTCTGAGCGCAAAAAAAAGAACCCATGAACCTGGAGGTCGGTCAGCGCGGGAACTTACACCTGTAAACATGAAGGGGGACGGACCGCGGTCGCGCAATTCGTCCCCGGTTTTTATAAAGCTGAGTTGAGCAGCTCGTCTGCTCGTACGAAACTTATGCCCTTGTGGTATAAGTCGGGGGTATCAATGTGCCCTGCTCACCCAATAACTCCCTGCAAAAAGGCGCAAAATTCCTGCGGCCTTGCTGGCCGGGAGGATGGGGACGGCATTGTTGGTACGGCCCTCCCGATATGTAGACGCGGGCTAGCGTCCCGTGTCGTCAAAGGTCATATACTGAGGACAAGCGCTGGGCAGCACGCAAACTCCCTTGGTGACCAGAATGCGAGTGATCTCCTCGTCGGCCAGCGACGAATTCTCCATCTTGGTGAGATATACCAGACAGTCCTTGCAGACATTAAAGGCGCTGCGGTGATCTGGCAGTTCGGCGGCGATCTCCCAGCAGACGCGCAGTGGATGCTCCCTGGCCGGGCAACCTTCCGTGCGTTGACACTGTGAGATCTCCCAACAGTTCAATTTTTTTTTGTCCACCATGTTCACTTCCTCTCGCAAGACGAAAAAAATCAACCGGACTTAACCGGACATGAACCATATTAAGCCTACCATCAACACCGGATAAATACCCGAATTTTGAGGATCAAGAGTCCTGCGCCGCATGCTTGACATCCAGTAACGTGGCCAGCTTGCCCTCCAACTCGTCCCGGCCCTGGCCGCTTAAGGCGGAGAACAGCACCCGATCCGTTGCACTAATCAGAAAACCCTGGTCCAAAATCTTCGCCTGCTGGATCGCCTTGTTGCGGGAAAGCTTGTCCGCCTTCGTATAGACGAGCAGCATTGGAATGTCTTGAGAGCGCAGCCAGTTCACCAGGTCAGCGTCCAGAACCTTCAGTTCATGACGCAGGTCGACGATCACCACCACGCAGCGCAAGGTGCCACGCTTTTCCAGATAAGTGGTAATAAGCGTCTGCCACTGCGCCTTCATCTGCTGGGGCACCTTGGCGTAGCCGTAACCTGGCAGATCCACAAGGTAAAATGAATTGTCGGCAAGAAAATAGTTGAGGCTCTGGGTCTTGCCCGGCCGGGCGCTGACCTTGACCAGGCTTTTGCGGCCGATCAGGCAGTTGATCAGGCTCGACTTGCCGACGTTGGAACGACCGGCAAAGGCGATTTCGGCCAGACCGTTGTCTGGCAATTGTGCCATGGCATGGGCGCTGATCACGAACTCCACCTGGGAGAACATGGGTGGCGCCTTTTTTCCGGTACCTGCTGCTGGGGCCATGGCCTAAAACCGCCTGCCGCCAAACCGGAAAGGTCGGCGGCTCAGATCACTTTATTGAGAGAGTATTCGATGATGCCCTCGGCGCCCGCCTTCAGCAGTTTGGGGATCAGGTCGCGCACCTCATGTTCGGAGATCACCGTCTCCACCGAGAACCAGTCGGTCTTGTAAAGAGAGGCCACTGTCGGGGCATTGAGGCTGGGCAGCATGGGGATAACCACATCAAGCTTGGACTGCGGCACGTTCATCTTGAGGCCAACGATGCTGTCGGCCCGGAGGGCGCCCTGCAGGAGCATGGCCATGCTGGTAATCTTCTCCCGCTTCCACGTATCCTCCCAGGCCTTCCTGTTGGCGATGAGCTGGGTGTTGGAGGTCATGAGTTCGTGAATAATGCGCAGGCCGTGGGCGCGGATGGTGCTCTCGGTCTCGGTTACCTCGACGATGGCGTCGGCCAGACCGGAAACCACCTTGCCCTCGGTGGCGCCCCAGGAAAACTCCACCTCCACATTGACCTTTCTCTCGGCAAAGAATTTCTTCGTGAAATTGACCAGTTCCGTGGCCACTTTCTTCCCTTCTAGATCCTCGATGCAGCGGATGTCGGAATCACCGGCCACGGCCAGCACCCAGCGGGTGGAATTCCTGCTCACCTTGGAGTAGATCAGGTTGTCGACCACCACCACATCCGAATCGTTCTCCAGGATCCAGTCCTTGCCCGTAATACCGGCGTCCAGCACCCCGCTCTCGACGTAGCGGCTCATCTCCTGGGCCCGACAGATGGAGCAGGCCAGCTCAGAGTCATCGACCTCGGGAAAATAGTTGCGCGAGGAGAGCTGGATGCGCCAGCCCGATTTTTCAAACAGGGCGATGGTCGCCTTTTCCAGGCTGCCCTTGGGTATTCCCAGCTTGACAACGTTCATTTGCCATAAACCTCTTTGGGATCAAAAACCTGTTCGCCGATAGTTGTCAGGACATCCCCGTCAATCCGGCGATGAAAACAGCTACGAAAACCAGTATGACAGGCAGCCCCGCCATCCTGGCGCACCAGATAGAGCACGCAGTCCTCGTCGCAATCGACCAGCACCTCCTCCACATGCTGCACATGACCAGAGGTGGCGCCCTTGTGCCACAGTTCTTTGCGGGAACGGCTCCAGTAATGGGCCTGGCCGGTTTCCAGGGTCTTTTGCAGGGCCTCCTCGTTGATATAGGCGACCATGAGAACCTCGCGGCTGGCGCTGTCCTGGGCAACCACCGGCAGAAGACCTTTGCCCTTGTCAAAACGCAGTCGGATCATGGGGGTATCATTGCTGGTTGCAACATCTGCCAGCTCACCCTCCCGGGAAAGAAAATGGATCATGCAGGAGGTTCTGAACTTGCAATATTCCGTGGCATGCTGGCAGCGGGCTTTGCCGGCGGCCAGCGTCTTCTTGTATTTCTCGCATACCAGGTCCATGGCCGCAAAATCCCCTTAAAAAACGAACCACAATTTATGCCCCGTTTCGCCTTGCTTGTCAAGGAGAAAGGCCTGCGCCGAGGCCTGGGAGGCAACCGGCGCCCGGTCGCACAACCCCCTTGCCCATGGTTATTTTTTACGATACAGTAGCACGCTTGCCATCTCGCGTCATCACCAAGCTTTTCGGGTGTACCGCACCGAAGGACAACCAAAGCAGAAGGCAGGTTGCAGGTAAAAATGGGCCAAGACCATGCAAGTTTTAACAGGAGCGGAGCAACCATGCAGCATGTAAAGGACGGGGATTTACTCACGGTGGAATATGTGGGAACCATCGCTACAGGCGAGATTTTCGAGAATACCGACGAATCCGGCCCGCTGGAATTCCAGGTGGGCCAGGGCATGGTGCTACCCGCCTTTGAGCAGGCCCTTCTCGGCCTTGCCGAAGGCGAGACCACCACGGTGACCATTGCCACGGCGGATGCCTACGGCGAGAAGCTTAGCGAACTCATCCACACTATTGACCGACAGGTTTTGGGGGCAAAGGGTGAACCCACTCCCGGCATGATTTTCGGCATGACTATCGATCACCATGGCGAAAAGCAGCAGGTGCCGGCCCTGGTGACCGCTATAGTCGGTGACCAGGTAACCGTGGACTTCAACCACCCCCTGGCCGGCCAGACGCTAACCTATACGATTACGGTAAAGAATATCGCCCAAAAGCCTGACGACGACAAGGTTCCGCAAGCAGCGGGCTGCACCGGGTGCGCCCAGCATTAAGCCTCCCAGGAGAAACAGATGAGCCAGCCCGTTGGTCGCGCCGTTCTCGCTATTGCCGGCTCCGACCCCTCCGGCGGCGCCGGCATCCAGGCCGACCTCAAGACCTTTACCGCTATTGGCGTTTACGGCGGGGCAGCAATTACCTGCCTAACGGCCCAGAACACCATGGGCGTGGTCGCGGTACAGCCGGTTGCCCCGGGCTTTGTCCGCCGGCAGGTGGAACTGGTGCTCGCCGACCTGCCAATAACCCACATCAAGACCGGCATGATCGGCACCACCGGCGTGGCCATCTCTTTAGGTCAGATCCTGCGTGACTTTAGCGGCGAAATAATTTGTGACCCGGTACTGATCGCCTCGGACGGCCAGTCGCTTATGGAAAAGCATGGCATGGGCGATTTCCTGGACAACATCGTGGCTAACGCTACGGTAATCACCCCCAACCTGCATGAACTGGCCCTACTCGCTGGCACCCCGGTGCCGGATCGGGCAGCCATCCCCGCCGCGGTCAAAACGCTGATTGCCCGTTTCCCCCGACTGCGGGGTGTGGCGGTCACCGGTGGCCACCTGGAGGAACACGAGGCCACGGTGAGCGATTTCCTCTTTCAGCCCGATTGCCCGGTGATCGTCGAGGAACATCCCCGCCACGTCACCCGCAACACCCACGGCACCGGCTGCACCTTTGCCTCGGCCCTGGCCGCTTATCATCTCCTAACTAACAGCTACGAGATGGCCTTTCACCAGGCTATCGCCTTCATGGACCTGCTGCTGCGGCAAAGCGCTGACCACGGGATGGGCAAGGGCACTGGTCCTCTCCTGCATCACCTGGCCATGGGAAAAAGCTGATTGCATCAGCGCGTGTTTGCGCGTATATTGTCATCCCTCGCGGGCCAGGCAACCAGCCGGCCTTGCCCTCGGCCCATACTGCCACAGGAATTCCATGGACAATATTCGCAACTTCAGCATTATAGCTCACATCGATCACGGCAAGTCAACCCTGGCCGACCGTTTTATTCAGCACTGCGGCATGGTAACGGCCCGCGAGTTCAAGGATCAGATTTTGGACTCCATGGACATCGAGCGGGAACGCGGCATCACCATCAAGAGCCAGACCATCTGCCTGCCCTACAAAGCCAAGGACGGCAAGGAGTACCTGCTCAACCTGGTCGACACCCCTGGTCACGTTGACTTCAGCTACGAGGTCTCACGGGCACTGGCCTCCTGCGAGGGGGCGCTGCTGCTTATCGACGCCGCCCAGGGGGTGCAGGCCCAGACCCTGGCCAACCTCTACCTGGCCATGGAGAATGAACTGGAGATCGTGCCGGTCATCAACAAGATCGACTTGCCGGCGGCCGACCCCGATGCCATTGCCATCCAAATCGACGAGGATCTGGGGTTGGACATCGAACGCATTCAACGCTGCTCGGCCAAAACCGGTGTGGGCGTGGAGGATGTGCTGGAGGCGGTGGTCAAGTTCCTGCCACCACCAACCGGCGACCCGGACAAACCCCTGCAGGCCCTGATCTTCGACGCCCAGTACGACCAGTACCGCGGCACCGTCATCTCAACCCGCGTCTTTGAGGGGCGCGTCAAGGCAGGCGATACCATCCGGCTGCTTTACAACAATGCAACCTACAAGGTTGAGGAGGTAGGCCTTTTTCACCTCACCCGGCAGGCCCGCAAGGAGCTTGCCGCTGGCCAGGTAGGGTATATCGTTGCCGGCATCAAGACCGTATCCGACACCCACATCGGCGACACCATCACCCTGGAGAACAACCCTTGTAGCGCGCCGCTGGCCGGCTTCCAGGAGATCAAGCCGGTGGTTTTCTCGTCGCTCTACCCCATCTCCACCGACGATTACGAAGACCTGGCCGTGGCCATGGAGAAGCTCACCCTAAACGACGCCGCCCTCACCTTTCAGAAGGACAGTTCCACCGCCCTTGGCTTCGGCTTCCGCTGCGGTTTCCTTGGGCTGCTCCACCTTGAGGTGGTTCAGGAGCGGCTGGAGCGCGAGTACGACATCCCGCTCATCCTCACCGTGCCCTCGGTGCTCTACCGTTTCCATTTGCAGGACGGCCGCATGCTCGAGGTGGACAACCCGGCCCACTTCCCGGACCCGGGCGCCATTGCCAAGACCGAGGAGCCCTACGTCAAGGTCTCCATCCTCATGCCCGAGCGCTACATGGGCGCCATCATGACGCTCTGCATGGAACGGCGCGGGGTCAATACCCACCACCACTACCCCATGCCGGGCCGCATCGAACTGACCTGCGAGGTGCCGCTGGCCGAGATCATCTACGATTTCTATGACCGGCTAAAGTCCCTGACCCAGGGCTACGGCTCCTTTGACTACGAAATGATCGAATACCGGGAGAGCGACCTGGTGAAGCTCGACATCCTGGTGAACGGCGAAAAGGTGGACGCCCTCTCCCAGCTCGTCCACCGCCAGAAGGCCCGCGAACGCGGCCTGCACGCCTGCGAACAACTGAAGGCAGAGATCCCGCGCCACATGTTCAAGATCGCCATCCAGGCGGCAATCGGCGGCGCCATCGTCGCCCGTACCGACGTCAGCGCCATGCGCAAGGACGTTATCGCCAAATGCTACGGCGGAGATATCTCGCGCAAACGCAAGCTGTTGGAAAAGCAGAAGGCAGGCAAGAAGCGAATGAAGACGGTGGGCAACGTCGATATCCCGCAGAAGGCCTTCTTGGCCGTGCTCAAGAGCGATCAGGGCTGAAGGATTTCTCAGACCTGTCAGACCTGTCAGACCCGTCAGACTTGTCAGACATGTCCGATCGGCCAGAACTTATGCCAGGGCTGCCAGAATGCCCGGCCCCAACTCCTGGCGCTGCCAGTTCTTCATGCCAGGAAGGCCAGCCAGATCGGCAAGGGCCGCCGGCGGCCGACCGGCAATGGCCTCGAGCAGGGCGTTGTTGATGAGCACGCCAGGGTCAATGCCCAGTTCCGCGGCCTTGGTGGTACGCCAGCGCTTGAGCGTTTTGAGGCGGGTAACGGCGGCCGGGTCTTCAGCCGTCCGCACCGTCTCGGGGAAGACAGGCCACTGCTCCTTGGGCAAGGCCAGGGCGGCGTCAATCACCCGCACCCACCCCTGACCATGGCGGTCCACCATCCATGACCTCAATCCCGGGACCGCCCGCATGGCGTCCAGGTTGCGCGGCATGACGCGGGCCAGTTCGATGAGCAGGGCGGTGTCGATCACCTTGAAGTGAGGCACATCCTGGCTCTGCGCCTCGCCATCACGCCACTGCAAGAGACCCTCCAGCACCGCCAACTGCCGCGGCTCCAGCGCCCAGGCCCCTTTGGCGCGCAGGTACAGCGGCCCGTTGTTGCTGGTGTGGCGCACCTGCTCCAGCAGTTGAAACTCCTCAGCCGCCCATTCCAGACGGCCCTTCTCCACCAAGCGCGCCTCAAGCAGTTTCATTAAACGATGCAGGTGGCGGGTATCCTCGGCCGCGTACTCCAGCATAGGCTCGCTTAGCGGCCTAGCCGACCAGTCGGCCTTTTGGTATTTCTTGTCAAGCCGCACCCCGCAGTACCTGTCCAAGATATCGGCCAGCCCCACCTTGGGCTCGCCCAGCAACTGACAACTCACCATGGTGTCGAACAGCCCGCGTATTACCAGCCCATGGTCACGGAAAAGACAGCGGATGTCATAGTCGGCCGCATGGAAGATCTTGCGTACCCCGGGGTCGGCCAGCACCTGCCGCAGAGGTGAGAGATCACCGATAGCCAGGGGATCGACCAGCACGGTCCGCTCCGGGGTGGAAAATTGCAGCAGACAGACCTTTTCCTGGTAGCTGTGCATGGAGTCGGCCTCGAGATCAACGGCAATGACCGACTCCTGGCCGAGTTCCGCGGCAAAAAGATTCAGGCTGGGAAGATCAGTAAGCAAGGTCTCAGCCACGGCCACGCCTCCTGGGAATACGCATAACAGGCTTGCCGCTTTTTTTCGCATCAGCCCGCATGATCTTCAGCAACTCCTCGCCATCGACAATCTCCTGCCGGATCAAAATGGCGGCCAGGGTGTCGATGGTCTCCCAGTGTCGCTCCACCAGCTCCTGGGCCTTGACGGTCGCCTCGTTGATCCAGCTCGTCACCCGTGACTCGACCTTGGTAAGAAAGAACTGACGGCTGACGTTCTGCGACAGGGTCTCGGTGTGGACATAGCCCACCTCCTTGTCCATGCCAAGGCTGGCCACGGCCGCGTAAGCCTGGTGCGTCGCCTGTTCCAAATCCACCGAGGCGCCGGAGTCGATGCCCTTGTCACCGAACTTCTTGATGCTCGCCACCCGGCCCCCGATCAGCACGCAGATATTGTTGAAGACCTCACCCCGGGAGACGTTGCTGGGGAAATCCTCAAAGGTGTAGGAGATGAAGCCCAGGGTGTGCAAACGCGGGGCGATGGTGACCTGCTCGATCTTGATGTCCGGCAGAAGCAGGCAGGAGAGCACGGCATGCCCGGCCTCGTGGTAGGCCGTCATCTTCAGTTCCTCCTCCAGGTTATGGACGTGCTTTTTCTCCAGCTTGGAGCCATACTTGATGATGTTGATCTGTTCGATCAGGATCTCCTCGGTGATACAGTCCAGACCGTGGCGAATGGCGTGCAGCGACGCCTCCTTGCCGATGCGCTGCAAGTCATAGCCGTTCATGCCCGAGATATAGCGCACCACTTTGTCAACGTCGATCTTGCCGTTGTTGGGCCGCTCCAGGATCTTTTCAATAAAGAAACGGCGCGCCTCCTTGTCCAGTTCCGGCACCTCGACAAAGATGTCGATGCGGTCCGGGGCAATGAGCAAGGGGCTGACCTCGTCCTTGTTCTGCGCCGTGGCGATGGTGAACACCGACTCATCCGGGTCGGTGGGCAGGGCATCGAGTTCCAGCAGGAGTTGATCCAACGGCATGGTGCCATAGGTGCCCTCGATCAGCCCCTTAAGATCAATGCCGTCCAGAAAAACAATGCTCGGCGCGAACTGCCTGGCCTTTTGAAAGGCGCTGGAGATGTAATACGGATCAAGCAGTTCACTGCGCGACACGTAGACGTAAGGCCGCTCCGCCTCGGTGGCAAAGGCCTTGCCCAGCATGGTCTTGCCCACCCCCTCTGGGCCGAAGAGCAGCAACCCCTTGGGCATGTCAAGGCCGAATTTCTTGACCAGGGCCGGCTCCTTCAACAGGGTGATGATCTGCCGCAAGGTATCCTTTGTCCCCTTGTTGCCGGCGATCTCGGCAAAACTCAAACGGGAAAACTCAACCCTTGGTCGTTCCTCCCGGAAATACTCCTTGGTGGTGGGTAACCTGGTAAGCTCCGCCCGATCAATGCTGAAAAACACCTGTCCGCCGCGGCAATATTCTTTCCAGATCAACTCAACGGTTTCATTTTTCTTGAACAGCCTCTGCAACAGGTTGTCGCTCTCCCGGTCAAGCCGGTCCAAAAATGTCTTGGCCTGACTGGAAAGCTTGAAGGTCACCTTGCTGGGGTAACTGGGGGCGTCCCGGATAAACTGGGTAATCTTGCACAGCACCGCATCGGGCAACTTCTGCTTCACCCGTTTCACGTTAATGTAGGGCGCAAAGGAGAGGGTGAGCATCCTGACCAGATGAGCAAACTCAAAAAATTCAAGCTCAATGTTGCTCTTGGCCATGAAATGCTCGGCAAGGCGTTGCAGGGCGTCACCGCCGACCCGGACAATGGAGTCAAGACTTAAGCGGTTAAACAGGATGACATGGTGGTGCGAAAGGACGGACAGCAGCTTGGGGGCGATGGCCTGCTGCACGGTTTCGAACACGGTTTTTTTCTCATTGGCAATGGCATCCATTACCAGGGCCTGGGCGCGCAGCTTGTCCTGCTTGAAAGAATGCAGGAAGCCCTTGCTCTGGTAGAGGTTGCTGCCCAGGGTGGAGGTGAAGATGACAATGGTTTCGCTGCAATCGATGCTGCCCTCGCCCGGACCTCGGGTGAGCAGGTCAAGCAGGGCAAGTTGCAGGCCATTGTCCGCCTCTTCGATGTTGTCGAACAGCACAATGGAGCGGGGGTGGGCATTAATGAATCTGGCCACCTCGCCGTCCGGCATGCCCTCTGCCACGGAGACGGCCAGCAACTGCATGCTGCTTTCCGGATCAGCATACTGTTCCATGTCGAAATGTTTGAAGGCCGAATAGTCGGCCAGCAACTCGGTCAGTGCCCTGGCAAGAGAAATCTTGCCAACGGCCGGAGGACCGAGAAAGGTGAAGATGGCCCTGGGCGGCATCTCCAGCGGTTTAAAGGCCATCCGCACAAAGGCATCCACCACCGCGTCAATGGCCTCGTCTTGATCGTAGATGATCTGCTTGAGTGCACCCCGCA
>DYDL01000023.1:10103-23530 GCA_020717925.1 Desulfocapsa sp.
GGCCTGACCAACCACCCCTTTATGGATCACAAGTTGGCGCCCTTCCTGCTGCCCTGCCTTGTAAACATCCGCATAAACACGGGAACCGGCATGCAGGACGGTCCGCAGGCGCGGGTGACGTGAGCGATAAAAGCGGACCAGGCCATGATCATTGGCTTGGATCAACTCACCGGCCGTCACCCCGCCCACGCTTGCCATGTCTTGGCGAGCCTGCTCTTGCAGCTTCTGGCGAAAGCCTTGCAGAACCCCAAGAAAATAGGAGTTGCGCTCTTTGGCCGGGAGAGCCGACGCCTGACTGAACCCATTCCAGAGCTGTGGCAGGCGGTTCTCCAGGAAACGGTAGACATACTCGGCCACAACCAGATTCTCCCTGGCGCCGATCAATTCAAGCACCCGGTGGCTGGCAAGAGTTTTGGGGTCAAACTGGTGGGCCAGAACCACGTTGACGTAGAAAAAATCCTTGAGCAGCGCGGCAATCACCCGCTGATAGGCGGCTATGCGCTTTTTGCCAAGGTTGATGATGTGGTAATCATACTCAGCGGCTGCCTGTTGCTCTATCCTCTCCAGGTTGTATTTGCGGAGCAGTCCATTGGCCTTCTGCATGGCCAGGGCCGCCTCATGCTCGTTGGCGCTTTGCGCCAGGGAAAAAAGCTTTTCAATCCTGGCCAGCATGGCACTGCTGCCAAGCCCCCCCTGCCCTGGCAGCAGACGCGGGATGCGACCGGTGGCCGTACGGAAGGCGGGATGCACCCCAAGCCGGTCACAGGCCTCCTGAAAGGCCGGGCCATGCGGCAACTCGTCCATCCTGCCCATGACCTGCTGCACGTATTGATGACTGGCCTCATGTTTGAGGACTTCCAGCACCACGTCCCAGCTATGATCGGTGATCAGCCAGGCGGCGATCTTGAGGGTGTCAAACCCGGGCGACCAGGCCCCGGCCTGATTCTGATTATCCATGATCTCAAAAAGCGGAGGCCGCAGCGGCACCCGGTAAAGCCAGCAGAGATGTTGATATTCATTAACCAATTGCTTGCGCCACGCCTTGCCCTGCATCGTCTCTTGTGAGTGCATGTGGTTGCGGAACATGATCATCGGGCCAGCAGCAGAGACAGAAACCCCCGCAGTACCGCCCAGGCAAGTACCAATGCGGTGAGGGCCACGCACCCTATCCCAATGAATTTATGACGTATGTTTTCCCGGATACGCTCCTGGTAGCCTAGCATGTAGCCAACCATGGCGCCGGCCGCCATGCCGCCGCCATGGCCCCAGTTGTTGATACCCGGCACCAGCAGGCCGAAAACAAAGATGCTGACCGCCCATCCCCTCACCTGCATAAAAAGGTTCTGGCCGTATGTGCCACCACGGCTTTTGCCATAATAGAGCACGGCGCCTATCAGGCTGCAAACCGCAGCCGAGGCGCCAATGGTAAAGGAGACGCCGGCCAGGGCGGAAATGGCAAAACCAAGGACACCGCCAATGGTGTAGATCGACAACATCCGGTATCCTCCATATTCCTGGATGACCAGAGGCCCGATCTGCCGCAGGGCCATCATGTTAAACAGGATATGAAGCAGGCTGCCATGCAGGTAGTTGGCCGCGACCAGGGTCCACCAGCGGTGCAAATGCAGCACAGGGATGCTGCCAGTGGAACCAAGTCGGGCAAGGCTGCTGTTGCTTGGCGACAGAAAATCAAAGGGATGCAGGGCAAGACTTGAGGCACGCGGGTTGATGAGCAGGGCAAGCACATACATGCCGACATTGGCATAGATAATCAAACGGATAATCTGGTCCTGCTCGGTGAACCCGGCAATAAAACGATTGTTTTTCCACCACGAACCAGGACTGCCCGTGCCGCAATAGGGACAACTCGGCTCATCCCGGCTGATCAGCCGCCGGCAGTTCGGGCAGAGCATGGATTTTTTTGCATAAGGATCTGACATGGAATTCAATAATGAGCTAAAAATTGAAAGCTAACGGCTCAAAGTCCAAGGAAAATTTCCATAGACTTTCACCTTTCACCTTTCAGCTTTCAGCTTTCACCTTTCTTCTTCTTCATATGGCATTAATCTCTTCGCTGGAAAGCACCCTGACGCCAGCCTTGCTCAAAACGTTGATGGCGCGGTCGAGCTTATCGAACCGGAAGATGATAAGACCGGTCTCGCCGCTGCGCTGGGAAAAAGCCTGCATGCACTCCACATTAATTTCCGCTGCATTCAGAACCTGCAGGGCCGTGGCCAGACCACCGGGCTTGTCCGGTGTCGCGATTACACAGACATGGCTGATGCCCACGGTGAAGTTGTGTTCCTGCAGCACCTTCCTGGCCTTGTCGGTGTCGTTAACCAACATCCGCAGAATACCGAAGTCGCCGGTATCGGCCAGGGAAAGTGCCCGGATATTGATGCCGCTTTCCGCCAGGATCTGGGTGATCTCAGCCAACCGACCGGTTTTATTCTCAAGGAATAAGGCAAGCTGTTCCACTCTCATTATCACTCTCCCGGTAAAGTCGTGCGCCTCTCGCCAACCCGTACTCGATCAACTTCGAATAATACCCGTTCTGGAGCCTGGCGTCACCTTGCAATCATGCAGCCATGTCCACGCCTCGCCGGTCGCACCACTCAACCAGCCAGAACCAAGGCGCTAATACACCCATAATCCAGACAAATACCAGACCGCCGTAAAAAGCATCAAAAAACGAAAAACTGATAAAAGGACCGAGCCAGCGGTCATAAAAGCGTAGCACTGGATAATGTCCAACCCCAAGCCAGGACCGCAGGACTACATCCATGAAAAGGAATATCTGCCAGAAGTTCTGTCTGCTAAAGCGCCCCACCAGAAACCAGGATCGCACGCTGCCCCAAAGGGTGAGCTCATGCCGCATCATGGACCAAATCAGGGCAAAATAGGGCCAGAGCAGCAAGCGGACGGTCTCGTGCTGGGGCGCATATAACGTCCTGACCTGCGCAAAAGAGGTGCTCACCCCGACGCTGTGCAGCGCCATAATGATACCCATGCGCAGATAGCAACGATAAAGGCCTTCGACCTCAAAGCGACGGGCCGAAGTTTCCAGGCACCCGGGCAGGGTGACCCATGATCCTAGAGTACGGATGCGTTCGGCAAGTTTCTGGTCTTCCAGAAATGGCAGCGCTTCATCAAAACCGCCAAGTTCCGTGAAAAAGTTCCGACGCAGCAGAAAACCTTGATCACCATTGGTGGTGTTCGGTCGATTAAGGCGGCTCTTTTGCTCGAGAAAACTAAAGGCCAGATCATGGCCCGGGACGTTACGGCAAAACCTGAGCGAAAAATGGCCGGCCACCATTTGATTTCCAGCCAGACTCTCGGCCTGCTCCATGAAATCGCAGGCCTGCCGCAGCATTAAAACGTCGGTAAGTCTTGAGTCAGCGTGCAGAAACAGCAACAAACCACCACTGGCCACCGCAACCCCGGCATTCATCTGCCGGCCCCGACCCGGCGGGGATGAAAGCAGGGTAACGCCGTAACGGGCCGCCACTTCGCCAGTCGCATCCATGGAGCCGCCGTCGACCACGATGATCTCAAGCCTTATATCTTGCTGAGCCCGCAGGTCAGTCAGAAGGGGTGGCAAATTTGCTGCCTCGTTAAGGACGGGGATGATGACTGAAAGCTGCGGCAGTGCCACGTTGTTCCTCATGAGGGGCGACCATAGGCGCGGAATATTTTTTTGTAACCATACCAGAAGGAGAACCATTTTTACGAAATTTTCCAACCATTACCGGCCAATGCTCGTTCTGCGTTTCCGCAACACGTTGCATGCAATACGGTTGCAAAAACGCATCACGTACAGAAAAAATGAAACAAACCATGCTGGTGGCAGCGACCTGCCGCACACATTGAACACTATCAACCTGCTGCAATTGCGTAACAAAAAAACCGGACAAGGATAATCGCAAAAGATTGAACACATAAACGACCATCGGCACACGCAATGCATAAGCAGGATGCTGGAAAAATCCTTTGTCCCTTATCCCAGGAGCACAACATGAATGCAAAGTATATCCGCAATTACCTCATCCTCATTATTGCGTCCATCATTAGCGTGGCCATCTACAACATCTGGCATATTGAAAAACAGCCTGGCAACGAAGTAAGCCTCACCGCCTTTCTCGAACGACTGGATAACAATGAGATAAAAACCGTTGTCATGCAAGGCGATACGCTCACGGGCACGGACAACCTCGACCAGCCATTCACCACCTTTTCTCCGGTCGCGGCCGATATGATTCCCCAGTTATACGCCAAAAAGGTAATGGTCACCGTGAAACCCGACAGCCAAAGTAATTTAAGTTTTTGGCAGGCCACCTTTCCCATGCTCCTCATCTTTAGCGGCTGGATGTTTTTTATGATGCGCCAGCAGCGCTCAGGCAAAAACTCGGAATTCGCCAAAAGCAAACCCATGCTAAGCTCCAGAACCGGACAAAAGGAAACCTTCGATGATGTGGCCGGCATCGAAGAGGCCAAGGAGGAACTGGTGGAAATTGTCCAATTCCTGAAAAACCCGGGCGAATACACCCGGCTGGGCGGCAGGATTCCTAAAGGCGTCCTCCTGCAAGGCCCGCCGGGCACGGGCAAGACGCTGCTGGCCAAGGCCATCGCCGGCGAGGCCAACGTGCCTTTCTTCAACATCAGCGGTTCGGATTTTGTCGAAATGTTTGTGGGTGTTGGCGCCTCCAGGGTGCGTGACCTCTTCAGGCAGGCAAAAAAAAATGCCCCTTGCATCATCTTCATCGATGAGATCGACTCGGTGGGCAGGCATCGCGGCGCGGCAGGCTCCGGCGGCGGCCGTGACGAGCGGGAACAGACCCTCAATGCCCTGCTGGTGGAGATGGATGGCTTTGAGAGCGGTGACACGGTGGTGCTGGTGGCCGCCACCAACCGGCCCGATGTTCTGGACCCTGCCCTGCTCCGGCCCGGGCGTTTTGACCGACAGGTCACCATCCTGCCCCCCGATGTTAAGGGCAGGCAGAAAATTTTGGAGATCTATTCCAAGGATGTAATCATGGCCGACAATGTGGATCTTGCGCAGATTGCCAGGTCCACCCCTGGTTTCACCGGGGCCGACCTGGCCAACCTGATAAACGAATCGGCCCTGCTTGCCGCCCGGCACGGCAAGAACGCGGTTGACCTTGACGATATGGAGGAGGCCAAGGACAAGATTCTCATGGGCACGGCCCGCAAGGGGTTGGTCATCAACGAGGAGGAACGACGCTTTACCGCCTATCATGAGGCAGGGCATGCCATGTTGGCGAGACTTCTGCCTGAGGCCGACCCTTTGCACAAGATAACCATTGTACCTAGAGGCCGTGCCATGGGGGTGACCCAGCAGATGCCCCTGGACGATCGACACGCCTACACCATGCGTTATCTTACCAATCGCATCACAATATTAATGGGTGGCCGTGCGGCGGAAGAACTGGTGTTCAAGCAATACACTACCGGCGCTTCCAACGACCTGCAGAACGCCACGCAAATCGCCGCCAAGATGATCTGCGAATGGGGCATGGGAGATGCATTGGGGCCTCTGGCCTTTGGAGGGAGTGACGGGGGCTTTCTGGATAGCGGTACAACCCAGAGACATTACAGCGAAAAGACTGCATCCATAATTGATGAGGAAATTAAACGTCTGGTAACCGACTGTTACAAGTATGCCGTAAACATAATTTCCAAGCGGATCAATTTTCTTCACAAGCTGGCCGAGGTTCTGCTGATCAACGAGACCATCGATGCCGAGGAAGTGGAAATTATTGTCAACTGCCCCTTGCTCAACGAGGAAACCCAGTGGGAACTCTAGGGCCACAGGCTTAATTACAAGCCAAAAAGCTTGTTTATGACCGGGTTCGGCAGGGTTGCCGCAACCCGGTCATTTCATTTACGGATTGCCGCCATACGGCACTGGGCCGCACGACAGGCTAGCCCTCCCCGTCCCGGTTACTTCACAAGCTTTTGGTCGGAGCATTCCATAACTGCAATATTGCAATTTGTTGCACGCAACCAATTGCAATATTGCTTTAGAACAATTGCATCCTGAAGCAATCAACAACATTTAAAGAAAAAATAACATCCATGCGAAAAAATATAACCATTTAAAATTACACGAAATATTTAACAAGCCCACCCATTTATGCCTCCCAAAAACCATAGGCCAACCATTGTTGGCACAGCCCATGCAATAACACTAGTCAAAGCAAACAACAACACGACTGAGTTGCACTACATATAAACATAGGGAGGTTCATCATGAATACCATCAACTTTAGCAACACCGACTCTGATACAAGTATTGATCAAACCCAGCACAATGTTGTTGAGGAAGAAATCTCCAATGTGAGCATGAGCGTAATCGTGATCATGGCGGCCCTCATCGGCGTCTGGGGTATCGCCTGCTTGATCGGCGGCCTTTCCGGGCCTGACGGTCTCATCGGCTTTGGCCAAGGCTGGATCAGCGCCGTGACCGGACTTTAAACGAAACCATAGGGACAGTTTTAAACCCAGTTTGCATAGAATTAATTCAACCTAAGGAGAAGGACAATGAACAGCAAGATTGCAACAACGCGGAACAATGGCAAGGGCATCATGACTGGCATCATGTTCGTGGGCATCGCGGCAGGCGTATGGTCTATCGCCGCACTGATGAGCGGACTTTCCCATGCCGGCTGGCAGGTTTCAGAACTGGTGCGCAGTTACATGGTGGCGCTGGGCATGATTCAGGAACACGAGACCTTCCTGGCTTTCTATACCCACATCAAGGGCATTGAATACATCATCGCAGTGGCCTTCCTCGGAGCCTTCCCGGCCTTCTTCAAGCTCGTCAACACGACCAAGGCCCCGGTTGAAATCAAAAACGTTTAATCTGGCAATATATATGTAAGCCTCTTGCGGAACTCTTAAGCTACCGACTTCCGCAAGAGGCTAAAGCAACAAAGTAAACTCATTGGAAGCAAAGATATTCAGCCAGAGGTGTCAATCATGAACAACACAAAAAAAATACTTACTGGTCTTGTTGCCTTGAGTGGCATCATCGGGGCTTGCTCTTTTTCGTCATTGTTCAAGATAATCGATAACTACGAGGCGTTACTTGCCTTGTGTGCCAATATCAAGGGGATGGAATATATCGTCGTTGCTGCCTTTCTCGGCATCTTGCCGGCCTTTTTCAAGGCAGTTCACGACCAGACAAACAATCGTGGCGCAATGAAGCATTCATAATTGTGAAAATCTTGTGTAGATAATCTGACCCGCACCGCGCACCCGTCTAATGTGTTTCATGGAATACGCCATCAATTAAGGTTCCATCGCATTGCATAAAGGTTGCACGCATGCAAATAATAGCGTGCAATACATTGCATAATTGCACCTCACGACATAGCACTTTTCTCGAATCCTTGTTGCAACAATTCCTTGCGTAACTTTTCTTTACCTGTTATGCCAACTGAATATCTCGCAAGAACAAAGTGTTGCGTTGCGCAACCGAACGGTTCCCGCAATAACTTCCGGTTTTGTTAGTCCAGCAACTCCTAGTTGGCACGATCCCTGCAAATTGCCGTGGGCAAGATGGTTCCATGCAACACTTGCATTGCATGCCCTTTTATAAAAACCAGAAACAGCCAACTGTATTTTGATTTTTTTAAGTCATAACAAGGAGAAAACCATGAAAAAAAGCCGGCCAAGAAGACGCAACACAGTAATACTTTCCTTGATGGAGGGTAGACCTCATGAGTAAGAAATTTATAACCGCATGGCTGGCCTTGCTTGCCCTCATGATGTTGAATGTGCAACCCGCGCAGAGCATGGAAGGCCCCGATACCGCGACCCTCGATTCCCTGACCGACCTGTTTGCGCCGGTCTCCTTTAATCATGCCATGCATGTTGACGTGGTGGCCAACGACTGCGCGGTCTGCCATCATCACACCACCGGCACCAAGGTGACGGATGAACGGTGCGCGCGCTGTCACAAGAACAGCGGCGAGGCCAACTCGGTTGCCTGCCGTGACTGCCACAACGCCAATCCTTTCTCAGCCGAAAACCTGCAAAAAATTGCTGACGCGGAACTGCTTTTCCACACCGACAAACCAGGCCTGAAAGGAGCATATCACCGCAAATGCCTGGGCTGCCACCAGGAAATGGGCGCACCCACTGCGTGCGAAAATTGCCACACGAAAACCGAAAAGGGAGAAGCCTTTTATCGGTCCGGCAAATTTGCGCCCACACCAGGCAAGGAACCGGCTTCTGAATAATCCAGACATCATTAATCTTGATGTTCACCATTTTGAGAGGACAGGATGAAAAACTTATTAGATCGTAGAAAATTTCTCAAAGGGGGCCTGGCCAGTGGCGTGCTTGCCTCGGTGCTCGGTACCGGCAAGAAGGCCTTCGCGGAACACAGTTTTGGCGGCTATCCAAACAGCATGGGCGTGCTGGTCGACCTGAGTAAATGCATTGGCTGCCGCACTTGCGAGGCCGCCTGCAACAAGGAACAGGAAATGCCTGCCCCGGACAAGCCCTTTGACGACATGTCGGTGTTTGACGAAATCCGCCACGGACAGAAACGCCGCACCTCGGAAAAGACCCACACCGTGGTCAACCGTTATGACGTGCCTGGCCACGACGGCCCGGTATTCAGAAAATTCCAGTGCAACCACTGCAACGAACCAGGGTGCCTCTCTTCCTGTTTTGTCAACGCCTACACCAAGACCCCGGAAGGCGCGGTGGTTTATAATGAAAAGGTCTGCGTGGGTTGCAGAACCTGCATGATTGCCTGCCCCTTCTATGTGCCGGCCTATAAATATTCCAGCCCGATCAACCCGGTGATCACAAAATGCAAGATGTGCTACGACACCCGGCTGAAAAATGGCCGGCCGCCGGCCTGTGTGGAGGCCTGCCCCCAGGAGGTCATGACCTTTGGCAAGCGCCGTGACCTCATCAAACTCGGGCATGAGCGCATTCAGAAAAACCCCGGCAAGTATATCGATCATATCTACGGCGAAAAAGAGGTCGGCGGCACGGCCTGGATGTATCTGTCCAGCGTGCCATTTGCCGAGGTCGGCTTCAACACCGAACTGGGCGATCAACCGATCGTCAACTATGTAAAGGAATTCCTGACCGTGGTGCCCATGGTGCTGACCATCTGGCCCGCCCTGTTCACCGGGTTCCATCTTCTGGCCAAGCGCAAGGAAAATCAAAAGGAAAGCCAGAAGGCAACCACACCATCAGACAGGAACGCATAAGGAGATCATTTCATGAAACGCTTTGTCGCCCAAGGGTATGACCTGCCCTTTATCAACAACACCGCCATTAGCGGCGGGAAAAAATGGACCATCAAGGAAAAACTGCTGCTGGGGCTGACCCCAAGCCAGTACATGGACCAGTTTGTCCGTAATCCGTTCAACTGGCTTTTTACGCTCATCTTCATGGTTGGTCTGCCAATCCTGGCTGGCCGCTTCTATTATGGCCTTGGCTGGGCCACCCACGGTTCCTACGATTATCCCTGGGGCCTCTTCCTGGGCTGGGGTCTCTTCGTCATGGTGCCCCTCTCCGCCTCCGGCTTCATGCTGGGCACCACGGTGGAGGTCTTTGGCCGGGAGGATTTCAAACCCATTGAACGCCTTGCCCTGTTGAACGGCCTTTTGGGCTACCTGTTCGCGGTTATCTTTCTGCAGGTTGACTTGGGCCAGCCCTGGCGCCTGATCTATCCCATGTTCGTTTCCCTGGGGCCGGCCGCGGTACTGTTCCTGGTGGCTTGGCACGTTGCCACCTACCTCTCGGTCCAGGTGGCGGAACTGCTGCCAGCGGTTGCTGAATGGGGAAACTGGCCCGGCATGAAGAAATTTGTCAAAAGCATGATCCTGGGACTCACCATCTCCGGTATCATCCTTTCCACCCTGCATCAGGGTGCGCTCGGGGCGCTGTTCACCTACGCCCCGGGCAAGGTGCATCCGCTATGGTATTCTTCGCCGTTCCAGTGGTTCTACTTTTTCTGTTCATCCATCTTTGCCGGGCTTTCCATGCTTATCGTGGTAAGCACCCTCTGTAAACGTTTCCTCTCCTGGCGTTGTGACCGTCGCTTTCTGGACAACCTGGACCATCAGACCATGGGGTTGGCCAAGGGCGCGGTGCTGTCCCTGATCACCTATCTGGTTATCAAGATCATTGCCATTGCCCACGCCGAAAACTGGGCTTATCTGGTCACCGGATGGGGCGGGTATTATCTGCTGGAAATCTGTTTTGGGGTACTTCTGCCCATTGTGCTGTATACCAAGGCGCTACGCAATAACCGGCCCGGCCTGGCCCGTTTTGCCGCCCTGGTGACGGTGCTCGGTATCGCCTTAAACCGAATCAACACCGCCCTTGTCGCCTTCAACTGGAACCTGTACCGGGAGATCCCGCATTGGCGCGAGGTTATCATCTCCATCACTGTCTACACTTTATATATCGTCACCTACCGTTTTATCCTTTATCGGCTGCCCATCCTTTATCAGATCAAGGCAAAACCGTAATTCCCACATCCGGGCGGCATCCGCCGCCCGGATGTGCCCCCCCAGGGACACCTAATTCAGTGATAACCTTGAATCTAAAAAAAACCCTGCAATGGGTTACCACACTGATCACCATTATCCTGTGCGTGCTTATGGTGATCGGTGTCCGGCAATACCAGCTTCACCGCCATTACGGACAGGTAATTGAGCAGAGCGAAAAACTGCTGTTCCATTTCGACGTGGTCCGGGAACACATCACTCAGTCACTGCTCGACAAGAACTTTGCAAACCTGGCAGAGGCGGGCCAAAAAATCGACTCTTTGAACACCCTGCTCCGCACCATCCTCGATGACCAGCATATTGCCGAGGAATACAAGCTGATCTTCATCAATCAGGTTGATCTTCCCGGCCTAGTCACCCTGCTGCACAACGCCGCCGCCTTACCCCTGCAACAGGAACAACGTAGCGAGTTGGCCCGCCGGATCAGAGAACTAGGGGACCAGTTCACGCTCTTTAACCGTTTGGTAGCCAATTACGCCAAGTCAACCCTGGTTAATTTTCAGACCATGGTGATCGGTAGCCTGGCCCTGGTACTTTTTCTCGTACTCAATATTCTGGTGCTATGGCATCGTCAGGTCGGTGTGCCGCTACTCAACCTGGTGCGCCAGGCTAAAAACGCGGCCGCTGGCCTGCCAGAGAAATTCAGCGCTACCGCCGGCTCCAAGGAAATTGCCGATCTCTCCGGATCCATGGAAAAATTGCTGCTCCGGCATGCCCAGCAGGTAAAAAAACTGGAAACCAGGGAAACGGAACACCATTTCACCACATTTCTTGCAAACTCCTTCAACCTCCTGACTGCCACCCTGCTGCCGGATGGCACAATAATTGCTCTCAACACCACCATGGAAAAATTCTGCGGCCGACCAGCCATGGAGGTTGTTGGTCAGAAATTCCAGGATATTTTTCTTAATCAGGAAGAGCGGGCGGTTTGGGAAAAAACTTTTCATTCCTTTGCTGTCGGTGAGAGCCGGGAAAATACCTTCAACGCCGCGCTGCGCGACCGTATGCGAGCCCAGAAATATTTCATGCAGCACCTGCATAAAGCGGAAAGCGCCCCAGCCACCATTGTCTGGATCGGCCTTGAAACCTCGGCGCCAGGCAGGACAGAGCAGTACATCGACAATTCCGCCAGAAACCAGGAAAAACAAATTAATGCCTTTGCCTACCCATCTTTTGTTCTTGCAGAAAATGGACAGGTACTCCAGGCCAATATCAGCGCTCTGTCCTGCCTCGGCCTACAGAGTGCCCAGATGGAGGGAAAGGATCTCGCGGCCCTGCTTTTCTCCCGTCCAGACACCACTGCGGCTGACTCCTTCCGCTCCTTTTTGACGGAAAAAACGCCAGCCCTGTTGCAAACTACCTTTGACCAATGCAAGGGCAACTATCTGGTGGCCGTTTTGCCCTTCGGCCACAACGTATCTTCAGGCAGCGGCCGAACTTTGCTCCTGGCCATACCTTTGCAGGATGAGCCGGCCGCCCGGGTAACGTCACTGCAGGATGCGTTGTCGCGGCAACTGGCCGAGCAGGCTGAGCAGGTCAGCGTGCGGGTGCGGACTTTGAGCTCTGACGTAGAAAAATATGCCAGGGTGATGGCGACTTCCTTTACGCAGCAAGAACATGGTGAGAACCAGGAAAACCTGTCGGAAAAGATCGTGCTGGAGGGGCGCCGCATAGCCGGCATCATTCTTGAGCAGGGCGGTAGAATTGCCGCCATTGTCGAACAGTTGCGGACGCCATGACCCCCTGCCTATCACTGACAAGCGATTTGTACAATTTTCTGGTATGTTTATCGTGCAACATGGGTTGCAATTGGCAACCACCTCCACGGAGAAGCAAGGTATCACCATGAAAGGTTACCTCTTAAACGATGGCTGGGCAGCCCTGTCGGCCCTGGAAAAGATCAAGGGCACTGAAAACAGATCAACCGCCGACATGGCGGATCGGGTGGCCAAACGCATTATCCTCGACAGTGTGGCCGACGGCGTCTTCACCGTGGACCTGGACGGCAGCATCACCTCTTTTAACCGGGCCGCGGAAAAGATCACCGGCGTCTCCCGCGAGGAGGCGGTTGGCAAAAAGTGCTACGAGGTCTTTCAGGCCGACATCTGCGAAAACGAATGTGCCCTGAAGCAGAGCATGGAATGTGGCGGAGAGGTCATCGACTGCCCGGTCAACATCAAAAACTCCAAGGGCCAAATCGTGCCCATCAGCGTCTCCACCGCCATCCTCAAGAACGAACTTGGAAACGTGGTGGGAGGCGTTGAGACCTTTCGCGATGTCTCAGGGGAAAGATCCAGGCGTCGCATCATCTTGAACAATATTGCCGACGGCGTCTTCACCGTGGACAACAATCAGATCATCACCTCATTCAACCGGGCCGCGGAGAGGATCACCGGTGTTTCCAGCGAGACAGCGGTTGGCAAGAAATGCCACGAGGTCTTTCAGGCCGATATCTGTGAGCACGATTGCGCCTTGCGCAAAAGCATGGAAAGCGGCGAGGAGATCATCGACTGCCCGGTGAAAATCAAAAACGCCCACGGCAAGATCATACCGATCAGCGTCTCCACCGCCATCCTCAAGGACGCCACCGGCAGAATCGTGGGCGGAGTGGAATCGTTCCGCGACCTATCGGGCTGCGATACCATCCACCGCCGGACCATCCTGGACTCGATTGCCGACGGTGTCTTCACCGTTGACAACGACAACATCATCACCTCATTCAACCTTGCCGCGGAGAAGATTACCGGGGTATCCAGAGAGGCGGCAGTGGGCAAGAAATGCCACGAGGTTTTTAAGGCCGATATCTGCGAGCACGATTGCGCCCTGCGCAAAAGCATGGAAAGCGGCGAGGAGATCATCGACTGC
>DYDL01000023.1:23590-25390 GCA_020717925.1 Desulfocapsa sp.
CTCAAGGACACCACCGGCAGGATCGTAGGCGGGGTTGAGTCATTCCGGGATCTCTCCGGCAGCGAAAAAATCCTGCGCAGCACCATCCTGGACTCGATTGCCGACGGGGTGTTCACCGTGGACCTGGAGCACAACATCACCTCTTTCAACCGGGCCGCGGAAAAGATCACCGGCATGTCATGCCTGAAGGCAATTGGCAAAAAATGTCACGAAGTTTTTCAGGTTGACATCTGCCAGGGCGAATGCGTTCTGAGGCAGAGCATGGAGAACGGCGAGGAGGTCAAGGACTGCCGGGTGACGATCAAGGACGTCAGCGACCACCATGTGCCGGTCAGCGTGTCCGCCGCCAACCTGCTGAACGACGACGGCGTGGTGGTCGGCCGGGTCTGGACCTTCCGCGACCTGTCCACCGAGGAGTTGCTGCGCAAGGAAATCGCGGAAAAATATACTTTTGAGGACATCATCAGCAAAAGCCACGCGGTCAAGAAGATCCTGGACATCCTGCCCGATATCGCTGAAAGCGATTCCACCGTGCTTATCGAGGGGCCATCTGGTTCTGGTAAGGAACTCTTTGCCAAGGCGATCCACAACCTGAGCAAACGGAGCCAGGGGAAATTCGTGGGCATCAACTGCGGCGCCCTGCCCGACACCCTGCTCGAATCGGAACTGTTCGGCTATGTCAAGGGCGCCTTCACCGACGCCAAACGGGACAAGCCCGGGCGCTTCGCCATGGCCCAAGGCGGCACCATCCTGCTGGACGAGATCGGCGATATCTCCACTGCCCTGCAGATTAAATTGTTACGCGTTCTCCAGGAAAAGGAGTACGAGCCCCTGGGCGCCACCTACACCCTGAAAACCGATGCCCGGATCATCGCCGCCACCAACCGCAACCTGCCGGAACTTGTAGCCCGGGGCCAGTTTCGCGAGGATCTCTACTATCGCCTGAACGTGGTAAAGATCACCCTGCCCTCCCTGGCCGCCAGGCGTGAGGACATCCCCCTGCTCATTGATCACTTCCTCCGCATCTTCAACTCCAGAAAGGAAAAGGATATCCAGCAACTGTCAGGCGAGGCGATGGCCATGCTGATGAGTCACGACTTTCCTGGCAATATCAGGGAGTTGGAAAATATCATCGAGTACGCCTTTGTCCTCTGCCGCAACCACGAGATTCGCCCCGAGCACCTGCCCCAGGACCTGTGGCGGCACGTGGTCGGGGAACAGCAGACGCAGTTGCCAGCCCCCAAGCTCAATCTTATCGCCCAGGCCGAGGCGGAAACCATCCGCCAGGCGCTCATCCGCAACCAGGGCAGCAAACAGAAGACCGCCATGGAGATGGGGTTGCACAAGACCACCCTGTGGCGCAAAATGAAAAAACTGGGCATCGACTGAGCCCCGCATAAACCGGCGCGGCCTCCTGTCGGCTCGTGCCACCATTGGCGTGGTGCAAGAATCATGGATGTCCCCCTTCCCCCCCTCTTAGGTTCCCCCAATCAAAGTTTCTTGACGGCCCGGCTCCGTCCTGACATTTTCCGCGTTGACAAATATTTTGTCACACGCTAAGCCTACACAGTACAGGAGCGCTAGGAACACCAGAGGAAACTGCTGGAGGCCTAGAATGAATACTTCGGAACCTAAGGCTGGTGAGCAAGTCAGGGACGTACGCTTTACCGATGACGCAATTAGTGTCGATCTGTTCGACGGGCGGACGATAACGGTTCCCCTGGCATGGTATCCTCGTCTGCTCCATGCAACGCCTGAGCAGCGAGCAAACTGGCAAATTGCCGGCGCCGGGTACGGCAT